>JALHMT010000008.1:0-195417 GCA_022843905.1 Rubrivivax sp.
TATGCGCTGCAGTTCGACAAGCCGCGCGCGAAGCAGATCTCGCTGGGTGTGAAGGCCGTCTTCTAGGCGACCGGCCGGGCCTACTGCTCGATGACGTCGGCGCCTGCCGGCGGCACGAAACGGAAGCGGTCCTGCGGCAGTGCCACGTTGGCGCCGAACTCGCTGAACACCAGCCGCGAGCGCTGACCGAAGCTGTCGGTGATCTCGACCGCCGCGAGTTCCTTGCCCTTGAAGCCCACGCGCATGCTCTGGAAGGGGCCGTCCTTGGCCTTGGGCGTGGCCAGGGCCCAGGCCAGGCCGTCTCTCGCGGGTTCGGCCTTGAGCTCGAACTCGCTTTCCAGCGCACCGCCGGCCAGCAGCGCCGCGGGTGTGCTGCCCAGCGCCTGCGACAGCTTGCGCGAGCTGGCCTGGTTCAGGTCGGCATCGAAGATCCACACCTTCTGCCCGTCGGCCACGATGAGCTGCTCGAAAGGCTTGGCATAGGCGAAGCGAAATCGGTTGGGGCGCTGGAACTCGAAGCTGCCGCTGCTGGTCTTGGTGCGGGCACCGTCGGCCGACGTCACCGTCTGCGTGAACTTCGCCTGCCCGGTCTTCACCTCGCGCACGAAGTCGCGCAGCGAGTCGACCGCGTCGGCGTGTGCCGCCCAGGCCGAGAGCGACAGGGCCGCAGCCGCCACGATGGTCTTGATCATTCGTCTCTCTTCGGGACGATGATGTCCCGGTTGCCGTTGGTGCTCATGGCCGATACGAGTCCCGACTTCTCCATTTGTTCCAGCAATCTGGCGGCGCGGTTGTATCCGATGCGCAGATGGCGCTGCACCAGCGAGATCGAGGCACGGCGGTGCTGCAGCACGACGGCCACGGCCTGGTCGTACATGGCATCCGACTCGCCACCGCCCGCGCCGTCGCCGGCCGGGCCCATCTCGCCGCCCTCGCCTTCGAGCACGCCGCCTTCGAGAATGCCGTCGATGTAGTTCGGCTCGCCTTGCTGGCGCAGGTAATCCACAACGCGGTGGACCTCGTCGTCGCTGACAAAGGCGCCGTGCACGCGTACCGGCACGCCGCCGCCGGGCGGCAGGTAGAGCATGTCGCCCTGGCCCAGCAGCGCCTCGGCGCCCATCTGGTCCAGGATGGTGCGGCTGTCGATCTTGCTGCTGACCTGGAACGACAGGCGCGTGGGGATGTTGGCCTTGATGAGGCCGGTGATGACGTCCACACTCGGCCGCTGCGTGGCCAGGATCAGGTGGATGCCGGCGGCCCGCGCCTTCTGCGCCAGGCGCGCGATGAGCTCCTCGATCTTCTTGCCCACCACCATCATCAGGTCGGCGAGCTCGTCGATCACCACCACCACGTGCGGCAGGCGCTCCAGCGGCTCGGGCGCTTCGGGGGTCAGGCTGAAGGGGTTGCCGATGAGTTCGCCGCGCTCTGTGGCCTCGGCGATCTTCTTGTTGTAGCCGCCCAGGTTGCGCACGCCCATCTTGCTCATCAGCTTGTAGCGGCGCTCCATCTCGCCCACGCACCAGTTCAGCGCGTTGGCGGCCTGCTTCATGTCCGTGACCACCGGCGCCAGCAGGTGCGGGATGCCCTCGTAGACGCTCATCTCCAGCATCTTGGGGTCGATGAGGATGAGCCGCACGTCGCGCGCCTCGGCCTTGTAGAGCAGGCTCAGGATCATCGCGTTGATGCCCACGCTCTTGCCCGAACCGGTGGTGCCGGCCACCAGGCAGTGCGGCATCTTCGCGAGGTCGGCCACCATGGGGTTGCCCACGATGTCCTTGCCCAGGCCCATGGTGAGCAGGGACGAGGCGTCGTTGTAGACCTGCGAGCCGAGGATCTCGGCCAGCCGGATGGTCTGCCGCCGCGCGTTGGGCAGCTCCAGCGCCATGGTGTTCTTGCCGGGAATGACCTCGACCACGCGGATGCTGACCAGCGACAGCGAGCGCGCCAGGTCCTTGGCCAGACCCACCACCTGCGAGCCCTTCACGCCCATCGCCGGCTCGATCTCGTAGCGCGTGATGACCGGGCCGGGTGACGCCGCCACCACGCGCACCTCGACGCCGAAGTCCTTCAGCTTCTTCTCGATCATGCGGCTGGTCATCTCCAGCGACTCGGGCGTGACCGACTCCTGGCGTCCCGGCGCGGCGTCGAGCAGGTCGACCTGCGGCAGCTTGGTGTCCACCAGTTCGGCGAACAGCGGCTTCTGGCGTTCCTTGGCCACGCGCTCCGAGCGCGGCACGTCCACCACCGCCGGCTCGATGACGATGGGGATGTGCTCCTCGACCTCGCGCAGCTCGACCTCGACCACGCGCTCGCGTTCGCGCAGCGCCTGCTCGCCGATGATCAGGTCCTGCGCCACTTCACGGCGCTCCTGGCGCTTCTCGCGCAGCGCATCGATGCGCTCGCCGATGGTGTCGGCCACGCGCGCCCAGGAAAAACGCAGCGCCAAGGACATGCCCAGCACCAGCGCGGCGATCCACAGCACGCCCGAGCCGGCGAAGCCCAGCCAGCGCATCGACAGCTGCCCCAGGCCCAGGCCCAGGATGCCGCCGGCGTGGCCGGGCAGCAGGCTCTCCCAGCGGTACAGGCGGGTCCATTCCAGGGCCGTGCTGGCGGCCAGCAGCAGCGCCAGCCCGGCCCAGAAGGTCCAGCGCGGCAACGCGGGGGCGCCGGCGCCCTGGGGTCGCAGCAGGTCGGCCAGCGACGACAGCCAGGCGCGTGCCGCCACCGGTACCAGCCACCAGGCGGAAAAGCCGAACAGGAAATACAGCAGGTCGGAGATGCGCGCGCCGAGCAGCCCGACCTTGTTGGCCAGGGGCTCGCCGGTGCCCGAGGTGGTGAAGGCCGTGTCGCCGGCCTGATGGGTGATCAGGGCCAGCACCAGGAGCAGCCAGCCCACGGCACCGACGATCAGCAGCAGCTTGTGCCGCCATCGCGGCGATGCATCGCCGGCCGGAGGGGCCGCCGCTGGCGCGCCGTCGGCGCGCATCGTTCCGAGCGGAAAGGTCATGCTTGCCATTGTGGCGGATCGCCCCGGCCGTGCGGGCGGCCGCACACCGGCTGTTTCAGCGCGCGACCGCTCAGCGTTCGCCGGCCGCCGTGCCGGGCTGTTCCGGCAGGCCTTGCAGGTGGGCGGCGTCGGCCCAGCTGTCGATCCTCAGATGGCCGTCGACCCAGCGCAGGCGGTTCAGGCCCGTGTTGGGGATCTCGCAGCGCCGCAGGCCGTCCAGCGGCAGTGCGTTCGCGCTGCGCCACAGCATGTCCAGCACGCCGCCGTGCGTCACCACGGCGATGCGGGCGCCGGCATGGCGTGCCACCGTGGCCTCGACGGCGTCCATCACGCGCCGGTGAAAGCTGCGCAGGCTCTCGCCGCCGGGTAGCTGGAAGTCGGCACGGTGCTCCAGCCACAGCGCCCACAAGTCGGGGTGACGGTCCTTGATGGTCGGTACGTCCAGGCCCTCGAGCACCCCGAAGCTCTGCTCCCGAAAACCCGCGTCCAGGAGCGGCGTGGTCCTCCAGGCGGCGGCCAGCGGAGCGGCGGTTTCCTGCGTGCGTGCGAGGTCGCTGGCGACCATCAGGTCCCAGGGCTCGGGGCCCAGGCGTTCGGCCAGGCGGGCGGCCTGCGCGCGGCCGAGGGCGTTGAGCGGTACATCGATCTGACCCTGGAAGCGCTGCTGCCGGTTCCAGTCGGTCTCGCCGTGGCGGATGAAGAGAAGTTCGGTCATGGATGATTTCGAGTATGCAACGGCCTCGTGTTGCAGCGTTGACGTTCGCCTCGCGCCGCAGTGGCTTCCGCCACGCCTCTGGCACACTCGTTCCATGCATGACCTGATCCTGCTGCCCGGCCTGGCCAGCGACGTGACGATCTGGCGCGACCAGCTGCCGGTGCTGGCCACCCGGCACCGTGTGCACGTCAGCGACGTGCACTTCCGTTTCGACACCCTGCCGCAGATGGCTGCCGCGCTGCTGGCCGAACACCCGGGCCGACCGGTGCTGGTGGGCACCTCGATGGGAGGCATGCTGGCGATGGAGGCGGCGCGCCAGGCACCGCAGCGCGTGCGCGGCCTGGCACTGCTGGGCACCACGGCCCGGCCCGACACGCCGGAGCTGATCCGCCTGCGCAGCGAGGCCATCGTGCTCTTCGAACAAGGGCGCATGGACGAGGTGTTGCGTGCCAACCTGCCCTTCGCCTTCCATGCCGGCGGCGAGGGTCGGTCAGAGCTGATCGCCACCTACCTCGAATTCGTGCGGCGCGCCGGTGCGCAGGCGCTGATCCGCCAGAACCGCGCCGTGATGGCGCGCACGGACCAGCGTCCGCACCTGCCCGGCCTGCGCTGCCCCACGCTGGTGGTTTGCGGCCAGAGCGACCTGCTGACGCCGCCGGAATGTTCGAAGGAGATTGCGGCGGCCGTGCCGGGCGCGCGGCTCGAACTGCTTGCCGAGTGCGGGCATCTGCTGACGCTGGAGCAGCCCGGCCGCGTCAATGCGCTGCTGCTGGAGTGGCTGGACGCGCTGCCGGCCGACTGACCCGGGCCGCCGGGCCGGTTCAGGACCTGGCCAGACCCGAGAACACCGCCGGATCGAAACCCACCGTCAACGGGCCGGCCTGGCCGTGCCATTCGACCACCGGCCGCTTGATGACGCTGGGCTGCGCCAGCATCAGCGCGCGGGCGCTGGCGGCGTCGCACACACCGGCCTTCACCGCCTCGTCGAGCTTGCGCCAGGTCGTGCCCTGGCGGTTCAGCAGCTTCTCCCAGCCGGCCTGCTGCAGCCAGCGGTCCAGACCGGCCTCGGGCACGCCCTGCTTCTTGAAGTCGTGGAACTGGACTTCCACCCCTTGCTCGGCCAGCCAGGCGCGGGCGCGCTTGACGGTGTCGCAGTTCGGGATGCCGTGCAGCGTCACCCGGGTCATGGCTGCCCGCGGTCGTTGCTGGCGTCGCAGGTCCAGTCGATGCCGAAGCCTGCGCCGCGCGCGATGCCGGCGTCGCTCAGTTCGACCTGGTACCACAGGCAGTCGTTGGTCTCGTAGCGGTACGACCACAGCAGGCCGCCCTGCCAGCCGGCGACGCGCGTCTCACCCGGCCGGCCCAGCGTGCGCAGCACCTCGTCGCGCGTGAGACCCGGCGCACGCTGCTGGAAGGCATGCAGGCGTGGCTCTTCCAGTGCCTGGTGCCAGCCGGTGACGCGCGCGGCGCTGTCGAGGTCGACCATCCAGGTCTGCCGCCCGGCCGGGCCGGTGGCGTACTCCAGCCGCGTGCCGCCCGCCGGCATCGTGTAGCGGCCGGTGGGCGGCCCCATCAGCCGGGCCACGTCGGCCTCGCTCTGGCCGCTGACCAGCGGCGGCGGGCCGAAGGCGGTGCAGCCGGCGAGCAGGGCGACCATCAACGCTGCCAGGGTCATGCGGTGGGTCATCCGGGTCTCCATCGAACGTTCAAGACGCCATTCTGCGGCGCAGCGCCAAACCCGCGCTGAGGTCTCGGTGATGTGGATCGGGGGACGCCGAAGGCGCCGCGGAGGCGGTCAGTCCAGCGGCCGGTCGCTGCGCTGTGCCAGATAGAACCACTCGTTGCCGGGCTTGGCGCCGACGTCGGGAAAGACGATCCAGCCGGCCTCGGGCGCGCGCAGCTCGCTGCCGTCGTGGCGCACCCCGATCAGCTCGCCGGCGGCCAGCGGGTCGAAGCTGGTCCAGCTGCGCGCGAAGTGGTCGTTCTCGTGCAGGCGGTCGACCACGGTGTCCAGGCGTAGGCACTCGAAAGGCCCTTTCGGTGGCGCCAGCGGCAGCGCCGCCAGGCCCAGCAGCGCCAGCGTCTGGCGGATGGCCTGGTAGCCGACCTCGGGCGCCTTCGGGTCTTCGTGCTGACCGCATTCCAGCGTCACGCCGTAGCCGCCCACGGACCGCATGTACTCGGTGGTGCCCACGCCGTAGCTCGCGTCCACCGAATCGAGCGGCAGGCCGGCGGCCAGCGCGCGCTCGCGGCGCCGCGCCACGCCGCCGGCGTAGGCGTCCATCCAGCCTTCGACGACGCGGTCGACGCCCAGGTGCGCGGCCAGCCGGCCTTCGGCGTGTTCGTGCGCGAAGGGTTCCAGCGTGCCGGTGTTGTCGGCCGGGCCGCGCAGCACGAAGGGCTTGCCCGGGCTGCGGAAGGAATGCAGGTCCAGCAGCACGTCGTGCGCGGCCAGCCAGGGACACAGCAGGTTGGCGATGTGGTCCTCGTACTCCACCGGCGAGGGGGTGGGACGCAGCCTGCGGTTGAGGTTGCGGTCGCCCGGGCGACGGCCGTGGGCGTAGGCCAGCGGGTTGCACACCGGCACCAAAGTCAGCACGCCACGCGTGATCTCCAGCTCGCCGCGCTGCAGTTCGCCCCAGAGCCGCTCGATGGCGCGCGTGCCGCAGGTCTCGTTGCCGTGCACGGCGCCGGTCACGATGAGGCGCGGACCCGGCTCGAATCCGGCGAACTGATGGGCCTGCAGATGGGCGGTGCGGCTTTTGGGATGCATGGCGAGGATTGTGTCAGCGCGCCGAGCCTTCGAGCCAGGGCGCCAGGGCGGCGTCGATGGCCGCGCCCAGCGCCGGCATCTTCCAGGTCGTGGCGCAGCGCTCGTGCGGCGCGTAGCGCATGCCCAGGTTGCTGAGCATCGCCACCACGTAGTGACGGCGTGCGGGAGCGACCGCCTGCACGATGCCGGCGTCGCTGGCGTAGTTCTGCGTGGCGCCGGTCTTGTGCGCGAAGTGCACGCTGGTGGGCAGTCCCGCCACCCAGCCGGGCACGCCGACCAGCGAATGCGACGACAGGATCTCGTTGAGCGTCTGCCCGTCGAGCCAGCGGCGCAGACGGGCACGACTGGCGGCGCTGACCAGCGGCAGGCTGGCCTGCAGCCAGGGCGGCTGCGGCGCCTGGGCGTCCAGCAGCCACATCAGCCGCGCGCTGTCCCAGGCGGTCATGTGGATCATGCCCACGCCGGCCCCGGCGCCATTGCCCCAGCCCCCGTCGGGCTGCGTGCCGCGCAGCTGCAGCGTGGGCAGGCCGCAATTCATCAGCCGCTGGTGCAAAGCTTCGATCATGCGCAGCCGGTGCAGCAGCGCCACCATCTCGGTCGTGGCGTCGTTGTCGCTGACGGTGATCATCTTCTCCATCGCCTCGACCGGCCAGGCGGCCAGCCCCTGGTCGACCGCCATGGCCACGCCCACGGCCACCATCATCTTCAGCAGCGAGGCCGGGTAGGGCGCCACGAAGCGATGGGGCCCGCTGCCGAACAAGGGCTTCCAGTCGCGCCCGGACCAGTCGGCGCCCGGGAACCACAGAAAGCTGTCCAGCTTCTCATCGCGCTGGTCGGCCAGGAACTGCACGTCGGTCACCGGTCCGCCGTGGCTGTCGATGCCGGCCACGATGCCCCGCGGGAACTCGCGCGAGAACAGCACGTTGGCCCACACCGGCGCGCCGCGCGCCGGGAACGCGGCCACCGCGAGGTCGATGCTCGGATGGTGTTCGACGGCGGCGCCGCCGCGCATCGCGTCGGGCGTGCTGCCGAAGTCCTGCGCGCGCACGGCCTGCAGCAGGGCCTGGGCGAGTTGCTGGTGGGTCATCGGGTCGGGTGCAGCGGGCTGCGGGGAGCCGGTCGCCGGATTGTGCGCGGCCGGCAGCGCGGCGACGTCCGGCGGGCCTTCCCCGATCGGTTGCCGCGGCGCCTTGCGCAAGGGCTGCCGCGGATCCGTGTGAACATCGCGCCCGATGACGCCCTCGCCCACCCCCTGGCGCTGGATTCCCACGCTGTACTTCGGTCAGGGGATTCCCTACGTGGTCGTCATGACGCTGGCCGTGGTGATGTACAAGAACCTCGGCATCGGCAACACCGAGATCGCGCTCTACACCAGCTGGCTCTACCTGCCCTGGGTCATCAAGCCGCTGTGGAGCCCGCTGGTCGACCTGCTGGGCACCAAGCGGCGCTGGATCGTCGGCCTGCAGTTCCTCATCGGGGCGGCGCTGGCCGGCGTGGCGCTGACGCTGCCGGCCTCGAACTTCTTCCAGCTCAGCCTGGCGGTGTTCTGGCTGATGGCTTTCAGCTCCGCCACGCACGACATCGCTGCCGACGGCTTCTACATGCTGGCCCTGTCGCAGAAGTCGCAGGCCGCCTTCGTCGGCGTGCGCAGCACCTTCTACCGCGTGGCCATGATCGCCGGCCAGGGCGGCCTGGTGTACCTGGCCGGCATGCTGAGCGACCGCACCGGGCAGCCGGCCACCGCCTGGGCGCTGGTGATGGGCGGGCTGGCGGTGGCCTTCGGCCTGCTCGGCGTGTGGCACTTCTGGGCGCTGCCGCGGCCGGCCGCCGATCTTCCGCCGCTGCGCAGCGGCCGCACGGCCGCAGAGTTCTGGCGCGACTTCCTCGCCGTCTTCGCGGCCTTCTTCCGCAAGCCCGGCATCGTGCGCATCCTGGCCTTCCTGCTGCTGTACCGCTTCGCCGAAGCACAGCTGCTGAAGCTGGTCACGCCCTTCATGCTCGACCCGCGCGAAGCCGGCGGGCTGGGCCTGAAGACACAGGACGTGGGCATCGCCTACGGCAGCTTCGGCATCGCGGCCCTCACCGTGGGCGGGCTGCTGGGCGGATGGCTGATCTCGCGCGTGGGCCTGAAGAAGCTGCTGTGGCCGCTGGTGCTGTGCATGCACCTGCCCAACGTGGCCTACGTGGCGCTGGCGCTGTGGCAGCCGCAGGGTCTGGCGGTGGTGAGCACGGCCATCGCCATCGAGCAGTTCGGCTACGGCCTGGGATTCACCGCCTACATGGTCTTCATGCTGATGGTGGCCGGCGAAGGCGAGCACAAGACGGCGCACTATGCGCTGTGCACCGGCTTCATGGCGCTGGGCATGATGCTGCCGGGCATGGCCGCCGGCTGGCTGCAGACGCAGCTGGGCTATGTCGACTTCTTCGTCTGGGTGTGCGTGGCCACCATCCCGTCGTTCGCTGCAGCTGCGCTGATCCGGAGCCGCATCGACCCGGCTTTCGGGCGGCGCGCGGAGTAAAGGCGCCCGCCGGCCCACTGTTGATCCAGCGGCCCCGTGCCTGAGCACCCGCGATTCGAAGCGCGGCAGCCCCGCCTCAGGGCCAGATCGAGGCGGCCAGCGCGGTGAAGTCCGGTGCGTCCTGCCAGCCGGGCAGGGCGACCTGCGCCTTCAGGTGGCTGTATCGATGCAGCAGCAGCAGCCGCAGCAGGGCCTTGCGCCGGCTGCGATCGAAAGCGCGGCCGTGGTAGCCGTCGAACAGCGCGTCGATGCGCGATGCATCACCTGCAGCCAGAAAACACAAGGGACCCAGCCAGTCGTACTCGCGCGGGCCGACCAGCCCGTCGCCGAAGTCGAACATGGCCGACAGGCCGCCGTCCTGGTGCAGCAGGTTGAAGGGCGTGTACTCGCCCGTCAGGATGACGTCCTGGCCCTCGGGCACGGGCCCCTGCAGGAACGACGCCAGTTGCGCCAGCAGGTGCGCCGGCAGTCCGGTGCGCTGCTGACGGACAAGGCAGCGCTCGCGCTGGCCCTGCAGAAAGTCGGTCCAGCGCGGCGCCAGTGCCATCATCGGGCCTGGCGGCAGCGCATGCACCTCTGCGGCCAGGCGGCCGATGCTGCGCAGCACGGCGCAGCGATCCTGCTGCGCCAGTGCGGGCCAGGCACGATCGAGCGGCATGCCCTGCAACTGCGTCATCACGAGGTAGGGCCAGCCCGCGTGCTCGGCGCTGTCCACCAGCTGCGGTGTGGGCAGCGACAGCCGGCCGTGCAGATGGCCGAGCATGGCGCGCTCGAAGGCGAAGTGATCGCGCAGAAAGGGGGGGTAGAGCTTGAGCACCAACTCGCGACCCAGCAGCGCCACCAGCACCGTGCCCCCCCCGGCCGCTGCCGCGGGTGCCGCTGTGTAGCGGGCACCGAGCGTGGCGACCACGCCGATCCAGCGCGCAGGGTCTTCCTGCAGCGCGTCGAATTCCGCGACGCCAGGATTCAGGGGCCAGTCTGTGGACGCAGGCGATGCGGGCATGGATCAATGGGCAGGGCAGCGTGCGATGCCGCTGATGGTGATGCCGACACGCACCTCGCGCAAGGCCCGAGGTTCTTGCGCTCGGGCGCAGGCTCGTGCCCAGCGCATGGTGCAACACTAGCGGTCGATGCACATGTCGTCCAGCCGCCAGGTATGGCCGCCGACGCTGAAGCTCTTGATCTTGCTGCCGGGCTTGGCGCTCAGCTCGACCGTGCCGACATGCCAGTTGGCCGCGTTGTTGGCGAACTTGGCCCGGAACTCGGCGCCCCCCAGACGCTTGCCGTTGACCGATTCGAACGACGGGCCGTCATGCCGCTCGCCGTTGACCTCGAAGTTGCTTTCGCCGAAGCCACCCGTCGGCGTGATGTTCTGCGCCAGGCGAACCCGCATGCGCTGGATCGGCTTGTTGGGCACGATCTGCACGGTGAGCGTCTTCATTTCCATTTCGGGCGCCGCACCGCCGGCGATCTGCGCCTGCTGCACGATGGCATGGTTGACCGCGCCGCCCGTGGGGTTGCCACCCACTTGGTACGGACGAAACGTGATCGTCGCGTGGTTGGCGTTCACCGTCTTGTCGATGTTGTATTCGGTTCCGACGGCCAGGCCACTGAAGTCGTAGCACTCGAACTTGGCGAAGGCCGGCGAAGCGGTGCCGATGGAGGCCAGCGCGGCGATGGTCGAAGCAATAAGCATGCGGTCCATGATGTGTTCCTTGGATGTGATGGGTGAATCAGCCGCCGTTGTCGGAGACAACGATCGGGCCATAGACCTTGCCTTCGGTGCACTTGCGCAAGGTGGGCACGAAAGGCCGGGTCTGAAACTCGTCGGACCAGTCCTTGTCGCGTTCGCGGAAGGCAAACACGACCTGGATGCTGTTCAGGTCGACGTTCTTGGCGTTGCCGAGGTTGTCGCCCGCGGTGGTGCAAGTCGCTCCGTGTCTGCAGATGAAGTTCGGTACATCCTCGGTGCGCGTGCTGCTCGTGTGCGGGTTGAAGTAGCGGATCCTTCGGACTTCGATCTCGCGTCCCTCGACGTGGAGATTGGTGACCTTGAACCTGGCGTCCTTGCAAGTGTCGGCAGCAGCCGGGGCCGACATGGCGACGAGGGCGATTCCCGCGAATGACGCGAAGGCCGCGAAGAAGGGCTGGTCCTGTCTCATCGTCCTGACTCCTGAGTGTTGGGCGTTGCGCCGTGCTTCGCCCCTATGCTTGTTTGAACGGGTCTTCGGGGCCGGGACCGGACACGAATCACGGCACTCCCCCCACCGGAGGCGTTACAGCCTGTGACCGCCGGTGCGCTGCGGACCGCCGTAGCGCAGGAGTCCACCTCGCCCTGAGCGAGCGTGTGCAAGCGACCCGGCGCTGACGGCCCACGGCGCCGCCGCGTTCCCTGCCTGGCGCGCCCGGCGTGCCGGTGCATGACGCTACCGGCGATGCCTGGCCGCAGGGCACGGAGTCCGGCCAAGGCGACCCGACGAGTCAGCCGCCGGCAGTTGTCGCTCCCTCCGGCAGGAACGACTGGGGAGTCAGTCCGGGTCGCGCCGCAGCGGAAGCACGACCCGGGAGGGCTTCGCGTCGTCGTGAAACACCGTCTGCACGGCGCAGCGCATCGCCGTTGTGTTGGCGATCGCCTCGCCTGTGTGGGCGACAGGCCAACCTGCGCCATGCCAGGCGCTGGCAACCCGCTTGCCCCGCAGGCCTTGCTGGGCCGTCTCGTCGGCGGGCGCCGACGATCCGTTGCCAGCTCGAGGCCCTCCTGGCGCATCCTCGTCGACTTCACCTCCTGGCAAGATGACTTCACCAGGGTCGCCGTTTTGAGGGTTCTTCACGAAGGAATATGGTGCCCGTTCTTCGGCGCAGCCCGGTCGACCGCATTTCGAGCCGTGACGGTCGTGGGTGCGGTGCCGCAGATGTCGAAATTCAGGCGACAGCAGTCTGCCGGCGCCGATGTCGTCCTGCAGCGCGTCACGCCGCGCGACCGCGCAAGCGCTTCCACCACCGCGTCTGGCTGACCACCGTCATCACCAGCGCGGCCAGGAGCAGCGCCGACAGCGGCGAGGTGAAGAACTCGCCGATGAACTGCAGCACCTGGCCCTCGGCCGAGATCATGGCCTGGCGGTAGCTCTTGTCCATCAGCGGGCCCAGGATCATGCCCAGGATGACCGGGCCGACCTGGTAGCCGTACATCTTCAGGAAGTAGCCGAACACGCCGAAGGCGAGCATCCAGTAGACGTCGACCGGGTTGTTGTTGATGGCATAGGCGCCCACCGCCGACAGCACCAGGATCACCGGCAGCAGGATGGGCTTGGGCGTCTCGACGATCCTGGCGAACAGCCTGATGCCGGTGAGGCCGAACACCAGCAGGAAGCAGTTGGCCAGCGCGAGGCTGCCGACGATGAACCAGAACAGGTCGGGCGTCTCGATCATCAGCATCGGCCCGGGCTTCAGACCGTGGATGCTCATCGCGCCGATGATCACCGCGGTGACGGCGTCGCCCGGTATGCCCAGCGTCATCATCGGGATGTAGGCGCCACCCACCGCGGCGTTGTTGGCCGATTCGGGCGCCACCAGCCCTTCATAAGCGCCCTCGCCGAAGGGCCGCGAAGGGTTCTTCACGCTGCGCTTGGCGTGGTCGTAGGCCATCAGCGCGGCGATGTCGCCGCCGGCCCCCGGCAGCGCGCCCACCACCACGCCGATGGCCGAAGTGCGCGTGGACAGCGGCAGGTACTTCTTCAGCAGGCGCCACGACGGCAGGATCTTCGAGACGTCCTGCTTGACCGCCTTGACCTTCAGCTCGTGCAGCTGCACGAGGACTTCGGCCACGCCGAAGAAGCCGATCATCGCCGCCACGTAGGAGATGCCGGCCGTCATCTGCATGCTGCCGAAGGTGAAGCGCGGTTCGGCGGTCATCGGATCGAGCCCGACCATGCCGATCAGCACGCCCAGGGCGCCGGCGAAGATGCCCTTGGCCAGCGAGCCGCCGCTGAGCGCACCCACCAGCAGGATGCCCCAGACGGCCAGCATCAGGTAGTCGCGCGGCGCGAACATCAGTGCCAGGTCCGACACCGCCGGCGCCGCCACCGCCAGCGCCAGGATGCCGATGAAGCCCGCGTAGACCGAGGCCACGGTGGTCAGCCCGATGGCCGTGCCGGCCTCGCCCCGCCTGGCCAGAGGGTAGCCGTCCAGCCCGGTGGCGATGGCCGCCGGTGCGCCCGGGATGTTCAGCAGGATCGCGCTGCGCGAGCCGCCGTACACGCCGCCCAGGAAGATGCCCGAGATGAGCGCCAGCGCCTCGTTGACATGCCACTTGAAGGTGAAGGAGATGAGGATGGACACCGCCATCGTCACGCTCAGGCCCGGGATGGCGCCGACGTAGATGCCGGCGAAGGTGCCCGCGGCGGTGAGGAACAGCAGGTACGGGCTGGTCCAGGTGGTGAGAAAGTGGCCCAGCGCCTCGTTCATCGCAGCACCGCCTGCAGCCAGGTGCCGCCCGGCAGCACGACGGAAAACGCCATGCGGAAGACGAGGTAGATGCCGGCCAGGCAGGCCGCGCTGACGAGCAGGTTCAGGACCCAGCGGCGGCTGCCCAGCAGGGCCATGCCCGCGACCAGGAAGAGATAGGACGACAGCAGGAAGCCCAGGCGCTCCAGCAGGCCCATGTACAGCGCGATGGCAGCGGTGAAGCCGAGCAGCACGCCCGGGGTGATCTCGCGCAGGAAGCGCTGCGGCAGGCTTCGGCCTTCGCCGTCGTGGCGCAGCGGCGAGCGCAGCGTTGCCACCAGCGCCAGCCCCGCGGTGACCACCATCACCGCGGTGGTCACCATCGGGAACACGCCGGCCGAAGTGATGCTCTCGAACTTCGAGATGCCGTAGGCCTCCCACAGCAGGTACAGGCTGCCCAGCAGCAGCAGCAGGGTGAACACCAGTTCACCGGGCCGCCGTTCGCGGTGGACGTTCATGGTCGTGGCTCCGTGCTGCAGGGCGGTACCGCCTGCGCCGAGGCGGGCAGGCCGCCCGGGCCGCCCGCGGCGACGTCAGGGCCTGGGGATGCCCAGCTCGGCCGGCGACTTCTTCGCCGCGCCGGCTTCCTGCAGCGTCCATGCCGTCACCGACTGCCACTTCTTCAGGAAGGCGTCGGCCTCGGCCCCGGAGATGTTCATCATCACGTTGCCGCGGCCGTTCATCAGCTCGACGAACTTCGGGTTGGCTGCGGCCGTCTTGAAGGCCGCCACCAGCCTGGCCTTGGCGGCGTCGGGCACGTCGCGCTTGACGAAGACACCGTAGAACGGGCCCCAGGGCAGGTACTTCCCGATGGCCGGCAGGTCCTGCGTGATGGGCGGGATGCCGTCGTGCGCGGTGTCGCGCAACACGGCCAGCGCCTTGACGCGACCGGCCTTGATGTGTTCCGACGCGGCCCCCAGCCCCACGGCCATGAAGTCGACGTGGCCGCCCTGCAAGGCCGTCATGCCCGGGCCTTCGCCATCGAAGGGTACGGCGGTGACCGGCAGCTTGGCCACGGTGCCGATCATCGAGCCCACCGTGTGCGGCAGGCCGCCGGGGCCGGTGGAGCCCATCTTCACCTTGCCAGGCGCCGCCTGGACGTCGGCGATCAGGTCCTTCATCGACTTCCAGGGCTTGTCCTTGTGGGCCACGATCACCACCACGCCGCGCCCGACGATGTTGACGGGGTAGAACTTCGAGTAGTCGAGTTCTCCCAGGCCCATCACGCCATGCAGCTGCGGGTTCTCCGCCCCCATCAGCAGCGTGTAGCCGTCGGAAGGCTGCTGGTTGACGAAGTTGGTGCTGATGGCGCCGGCACCGCCGGCCCTGTTCTGCAGCACGATCTTCCTGCCCAGCGCCTCTTCGGCGAAGGGCGTGATGGCGCGCGCCACCACGTCGGTGGCGCCGCCCGCCCCCCACATGATCACGCCCGAGAGCTCGCGCTCGGGAAAGGCCTGTGCCGTGGCCGCGCCGGCGGCCCAGGCCAGCACGAGGGCGGGAATCAGGTGGCGGAACTTCATCATGACGGGGTCTCCTGGGTTTGTGTTGGGTGGGCCGGTCGGGGGACGGCGCCATGGCCGCCGTCCGCTGCGGGCGGCGGCGAAAAACGCCGAACCATAGCCGAACTCGTCCCGCCCGGCCGATTCTCCACGGCGCGTGGTGCCGCGGCCCGCATCGAGCTGCCGCTGCGCGCCGAGCCGCCGCCGGGCAAGGTCAACAGCGTTGTCGACGAAAGGGGGATGGCTATACGATGCCGTGCGCAGGCGCACAACTTCGGAGACCGGCATGGCCAAGGATTTCTCAACGATGGAAGACAGCAATCGCTCAGGCAATCCCACCATCCACGAGGTGAGCGACCCGGCGCGGCGCCTGCTGCTTCGTGGCGCAGGGGTGCTGGCCACCGCGCCGCTCCTGGCGCCGCTGTTCGGCTGCGCCACCACCGGCGGCGCGCCGCGCATCGGCTTCAAGGCCATCCCGCCCGGCGTGGGCGACACCCTGGTGGTGCCGGAAGGCTACGTGGCCACCACCCTCGCGGCCTGGGGGGAGCCGGCAGGCATCGCCGGCAACATGCCGGCCTGGAAGGACGATGGCTCGAACACCGCCGCCGAGCAGGCCGTGCAGATGGGCATGCACCACGACGGCGTGGAGTTCTTCCCGCTCGCCGGCAGCAGCACGCGCGGCCTGCTGGCCATGAACCACGAGTACACCGACGACGGATTGCTGCATGTGGGTGGCTTCAACAACATGAACGCCGAGAAGGTGCTCAAGAGCCAGAACGCGCACGGTCTCGCGGTCATCGAGGTGCAGATGACCGGCGGCCGCTGGCAGATGGTGCGGCCATCTCGCTATGCACGGCGTTTCACGATGAGCACGCCCTTCGAGGTCCGCGGGCCGGCCGCCGGCCACGCCATGATGAAGACGGGCGCCGACCCGACCGGCAGCCGCGTGCTGGGCACGCTGAACAATTGCGCTTCGGCCCAGACCCCGTGGGGCACCTACCTGTCGGGCGAAGAGAACTTCATGTTCTATTTCGGCGGTGGCGACAACATCTCCGCGCATCACCGGCGCTGGGGCATGCGCAAGGACGGCTTCTACCAATGGGAGAAGTTCGATGCCCGCTTCGACGCCACGAAGGAAGCCAACGAACCCAACCGCTTCGGCTGGGTGGTCGAGGTCGACCCGATGGACCCGACCAGCACCCCCATCAAGCGCACGGCCCTGGGCCGCGCGGCGCATGAAGGCGCCTGGATCGCGGTGACCAAGGACGGCCGCGCGGTGGTCTATTCCGGCGAAGACGCGCGCTTCGAGTACATCTACAAGTTCATCACCCGCGACCGCATCGCGCCCGGCGGCGCCAAGGCCAACCGGGAACTGCTGGACCACGGTACGCTGTACGTGGCGCGCTTCGACGCCGACGGTCGCGGGCGGTGGCTGCCCATGGCCCAGGGCCAGGGGCCGCTGACGGCCGCCAATGGTTTCGCCGATCAGGGCGAAGTGGTCATCAAGGCGCGCCAGGCCAGCGATGCACTGGGGGCCACCAAGATGGACCGTCCGGAGTGGTTGACCATCGACCCGAATTCGGGCTGGGTCTACTGCACGCTCACCAACAACAGCAACCGGGGTCAACCCAACATGCCCGGCGTGGATGCCGCCAACCCGCGCGCCAACAACAGCATGGGTTCGATCATCCGCTGGAAGGAAGACGGCGACTTCGACGGCCTGGGCTTCGCCTGGAACCACCTCGTGCATGCCGGGGACCCCGCCAACGCACGGGCCGAAGCCAAGGGCAACATCAACGGCGACATCTACGCCTGCCCGGACGGCATCGCCTTCGGACCGATGGGCGTGCTGTGGATCCAGACCGACGCTCACGCCACGCAGATGTACAAGGGCGAGTTCGAGCGCATCGGCAACAACCAGATGCTGGCCTGCGACCCCGCCACCGGACAGACGCGACGCTTCCTCACCGGGCCCACCAACTGCGAGGTGACGGGTGTGACCTTCACCCCGGACGGTCGCACGATGTTCGTCAACATCCAGCATCCTGGCGAGACGCCCAGCGACCGCAGTGACCCCGCCAGCCCGGGCCGGTTCTCGCGCTGGCCCGACTTCAAGCCCAACGGCCGACCGCGCTCTGCCACGGTGGTGGTTCGCAAGCTGGACGGCGGCATCATCGGCACCTGAGCGGGCGGCGCGAAGAGCAACACCTGCACGCCGCAGCTGCTGCCCGTAAACCATGCCCCTGCACTACCTCACCGTTCCCGTCACACCCTTCCAGCAGAACTGCAGCATCCTCTGGTGCACGCGCACGATGCAGGCCGTCATCGTCGACCCCGGCGGCGACCTGCCGAAGCTGCGGGCGGCGATCGCGAAACTGGGCGTGACGCTCCAGCAGATCTGGCTCACGCACGCCCACATCGACCATGCCGGCGCCACCGGCACGCTGGCGCGTGAAGACGGCCTGCCCATCGTCGGGCCGCACCCGGGCGACCAGTTCTGGATCGACGGCCTGGCGCAGCAGGCGCAGATGTTCGGCTTTCCGCGCGCCGAGCCCTTCACGCCCACGCGCTGGCTGGCCGACGGCGACTCGGTGACGGTGGGCGACTGCACGCTGGACGTGCGGCACTGTCCCGGCCACACGCCGGGCCACGTGGTCTTCCACAGCGCCCAGGCGCAGCGCGCCTTCGTGGGTGACGTGCTGTTCGCCGGCAGCATCGGCCGCACCGACTTTCCCGGCGGCGACCACGATACGCTGATCGACTCCATCACCCGGCGCCTGTGGCCGATGGGCGATGACACGGTGTTCGTGCCCGGCCATGGGCCCGAAAGCAGCTTCGGGCGCGAGCGGCAGCACAACCCCTACGTGCGCGGCACGTAGGGGCCGGCGGGTTCAGCGCACGGCGGGGCCGGGCGCTTCGGCCACGCGCAAGGTCGGGTCCTTCCCTCCATCGGCGGGCAACCGCGACGCCAGCCGCCCTCTGCGGCATTCCTCGCGCAGATGTCGTGCCGGCATGGCGTCGCATTGCGCGGCCGGCTCCATGACTTCGCGCGGAGGCGCCAGCTACTGCTCCGGCGCCGACATCCCGAAGACGCCGAGCCTGCTGGCACCGAACTCGCCGGTGGTTTGCACTGCAGCCAGGGGGCAAGCCAGGCGCTGGCGTCGGCTGAAAGGGAAAGAGGAGAGTGAAACATGCGTGGCTCCTGTCCATGATGGAACGGGGACAGCTGTGCGCAGGGCGTGCCGGGGCCACGCCCGACCGATGCAGGAGCCCGACGGCCTCGATCCCCAAGGCGGGCGATGCGTACACAGCGCCGATGTGGTGCAAGGTAAATGGATCACCAGGGCGCAGCGAATGACTTACCGCCCGGAGGGGGTGCGACTTCTTACGCTTGCACCCGTGCTCCGCCCATCCCGGCAAGGAGCCACACCAAGGGAGAAGAACATGTTGCACAGCTTCGGTGATTCCAAGAACACCCGCCCCCTGAGCACCCACCCGCTGCTGACGGCCGCCGGCCTGCAGGTGCTGCACCAGGCCTACGGCGGCCCCGAACGCCGTTCCACCACGTCACAGGCCACGCGCTGGCTGTCGCTGATGCTGGACGAGGTGGACTACGGCATGCTGCTGCTGGCCGACACCGCGCAGGTGCTGCACGTCAACCACGCGGCGCGTGCCGAGCTGGACGCCGGCCATCCGCTGCAGCTGCTGGGCCGCGAGCTGCGCGCCCGCGAGCCGCAGGACGTGTCGCGGCTGCACGACGCGCTGTCCGGCGCGCACCGCGGCCTGCGCAAGCTCATCACCATGGGCGGGCCCGGTCAGCGCGTGAGCGTGGCGGTGGTGCCGCTGGGCGTGCTGGGCAGCGGCGGCACCACGGCCACGCTGCTGGTGATGGGCAAGCGCCAGGTGTGCGAGCCGCTGTCGGTGCAGTGGTTCGCACGCAGCCACGGCCTGACACCGGCCGAGACGCGCGTGCTGGAAGGCCTGTGCGGCGGCCTGGACCCGCGCGAGATCGCCGACCAGCACGGCGTGGGCATGGCCACCGTGCGCTCGCAGATCGGCAGCATCCGGCAGAAGACCGCGGCCGAGAGCATCCGCGACCTGGTGCGCCAGGTGGCGGTGCTGCCGCCGATGGTGGGGGTGCTGCGCGCAGCGGCGTGAGGGGCAGGCGCGGTCAGCCCCTGGGCCGCGCCTGCCGTCGGGCTGTGGTGCGCGCGACGAAGGACGCACAAGTGTCACTGCCGGGCAGATACGATGCGTGAATGCCTGCACTGCCTGGTCGCCTGCCCGACGATCCGCTGGACCACCCCGCCATCTCCGACAGCGTGCGCGCGCTGTCGCGGCGAGGCACGGTCAAGCGCTATGCCAAGGGCAGCATCATCATCCATGAAGGGGCCGTGGACGACACGCTCTACGTCATCGCCAGCGGCCGCGTGCGCGTGTACAGCGGCAGCGATGACAACGACCGCGAGGTCACCTACGGCACCTACGGGCCCGGTGAGTACGTGGGGGAGTTCGGACTGGACGGGGGGGAGCGGGCGGCCAGTGTCATCACGCTGGAGACCACGCACTGCGCGGTGATCACGCGGCATACGCTGGAGCAGCACATCGCCGAATGCCCGGGCTTCGCGTTCGAGTTGCTGGCCAAGGTGATCCGGCGGGCGCGGGCGGCGACGCTGTCGACGCGGCAGATGGCGTTGAACGATGTCTACGGACGCCTGAAATTCCTGCTCGACACCCTGGCCGTGCCGCAGGCCGACGGCACGCGCCGCGTCGACGAGAGGTTGACGCACAAGGAGATCGCCAATCGGATCGGGTGCACGCGGGAGCGCGTCAGCCTGCTGATGAAGCCGCTGGAGGTGGGTGGACACGTTCGAGTGCACGAGGGGCGGATCCAACTGTTGAAGCGCTTGCCGCCAAGGTATTGACTGCCTGGACCGCGTCCTCTATCGAAGACTCGGCGGCCAATCTCCCGCTCTGGGCGGCGGTGCCGGGTGAGCAGAGAAGGGCTTGCAAGAGCCTCCCGAAGGGACGCTGACTGTGCCGTTCGGGTGTTCCGCCACCAGTTTGGACCACTCGCCGCGATGCATCAAGTCGGCGCGCGGCGGCGACCCTCTCGGAATGCGCTCCTCGGGAGTCCATCTGACCAGCGCATCGCTGCAAATGTCTTTGCCATCACTGTCCGGGCACTGCGCCAGACGCTCGTACAGCAAACGCGTATAGGCAGCTGCGGCGATGCTGGTGCCGGAGAGGCGAATTCTGGACCCGCCCAGCATACCGTTGACCAAGAGTCCCGGCTGGTTCAGGCTTTGGTCCGCAGTGACCAGCCTGTCGGGGCCTTCAAAGCGCAGTTCACAAAGGCGATTCGGCCCAGCGCCCGAGTACGGCGTCACGCCATGGTCGCTGTCTCGCATGGCGCCGATAACGTGGAGTTGCGGGTGGACGGCGGTCGCAATGCCGTTGAGCGTGAAGTTCGGGTCGACAGGCCAGCCCTGTGGGTCGTCGAGGGTGTCGAGCAAGTAGGACTGCCGACCTCGATGGCCACGCGACTGCTGCACTCGACCTGGCGCCAAGTCGCCGCGCTGCACCCAGGCATGTACAGCTCCGTGCCCTGCTGTCCGAGTGATCGTGATCCTCCAGACGCCGTGTGGTGCGGCGGCGGTGCGAAGCTTCGCTTGAACTTGGTCTTCGGCATTGGTGCTGCGTGATATCCACCCGGCGGCCTGGGCCGCGTCGCTGGCCAAGGTTGACGCCACCGCCAGCAGAGCCATTCGCCCTCGCTTGCTCTGCGATACCGAACCAGGAGCGACCAAGGCGGCGTATGGCTGGATACCCGATGCGGCATCCTTGCCCCAAACCAACAGATTCTTCCTCGTAGCCAGTTCATCCACTTCGGCAGCAGCGGCACCGTTCGGAGGATCCACGTCTATGTCTGCATCGAATCCGTCGGGCAACCAGATCTCGATGAAGCTCTCTGCCGGATTGTCTGGTTGAACTTTCCACAGCAGCGTCAATTGGCGGTCTTGGTCGTTGAGGATCTTGCAGGCGTGGCCGCGGAGCAACTGCGAATTGCCAGCGGGAAGCACGACATGCAAGGTCTTGCGCAAAGACTCCGTCTTACAGCCATTGAAGGTATTGAGCAGTTCCAGAAGGCCCTCGTCCCACAGGGATGTGCCGTCGTGGCCGCCCGAGTGTGTGCCGTAGCTGAGGTTGACGATCACCTTCTGTCCTGGTTCGGCCTCGTCAACGGCAAATCGGATCGCATCTAGCGCATGGCTTGAAAGTGAGCCTCCTGACGTATCGGCGACCGTGGGGTTCGGCAATTGGACGAAGCGTATCCCCGTCGGTGCATGAGGCCGATCTCGCCATCCCCAGCGCTCGGCATGGTCGCGCCCCCAAACCCGCGGGCCGGCGACCAGGTCCATCACAGCGCTGCCGTGACTCCATCGAAGCACGGACTTCATGTAGCCGAGATCGCGATAAGTCCTCGCCTCGTCCTCGCTGTCCGAGGCGGATGAAGTGCGCTGCATCTTCAGGTAGCGGCCGTAGAACGCACCTGCAAAGTCGGCTCGGACGCCGTTGGCGTGGAAGCTCTTCTTCGCAGCCATCGGGGGCCCCCACGCGGAAATGGGCAACCGGTCGAGGGAGTCCGAATCTCCCCCTTGGTGCCACAAGTGGCCGATTCGAGAGGCGTGTGATGGGCTCGAGAAGTTGCAGCGGTCGTCCACCACGCACACCAGCGGCAGTTGCCCCTGCTGGGGCGCGAAGTTGTCAAGAGGCGGCGGCCTCTGCCCGGCGCGTATCGCCTCTTCCTCCAGGCGCCTGCCATGTTCTTGCCATTCAGCATAGGACTGCGGCATACCGCTAGGTAGCTTTGGGTCCAAGCGGCTGACATGATCGGCAACGGCGTCGAGAGCCTGGCGGCTCAATTCTTTGCTGTTGGCGTACTCCTTCTCTGCCATCGCGATATTGGCATTCGAAGTCGCGTAGCGGGCGAGGCTGATTTCAATCCGCCGTACCTTCACGGAGGTGCGGCCTTCCAGAAGCTGCTTCAAGCCTCTCAAATTGGTGATCACGGGCTGAACCTTCGATGGCGCAGGGTGTTCATGACGAGGCGAGACATAAGTTGGAGAGAGGGGTGGCGTCTTTGCGCTGGGCTCAGCTGAAGGTTTAAAGACCTTGGACAAGTCGAAAACGGTTTCCGAGAACTCAACCAGCAATGGCAATTCAGCCTCGAGGTCGGACAAGCGCGTGGAAAGCAGTGCCCAGGCCAAGTACGGGTCAACACTGCTGCGCTCGAGCGTCAAGCCCAGTCGGTCGACAAATCCGGACAGATCCGCGCGGGCGATTCCCAGGTCGCTCGAGAAAGCCGCTGCATCCGCGACAAGGGCATTCACCTTCAACATGGCATCGTCGCTAAGGAGTCGCCGAGTCCAGTCAATGTCACAGCAGCTTCCACTCCGCCAGCGCCAGTCGCCACAACGACGCCACGACCGCGCCCGCCTGCCCTGTGCCGACACTCGCCACAGTGGGCTGGGTCCAAAGATCCAAAGGCTTGTCGAGGCGTGGTTGGATGTCTGCCCCTTTGGGATCGAACTTGAGGAAACAAGCGCTGCCGATCTTTGTGGTCGTATCGACCGAAGTCACGCAGCGGCTCACGAAGAAGTGCGCCATTGCAATGCCCAACCCAAAGCCAGCCATGCTGTCGATTGGATAGTGCAATCCGGCGACCACCCGGTTCTCGGCGACTCGGTATGCCAGCCGGTGTAATTGGGATCGGGGGGTCGTCAGCCTGAGGGTGTCATCCTTCGGGTCGGCCACGAATGGCTTGTCGGCATGCAAGGCCTGATGGAACAACATCGAAAGCAGCTCGGCGGCGAAGGCCGCTTCGGTGGCGTGGCCGCTAGGGTAGGCGGTGTAACCTGGCGTCAGCACGACAGGTTGGGTGAGTACCGATAGCGCTGTCGGCCGCGGCACGCCCAGCACGTGCTTGAACTGCATCACGATCTGCATTGCACAGCGGAGCCCCACCCCCAACAACTCCAGCGAGTACTTGTGCCGCTCGGGGGTCATTCCGGTGATGGAGGACCAATACGCCGATTGAGGCACCACCTGGGCCAGAATCTCGTTGACGCGCTCCCCCCGCAAATCAGCGTAACTGAGGACCTCCTTGGTCTGTTTCCTGAACGTGTCGAAAATTGGACGCGTCAAGGCCACCAGGGGTGTTTGCGAATGGGACAGTTGAGCGGTTTCGGTGGCCGGACTCCAGGTCACTCTCAAGTCCTGCAGCACCTCCCCCTCCGCAAGAACGGCACGAACGTTGGGTTGCAGGCGCTGGGCAATGATGCTGCACTGGTCGGGCGTTGAAGGTCTTTCGAAGTCAGTCGCCTTTGGGGCGATGTCGGTCAAACCGGCACTCGCCGAGCCCGACAGCAACAGATCCCGCGTCAACACGATGCTGTGCGCCAGCATCGGGTTAGGGAACAGCCCCGAGTAGCCCGGAAAGCCCACTCCGCCGTCCAGGCCGACGATCGGCGCTGAACTGCCTGCACTGCCTGCCGATCCTGCGCTCCCTGCGCTGCCCGCACTTCCTGCACTGCCCGCTGATCCAGCAGCAGCGGCCATCGGTCCCCATGAGCTCATGCGTCCTCCCTTTCAGTTTCATCGCCCGTGTGGCGACGGTCGGTCAATCCGGCAACCCGGCCCTGCGCAGTGCGTCGGCCCAAGGCGCGGCCATCGGGCCCTCCGAGCCCGGGAAGCGTGCGTGGAAGGCCTTCACCGAATACGACGGCTCGATGGCCAGCAGGTGTTGCACGGCGCTGCGGGCGCCCTCCAGGTCGTCCTGCATCACCAGGCCGTAGGCCAGCGTGCGCCAGGTCGATGCGTGGCTGCGGTTGGCGCGGATGGAGCGCCGGGCCAGGTCGACCGACTGGCTCCAGTGCTGTCCCGCCAGCAGCGCCGTGGCCGCCAGTGAATCGAAGAAGTAGCGCAGCGGGTCCAGCGGCGACAAGCGCAGCGCCATGTCACAGGACTCGCGGGCCTCGTGACCTTCGCCGCGGTAGGCATGCCAGGTGGAATTGAACAGCCAGGCGAAGGGCTCGTTCGGGTTGGCGTACAGGGCATCGAGGTAGTGCTCGCGCGCTGCGGTGAGGTCCTTGCGCAGGTAGCCGTGCACCAGCCCGGCCATGGCCAGCGCCAGCGAATTGCTGGGGTTGGAATCGAGCGCACGCCGTGCGTGGTTGAGCGCTTCGATCGAGTCGGCGTCGCGGTCGTGGGACCAGCCCTGCACCACGCGCAGCACGTGCCACTTGGCCAGCCACGCATAAGCCAGCCCCATGCGGCCATGGCGGTAGGCCAGTTCGTCGAGCATGCCGCGGGCGGCCTCGAAGTCGCGCGCCGAGGCGCGGTGCATCAGCGTGATGGCGCCGAACAGCAGCGTGTAGCTTTCCAGCGTCGGCAGGGGCTGCGTCGTGGCGCGCTCGACCTCGCGCGACAGCACGGCCCGCGACACGTCCTTCACGATGCGGGGCGCCAGGCCCTGGTCCAGGTCGAAGGCGTCCTGCAGCGTGGTGTCGAAGACGTCCGACCAGAGCACGTGGCCCGAGCGCACGTCGGCCAGTTCGATGGTCAGGCGCACACGGCCGAGCCGGTCGTGGTAGCCGCCCGAGACCACATAAGCCGCTCCCAGGTGGCCGCCCACCTCATCGACGGTGATCGCCCTGCCTCTCAGGCTGCGTGTGGACAGGCTGGAGATCACGTGCAGCTCGGCCGTGCGGGCCAGATGGGAGATCACCTCGTCGGCCAGCGCGTCGCCCAGCGTTGCATGGACGTCCAGCCCCGACAGGCAACGGAAGGGCAGCACGGCGATGCCCGGTCGCAGGCTGTTGGCCAGGCGGTGGGCCGAACTTTCGATGGTGCTGTTGTCCACCGCCGGCCCCAGCCGATAGACGCGCGTGCCTCCCGGCACACCCTTCAGGAAGTAGTCGCCCATGTCCTCGACGTCGGCGTCGACGCCAGGCACCAGATGGTCGCGGATCTCGCCAGAGACCCAGGTCTCGCCGGGCAGTGCGTTCTGCATGAAGCGCGCGGCCAGGTCGACCGCGGCGCCATAGATGTCCAGGGCGCCTGAGGACACCTCGCCGACGTGCAAGCCGATGCGCAGCAGCATCCACTTCTCGCGCGGCTTGCCCACGTTGAACTGCGCGATGCGCGCGTGCAGTTCCAGTGCGGCCGCCGCAGCCGAGGGCACGCGGTCGAAGACCAGCATCAGCGAGTCGCCCAGCGTGCGCACGATCTTGCCGCCGCGCGAGGGCACGGTCTTCAGGCGGACTTCCTCGATAAAGCGGGTCCACGCCGCGATGGTGCCCGCCTCGTCTTCCCGCATCTTGCCGACCGAGTCGTAGAGGTCGGCCACCAGGATCGCCAGCCGCTGCGAGGGCAGGGGCAGCGAGGACCCGGGCTGTTCGGAGGGCGCAGCCGTCATGAGGCGCAATGTTCCCTGGCGTAAAGACTGAGACATTGTGCGGGAATTGCGCGCACTCCCTAAACCCGGGGTGTCCCCCACAAGAGGGAGTGCGAGGGACTTCACAGCGCGAAGGCGTGGCGAAAACCGACCTCGGCGCTCACGCGCGAGGCCGTGGCATTCGAAGAGCGAACGCCGACGTTGGCCTGCCAGGCGGTGCGGCGGGAGAACGGATATTCGTAGCCTGCGCCCACGGTCCACTGCCGGGCCTTGCCGTCCATCTCAAAGACGTTCAGGCCCAGCTTGATCTCGCCGGGGCGGGCGCCGCTGCGCTCGCGATAGCTGGCGCCCACGAACACGTTGCGGAAGTCGAGGCCTGCGCGTTGGCCGACGGTGAGGCCCGTGTGAGCGCGCCAATGTCCCAGCTGGTACAGCAGGGCCAGGGGCAGCGAATGGCTGCCGTCGTCCCAGCGCTGCCAGCCGATGCCGGCGCGCAATGCGCCGAAGCTCAGGACGAGCGAGGCGCCATGCTGGTCGACGGATCGCGCTGCGACGCCCGCCGGCGCCGATGGCGCGGAAGGCCGGCGCAGCACGCCGACCTGCACCTGCAGGGCCAGGTGGGGCGAGTAGGGCGTCTGGTAGGTCAAGGCGTGGTCGCTGCGGCCCGGCAATGCCTTCAGGCCGTCGCCAGCCGGCACGTACAGGCTGCGGTCGCCCGCCGAGGCCACGGAATCCGGCCCCCAGGGGCTGGCCATGAAGGCGATCTGCTGGGCGGGTTGCTCGACCCGTCCGATGTCCAGGCGGCCGTAGTGCCGGTGCGACAGTCCGACGCTTGCACGACGGTCCCAGAACGCGATGAAGTCACCCTCGAGCTGCCGATCGTCGTCGCACCCGCCGGGATTCACCGCGGCGCTCCCGACGGCAGCGGCCTCGGGCACGGCCTTCGACGTTCCACTGTCGGCGTTGAAGCCGTGTTCCAGCTGCACGTGCACCTGCCAGCCCTTGTCCAGCAGCACGTCGCTGCGGATGCCGATCAGGCTGGGGCCGATACCGGTGACCCTGAGGCCCTGACTCGGCGCCGGATCGCAGTCCCCACTTTTCGCTTCGGCCCGTCCCGAGGCGACAGCCAGGTCGATCACCCCGTACAGGCGCGTGCCGATCTCGTTGCGCAGTGATGGCCTGGGATGCAGGTCGAGCCGCTTCAGCTCGATCTCGTCGGCCAGGCGATTGAATTGCGCGAACGCCGGCGACGCAGCCCATGCCGTCACGGACACCAGCGCCCACGCCAGGCAGCGCAAGCTTGCTCCCGGCGGTTTGGTGCCCGCGCTGTTCGTGGTGTCCATAAGTCCTGTCCGCCCCTGGGGGATTCTGGCCGTGTGCACCTGCACTCGGCAAGCGGGCCTTCGAGCAGGGCTGCAGCCAGGGGCCGTGTTCATCCACCAGGCAGTGGACGAAAGCGCCAGATCAATGCCCCGACAACTGGGCCAGCACCCGCGGCAGGCCGACACGAACATGGGCCAGGGCGGCGGCTGCGGCTGCGGTGTCGCCCGGGGCCGCCGACATCGAGCGCTCCAGCCGCTCCGCCGCGTCCCCCAGCCCCATCGCCCCCACCGACCTCGAAATGCTCTTCAGGTCGTGCGCCAGCCTCGATTGCCGGTCGTGCCGGCCCTCGCGCCGGGCGTCGTCGAAGTCGCTGCTCCAGCGGCCCATGAAGACGACCGCGTGGCGCACGATGCGGTCGTACAGCGCGGCATCGCCGCCCAGCCGGGCCAGGGCAGCGTCGCGGTCGATGACGGGGGCGGAAGCGGGGGCGGGGGCGGGTTCGGGGGAAAGAGGGACCGGCGCATCGGCTCCTTCGTCGACGCGCAGGTCCACGTCGACCGCGGATTCGCCTGTCGCCGGTCCTTCACCCGCCCTGCCCGCCGCCGCTGCCGGCTCGTCCTCGGGCACCACCGTCACCATGTCCGCGATGGCCTGCAGCAGCGCGGCCTTGGCCGCCGGCTTGGCCAGGTGGCGGTCGAAACCTGCCTCGATGCAGCGGCGCGCATCGTCGGCATAGGCGTTGGCGGTCAGCGCCACCAGCGGCAGCCGGGGACGGCGGTGGGCGGCTTCGTGCCAGCGCAGTTCACGCGCCACGGTCAGGCCGTCCAGGCCGGGCATCTGCAGGTCGACGAACGCGATGTCGTAGGGCCGCGGGCGCTGGCGCGCGCGCTCCAGCGCCGTGGGGCCGTCGGCGGCCACGTCGATCGACACGCTGTCGTGTTCCAGCATGCCGCAGAAGACGAAGACGTTGACCGGGTTGTCCTCGGCCAGCAGCACCTGCAGCGGCCGGGCGGGCGTGAAGCTGGCTGCGCCGCCGGAGTCGCCGCGGCCCAGCAGCGGCAGCATGCGGGGCACTGTGGCGACCGGCAGTTCGGCCGGCGGCAGCTTCACGGTCAGCGTGAAGCTGCTGCCGATGCCGGGCGTGCTGTTGACGGCGATGTCGCCGCCCATCAGCTGCGCCAGGCTGCGGGTGATCGACAGCCCCAGGCCCGTGCCGCCGTAGCGCCGCGTCACGCTGCCGTCACCCTGGGCGAAGGGCTCGAACACGGCGTCGCGGCGGCTGGGGGCGATGCCGATGCCGGTGTCTTCGACCACGAAGCTCAGCGACTCGTCGCCGGTCGTCCTGCCGCTGCGCAGCCGGACCGTGCCCGATTCGGTGAACTTGATGGCGTTGCCCAGCAGGTTCAGCAGCGCCTGCTCCAGCCGTTGCGCGTCGCCGCGCACGCCGTCGGGCAGGTCGCCGTCGCGTGCGAACTCCAGCACCAGCCCCTTGGCCTCGGCGCGCGGGTGCATCAGCCGCTGCAGTCGACCGAGCAGCGCGTGCAGCGAAAACGGCGCGGCGTCGATCTCGAAGCGGCCGGCCTCGATCTTCGACAGGTCCAGCAGGTCGTTGATGAGGGCATGCAGGGCCTGCCCCGACTCCTGGAACACCTGCACCTGGCGCCGTTGACCGGGCGTGAGCGAGCTCTCGCCCAGCAGTTCAGCCACGCCCAGCAGGGCATTGAGCGGTGTGCGGATCTCGTGGCTGACGTTGGCCAGGAACTCGCTCTTGGCGCGGTTGGCTTCGGCCGCCACGGCGTGTTCGTAGGCCAGCTGGCGCTGCATCTGCAGCAGCGCCCACTGGCGCGCCGCGGCGGCGGCCAGCAGGCCGGCCAGCAAGGTGGCGATGGGCGCGGCCCACAACGTGGTGCCGTGACTGGCGGCCATCCAGGCAGCAGCGGCGATGGCGCCCGCCACTGCCACGGCGCCCGCCACGGCGAGGTCGAGCCGCATGGCCGCGCGGCCGCGCCGCCAGGTCAGGAACGCCGGCACGGCCGCCAGCAGCACCAGCAGGCCATCGGCCCAGCGGGCCGGCGGGCGCACCAGCGTGCCGTCGCGCAGGGCCGCGTAGCTGTGGGCCAGCGTGCTCGTGCCTTTGGCCTGGCCTGTCACCGTCATGACGCTGTCGGCCAGCAGCGCACTGCTGCCCAGGAAGACCACCCGATCGCGAACGAGCGCGGCCAGCGCCGGGTCGGGGGCGGCCCCCAGTGCAGCGCGCGCCAGCCGTTCGAAGGGCAGCACCGGGGCGCCGGCCTCGGGGCCGGGAAAGGCGATGCGCACCTGGCCCTTGGTGTCGACCGGCCAGGCGGCGTCTGCCGTCCCCGCCGCTGCGGTCGGCGCATGCAGCGAGATCCAGACCGCCAGCGGCAGCGTCGGCCACAGGCGGCCGGCAGCCTCGTGCCACAGCGGCAGGCGGCGCAGGCGGCCGTCGTCGTCGGTGGGCGTGGTGATGATGCCCACCGGCGGCGGCTGCCCCGCCGCGGGCCAGAGGCTTTCCGCCGGCAGCGCGATGCTGCTCCAGGGTACGGCAGGCCGCCGCGGCGTGGTGGCGGCCTGGGCCGCTGTCGAAGCAGGCCCGCCTGTCGTGGGGGCCGGCGTGTTGTCGCTGGCCACGCGCAGGCCGGCGGCGGCCAGCACCACCGGTGCGCCAGGCCGGGCGATGGCGCGGGCCAGGGCAACGTCGCCCGGATGGGCGTCTGCCAGCAGCAGGTCGATGGCGATGGCGCGTGCGCCCAGGTCGCGCAGCTGCTCGATCGCCAGGGCGTAGACGTCGCGCTTGAAGGGCCAGGGGCCGATCAGCGGCTTCAATGCGTTGAGCGATGCGTCGTCGATGTCGACGACCAGCACGCCCTGCGGCGGGGTCACCGGCGCCAGCCGCCGCAATTGCCAGTCGGTGGCCGGCCGCGACAGCAGCTCGTTGAGCGGCGTGGCCCAGAGCACCAGGCCGGCTGCCAGGGCCGCCACCGGAATCCACCACAGGTTCGGGGCGTGACGGTCGCTATTCACAGCAGCAGCAGCAGCGGCAGCAGCAACAGCCAGGCAGGCCAGCTGCGCGGAACTTCCAGCACCTGCGTCGGACCGAAGGCCCCGGCCTGTCCGCCGGCCGACAGGGACTGCACCCGAAGATGGTAGGTGCCCGGTGCGGGTGCCGGCAGCAGCCACGAGGTCTGGTCGGTGGTCTCGTCGAGCACCAGCTGCGTGAAGGCAGGGTCGCGTGCCAGCTGAAGCCTGTAGCGGACATCGGTGCCGGTGGCCGCCAGCCAGCGGATGCGCAGGCCCTCGCCCGATCGTTCAGGCGCCTGCGTGCCCGGCGGGCCGGGCGGCGGGGGTGGAGGCGGTGGAGGCGGTGCGATGCGCTGCAGCGACTGCGGCGTGCTCCACGGCCCGGCATCGTTGCCCGCCCGCACGCTGCGCACGCGCCAGTGGTGCCGCCCTTCGGGCAGCTCGCTGGTGAACTCGGTGCCGGTGAGGTCGCTGCGGTCGACGCGGGGCGTGGCGAAGCCCGGGTCGTCGGCCACCTGCAGGTGGTAGCGCTGCGCCTCGGGGTGACGGGACCACGCAAACCGCACCATCGGCTGCGTCAGGCTCGCATCGGCGTCGGGCTGCGTCAGAAAGGGGGGCTCCGGCCGCGCCTTGATGCGAAAGCCGATGCTGGTGTCGGGGCCTTCCAGGCCTTGGGCGTCGGCGCGGCGCACGCGAAGCACGTAGTCGCCGTCGGGCGGCGACACCGGCCACTGGGCCTGCGGCGCATCGAACAGGCCGTCCAGCAGCAGCCGTCCCTCGGGGCCGGCCTGCAGCACCATCGCGCGCCAGGGGCCGTCGCTGGCACCCGCTGCGGCGAAGGGCAGGGCCAGGGGCAAGCGCTCGACCAGCGTCGGCGCCCCCGACAGCTGCGGCGCCGTGGGCAGCGGCGTGGGGGCTGCCGCGCCGGCGGCCGTGGCCACGTTGCCGAAGCCCGCACCCAGTCGCTGCGGACCCACTCCCACACCCCCGCTGAGCACTTCGGTCAGCGTGCGCGCGCCTTCGCTGCGCGCACGGAACTCGGTGCCGCGCACCCCCAGGTTGGCCACCGGCGTGCGCACGTCGAAGCGCGGCTTGACCGGTTGGTCCGCAGGCACGCGCACCTCGATGCCGCCCTGGTCCAGGCCGACGCGGGAATCGACGCTGCCGCTGCGCTCGTGCCGCGCGTGGCGTTCCACGCGCAGGCGACTGCCGGGCCGCAGCAGCAGCCGCGTGCCGTCGGCAAAGCGCAGCGTGGCCGACGACTGCGCGCCGGTCACCAGCAGGTCGCCGCTGAGCAGGGTGTCGCCACCCACGGCGGCACGCGGTGCACTGCCATTGCGCTCCAGGGTCACCGAGCCGTGGGTGTGCAGCAGTTCGGCGCTGACGTCCTGCTGCAACAGCCAGTCGACGGGAATGCGCAGCGTGCTGCCGGGGCGCAGGCGGCGCGGGTCGGCGATGCGGTTGAGCCGCTGCAGGTCCTGCCATCGGGTGCCCGGCCGCAGCAGGCGCTGCTGCAGCCCGATCAGCGTATCGCCGCGCTCGATGACGTAAGGCCAGACCGCAGCGTCCGGCGGCGGCCCCGCTGCGCCCGCGCCCAGCCAAGGCAGCAGCAGAAGCAGGCCGGGGGCTGCAAGGCGAAGACGCAGAGAAGGTCCGATGGCGAAACCTCTGGCCGTCGGTGGAGGTCTTTCATTTTGCAACGCCTGCCGGCCTGCACCGGCCCCCCAATGGCGGGGAGCGGGGTAACCAGTTGTCAGCGCGGGGCGGCTCTGGGGGCCGGCTGTCGGGCCGGCGGCGCGAAGCGGCGCTCGGGCTTCCTGGCGGCGTCGAACTGAGGCAATACACGCGGCAGGTGGGACTGGATGTCCTTGATGCGCGTCGGCCCGGCCGGGTGGGTGGACAGCATCTGCGGCGGTGCGCCGCCGCCGGCACCCATCATCTTCTGCCACAGCGTGACGCCCTTGCGAGGGTCGTAGCCCGCGCGCGCCGCCATCAGCAGGCCCAGGCGGTCGGCTTCGGTCTCGTCGTCGCGGCTGAACTTCAGCGACAGCAGGTTGGCGCTGACCTGCGCGGCCAGGTCGCCCAGGCTGCCCAGGCCCAGCAGCGCGGCCCCCATGCGCAGGCCGTTGTTGGCCAGGAAGTTCTTGCCCATCTGCTCGCGTGCGTGTTCCAGCAGCGCATGCGCGGCCTCGTGGCCCATGATCATGGCCACTTCATCGTCGTCGAGCTGCAGCTCGGACAGGATGCCGAAGTAGAAGGCGATCTTGCCGCCCGGCATGCAGAAGGCGTTGATCTGGCGGCTGCCGATGAGGTTGACCTCCCACTGCCACTGCCGCGCGCGTTCGTTGCACTCGGGCGTGAAGGGAATGATGCGTTCGGCGATGTAGCGCAGGCGCTGCAGCTGGGGCTGGTCGGCCGGCGCCAGCGCGTTCTGTCCCTTGGCCTGCTGCAGCATCTGGCGGTACTGTTGCTGCGCCCCCTGCTCCACCTGCTCCGCCGAGACGGCCTTGGTGAAACCCGAGCGCCTGCACTCGGGGATGGCCGCCGATGCGGGGGGCACGGCTGCACTCAGGCCTGCGCCGAGCAGCGCGCCGGTGAACAGGCGGCGCCCGTGCAGCGCGCAGCGGCAGGCCGACACCATCGTGGGTGCCGGCACGTCGGCCTGGGTGCAGAAGGTTCGCGTCATGGGGACTCCGAGTGCCGGGGCCTGGTGAAGGTTCCGGCTGCGGCCGATTCTAGGCATGCGCCTCTCGAGCGCCCGCGCGCCTTCGCCTCGTTAGAACGGATGAGGCCGAGATGAGACGAACCCTCAGTTTTCATGAGGCGCGTGCCCTTCCGCTTCCCTAGTCTCGGGCGCATCCGAATCTCAGGGAGAGACCCATGATCACTTCTTTCGACGCCCCGCCGGCCGCACGGCCGCTGCTGCCGATGCTGGCGGCCCGGCTGACGGTGCTGCTCGACGACGCCGCGGCCCACATCGACCGCGGCCAGAGCGTGAACGCCTTCCGCCTGCTGGGTGCGCCCTTGTCGGCGCTGTGGGCCGAGGCCCGCGGCAGCTCGCGCACCGACGAAGCGCTGGCCCTGGTGCGCGCGCACCGCCTGTTCGCCCTGGTGCGGCAGGACCCCTACACCGAGCGGGCCGCCACCAAGCCGCGGGGTTATGCCGGCGACGCGGTGATGATGGACTATGTCTACCGTGGCCAGGCGCCCGAGGGCACCAGCGCGCTGGGCCGCGAGATCATGGCCGCCACCACGCGCAGCCCGATGGGGCTGAGCGTGCTCTACCGCCGCGTGCTGCTGCGCAGCCTGATCGACGACGTGGCGGCGTCCATCGACGGCGGGCGCATCCTCTCGGTGGCCTCGGGCCACTGTCGCGAACTGGAGGGCAGCCTGGTGATGTCGCCGCTGTTCCAGGGCGAGTTCGTGGCGCTCGACCAGGACCCGTTGTCCTGCGCCGAGGTCTCGCGCTGCACGGCCGGCCACCGCGTGCGCGTGGTGCAGCAGGGCGTGCGCGAACTGCTGGCCCGACCGGTGGACGGTGGCGAAGGCCTCGGCTGCTTCGACCTCGTCTACTCGGCCGGCCTCTACGACTACCTGCCCGAGGTGCTGGCCCGCCGCCTCACCGCACGACTGCTGCAGATGCTGCGGCCCGGCGGCCGCCTGCTGCTGGCCAACTTCGTGCCCACCGGTTCGGGCCGCGGCTACATGGAGATGTTCATGGACTGGCCGCTCATCGTGCGCAACGAAGTCGCCTTTCGCGAGATGGCGGTGGCGGCCGGCGCGGGCAGCGTGTCGTCGTTCCACGACCCGCACCGCAACGTGGTCTACATCGAACTGGGCGCCGGGCAGACCGGACGCAGCGAGGTGCCTGCGTGATGGCTGATGTCCGAATCGAGCCTGCGGGCGCGGCCCCGCCCGGCCGCCCGGGCGCGGTCGTGCACGCGATGCCGGCTGCACCCTTCCTGCGCGCGCAGCGCCAACACTTTCTGGGATCGGTGGCGCTGCCGACGCTGCTGGCGCTGACGCTGCCCGCAGGGGTCTCCGCGCTGATGCCGGCCGGGCCTTCGCTGTTCTCGAACGCAGGCTGGGCCGCCGCGCTGCTGCTGGGCATGTGGTTCATCGTCGGCGGCATCGGCGTCTCGGTGGGCCTGCACCGGCACTTCTCGCACCGGTCCTTCGACGCGCCGCCGGGCGTGCGCTGGCTGCTGGGGGTGTGCGGCCAGATGGCGGCACAGGGGCCCGTCACCTACTGGGTGGCCCTGCACCGCATGCACCACGCCGCCAGTGACCGCGAAGGCGACCCGCATTCGCCGCAGGCCGCGGCCTGGGCCGCCCACGGCAAGGGCCGCTTCGCCGCCGCCTGGCAGGGCCACCTGGGCTGGGTGCTGGGCCACGACGTGCCCAAGCCGACGCGCTACGCGCGCGAGCTGATCGCCGACCCGCTGGTGCGCAAGCTGGGCCGCGCGTACCACGCCAGTGTGGCGGCCGGTGTGCTGCTGCCGGCCCTGCTGGGAGCCGTCGCGCTGGGGCCTTCGCAGGGCCTGCTGTTCGGCGCCGTCTTCGGCGCCTTCTGGGGCGGCGTGCTGCGCATTGCGCTGGGGCACCACGTCATCTGGGCCATCAACTCCTGGTGCCACCTGGCCGGCACGCGCCCGCACGACACCACCGACCACAGCAGCAACGTGGCGGTGCTGGCCCTGCTGTCCTGGGGCGAGAGCTGGCACAACAACCACCACGCCGCGCCGACCTCGGCTCGTTTCGGCCGCGGCTGGCGGCAGCCCGACATCGGCTGGTGGGTGGTGCGGGCGTTCGAAGCCCTGGGCCTGGCGCACGGCGTGCGGCGTTGATGGCCGGCCGGGCCGCAGGCCCGCCGGTGCGGCGGCGCCTGGCCTACGCCGCCGACGGCCGTCGACGCAGCAGGCGGGCGCTGGCCAGGGTGGCCAGCAGCGACAGCGCCATGCAGGCCCACAGCACGCCGCCGTAGCCGCCCGTCAGGTCGAAGACGCGGCCGGCCAGCCAGGGCCCCGCCAGGTTGCCCAGGGCCGCCCCGGTGTAGAGCGTGCCGATGATGCCGCTGACGGCGCGCGCGCCGAAGAAGTCCATGCACAGCGCCGGCAGCAGCGAGACGATGCCGCCGTAGCTGAGGCCGAACACCAGCGCGAAGACGGCCAGCATCGGGTAGCCGCCGGCGCCCAGCCACAGCAGGTAGGCCGCGCCCATGGCGGCCTGGGCCAGCACCAGCGTGAGCGGCCTGCCCACACGATCGGCCAGCGCGCCGATGGCAAAGCGGCCGATGAGGCTGCCGATGCCGATGAGGCCGACCAGGCCCACCGCCTGCGCGTCGGCGATGCCGAGGTCGCGCGCGGCTGCCGAGACATGGGCGAAGGGGATGAACATGGTCGGTGCCGCCACCACGGTGGCGCCGTAGAGCCAGCGGAACTCGGCGCTGGCCAGCGTCTGCTTCAGCGTCATGCCGGCCACGGCCCGGCCGCCGCTGGAGGTGGCCGCCGGTGCGCGGCGCAACAGCAGCGTGGCGCCCAGGCCGAGCACCAGCACGCCCACGGCCAGCACCCGCAGCGCATCGCGCCACTGCCAGGCCGCAATGACGGCGGCGGCAATGAGCGGCACCACCAGCGTGCCGGCGCCGATGCCGGCGCTGGCCAGCCCGGCCGCGAGGCCGCGGCGTGCCGTGAACCAGGGCTGCACGCAGCCGATGGCGGGCGTGTAGACCAGCGCGATGCCGATGCCCACGCCCACGCCGTAGGCCCAGTAGATGGTGGTCATCGAGCCGGCGAAGGAACTCGCCAGCAGCCCGGCTGCGATGCACAGCATGCCGGCACTGGTGACCACGCGCGGCCCGAAGCGGTCGGCCAGCAGCCCGCCGGCGGCGCCGAACAGGAAGTACACCAGGCCCGAGACACCGAACACCAGCGAGACGTCGGCACGCTGCGCCTGGAACTGGCCGCCGAAGGACTCGAAGAAGGCGGCGAAGGAGTAGGACACGCCGAAGATCACGGCCAGCGCCGCGAAGGTCGCCCACACGACGACCCAGGCGTAGGGAGGCTCCGCCTCGCGCGTCATCGGGCGGGATCTGGCGCCGCGGCAGGCCCGGCGGCCGCGCCGGGCGGCTCCTCAGGCGCTTCGAGCGCCCTCACGCTGTCGCGCATGCGCCAGAGCATCACCAGGGCCGGGGCGGCCAGCACGGTGCTGATGATGAAGAAGGTCGGCCAGCCGATGCTTTCGGCCAGCACGCCGGCCAGCGGGCCGACCCACACCCGGCCCACCGACGCGAAGGCGCTGAGCAGCGCGAACTGCGTGGCCGTGAAGCGCCGGTTGCACAGGCTCATCAGGAAAGCCAGGAAGGCGGCGGTGCCCATGCCGCCCGACACGTTCTCGAAGGCCACCACCGCGAGCAGCCCGCCGTCCACCGGCGTGGCCTGCGCCAGCTTGACGAAGCCCCAGTCGAAGGGCGGCAGGGTCAGGCCCGGCAGCGTGTTCTTGCCGTTCACGGCCAGCCACCAGAAGCCCAGGTTGCTGACCAGTTGCAGCACGCCGAAGAACATCAGCGCGCGCCACAGGCCGATCTTGAGCATCAGCAGGCCGCCCACCAGGGCACCGGCAATGGTCAGCCACAGCCCCAGCACCTTGTTGACCACGCCGACCTCGGCCGACGAGTACGTCATGGCCTTCAGCAGGAAGGGCGTCATCAGCGAACCCGCGAAGGCGTCGCCCAGCTTGTAGAGCACGATGAAGATCAGGAAGGCCGCCGCGCCGCGCTGGCTGAAGTAGTTCGACAGGCCGCCGATCAGCGTCTCGAACTTCGCGCGGCGAGCCGCCCAGGCCGCCAGCGGCAGCGTGAAGGCGATGCCCATCAGCAGCGCCAGCAGGTCGATCCAGCGCGTGCGCAGCGTGGGCGTGAGGTGGCCTTCCAGCAAAGGCCCCAGCAGCGCGCGCGACAGCGACTGGCCCCAGCGGTCGGTCACCAGGTAGCCCACCACCACCGCCGCCACCACGGCCATGAAGCCCAGCACGTCGTTGCGCGCCACGCTGGTCTTCACCTCCACCGGCGGCAGCTTGGGCAGCACCAGCGCCGAGAGCACCGCCGCGCCCACCATCAGCAGCGCCATGAAGCGGTAGACCTCGGGCCAGGTCCAGCCGCCGCCCTGGTTGGGGTCGGTCCAGATGAGCGCGATGCCGCCCGACAGGATCATCGCCAGCCGGTAGCCCATCACGTTCAGCGACGCGCCCATGCCGCGTTCGGCCGGCGGCAGCAGGTCGGTGCGGTAGGCGTCGATGATGACGTCCTGCGACGCCGAGATGAAGGCCACGGCCACGGCCATCAGCGCGAAGACGCGCGTGGCGTCGGTGGGCGAGGTGCCGGCCAGCAGGAACAGCGCCCCGGCCAGCAGCAATTGCGTGAGCACCAGCCAGCCGCGCCGCCGCCCCAGGCCCGGCGGGTCGAAGCGGTCCATCAGCGGCGCCCACAGGAACTTGAAGGTGTAGGGCAGGCCCACCAGGCTGAGGAAGCCGATGGTCGCCACGTCCATGCCCGAGGTGCTGAGCCAGGCCTGCATGGCCTGCCCGGTCAGCGCCAGGGGCAGGCCCGAGGCGAAGCCGAGCAGCACCACCACCACCAGGCGGTGCAGGGCGGACAGGCGCTGGGAGAGGGTGAGCGCCGCGACGGGTTGCAGCGGCGAGGAGCCTGGGGGCATGGGCGCATTCTAGGAAGGTGGCCGGGCGACCCCGCCGGCCGGGTCTCGAAGCGCTGCGGATCTACGCCGCCGCTGCCAGCACCGCCGCGGTGTAGAGCTGGCTGGCGCGCTGCGTCAGCGGCCCCGGCGTGCCGCTGCCGATGAGGCGCCCGTCGATGCGCGTCACCGGCGTCACGCCGCCCAGCGTGCCGGTGCAGAAGGCCTCGTCGGCGGCGTACACCTGGGCCAGCGTGAAGTCGCACTCGCGCGCCGTGCCACCCTCGGCGCGCCAGGCGTCGATGACGTTCTGCTGCGTGATGCCCTTGAAGGAGTAGGCGCTGGTCGACGTCCACAATTCGCCGCGCCGCACGATGAAGAAGTTGGTCGAGTTGCAACTCGCCACGAAGCCGCGCGGGTCGAGCATCAGCGCTTCGTCGGCACCGGCATGGATGGCCTGGATCAGCGCCTGGATCAGGTTCAGCCGGCTGTGCGAGTTCAGCCGCAGGTCGAACACGTCGGGCCCGCTGGTGCGGAAGGTCGACGTGAACAGCGACAGCCCGCGCGCCTTCACCTCGGGCAGCGGCGACTTGAACTCGGCCACGATGACGATGGTGGCGCCGCCGATGACGAAGCGCGGGTCCTGGTTGGGCGTGCGCTTGGTGCCGCGCGTGACCATCAGGCGGATGTGTGCGCCGTCGGTCATGCCGTTGCGCGCCAGCGTGTCGTGCAGCGCCTGCACGAGCTGCGCGCGCGTCAGGCCGATGTCCAGCGCAATGGAAGTCGCGCCCTCGTACAGACGGTCGAGGTGGGCGTCCAGGCTGATCAGCCGGCCCTGCACCAGGCGCAGGCCTTCCCACACGCCGTCGCCCAGCACGAAGCCGCTGTCGAACACCGAGATGCGGGCCTCGTGGCGCGGGAAGAACTCGCCGTTGACGTAGACCAGCACCTGGTCGTTGCGCGCATCGGGGGCGTAGCCCTGGGCGCTGCTCTGGCTCATGCTCATGGTGGGCTTGCGGGTTCGGAAATCGGGTTCAGAAATCGAATTCACGGTGGCGGGCCAGGAAGGCCTGCGTGCGCGGTTGGGTGGGCGCCTTCAGCAGCTGCTCCGGCGGGCCCTGCTCATGGATGACGCCGTCGGCGATGAACAGCACGCGGCGCGCGAAGTGGTAGGCGAAGCCGATCTCGTGCGTCACCAGCAGCATGGTGCGGCCCTCTTCGGCCAGCGACAGGATGACGCGCAGCACCTCGCCCACCAGTTCGGGGTCGAGCGCCGAGGTGGGCTCGTCGAAGAGCAGCACCTCGGGGTCCATCGCGAGTGCTCGCGCGATGGCCACGCGCTGCTTCTGGCCGCCCGACAAGCGTGCCGGGTACTGCTCGGCCTTGTCGGCCAGGCCCACGCGCGCCAGTTCGGCCAGGGCGCGCTCGCGTGCGGTCGCCAGCGGCTGGCCGCGCACCGTGCGCAGGCCTTCCATCACGTTGCCCAGCGCCGTCATGTGCGGGAACAGGTTGAACTGCTGGAAGACCATGCCGATGCGCTGCCGCACGGTCGTCAGCTCGGCTTCGTCGTACAGCCGTTCCGTGCCCTGTCCGGGGCGGCCGATGGCCTGGCCGGCCAGCGTGACGGTGCCCGCGCTCGGCCGCTCCATGAAGTTCAGGCAACGCAGCAGCGTGCTCTTGCCCGAGCCCGAGGCGCCGAGGATGGCGATGCGGTCGCCGCGCTGCACCTCGAGGTCGATGCCGCGCAGCACGTCGTCGGCACCGAAGCGCTTGTGCAGTCCCTGCACGCGCAGCAGCGGGGTGTCGGCCGCGCTCGTCATGCGTCCGACCGGCGCAGCCGGCGCTCCAGCGCGTAGGAAGCCTGCACCAGCGGCAGCAGACACAGGAAGAAGACCACGGCGATCACGGTGTAGGTCTCGATCGGGTTGAAGTTCAGCGAGGCCAGCAGCTTGCCCTGCTGCAGCAGTTCGACGTAGGCCACGGCCGAGGCCAGCGTGGTCATCTTGAAGATCTCGATGCCGCGGTTGGTCAGCGCTGGCAGCATGCGCCGCACGGCCTGCGGCAGCACGACGCGCCGCAGCGCCTGGCCGGGCGTCATGCCCAGGGCGCGGGCGCCTTCCCACTGGCCGCGGTCGATCGACTGGATGCCGCCGCGGAAGATCTCGGCCGAGAAGGCCGCAGAGTTCAGCGAGATGCCCAGCGCCGCCGCCGTCATCGGGCCGATCTCGAAAGGCAGCAGGATGGGCAGCGCGAAGTAGAACCACAGGATCTGCACCAGCACCGGCGTGTTGCGGAAGAACTCGACGAAGGCCGTGGCCGGCCAGTAAAGCCACGCGCGCGGCGAGCGCCGCGCCAGGCCGACGGCCAGGCCCAGCGACAGCGCGCAGACGGCGCAGATCGCGAACAGCTTCAGCGTGCCGACGGCGCCGGCCAGCAGCACGTCGGCGTTCTCGAGCAGCGGGGCGAACTGCCAGCGGTAGGCCATCAGCGTCTCGTGCGCATCAGCGCAGCGTGCCTTCACCGCTGGCCGCCAGCCGGCGTTCGAACCACTGCGCCAGCGTGCTGGCGGCGAAGATGACCACGAAGTACAGCAGCGCCGCGGCGGTGAAGACCTCCAGCGGGCGGAAGGTCTTCTGCGCCACCTCGTTGGCCTGGAACAGCAGGTCGGCGTAGCTGACGGTGGCCACCAGCGTGGTGGTCTTCATCAGCTCGATGGCACGTTCCATGAAGGCCGGGATCATGCGCTTGACGGCCTGCGGCAGCACCACGCGGCGCATGGTCTGCGCGGGGTTCATGCCGATGGCGCGCGCGGCTTCCCACTGGCCCTTTTCTACCGAGACGATGCCGCCGCGGAAGACCTCGGCGAAGAAGGCCGCCGACTGGATGGAGAAAGTGAGCGCGGCGGCCGCGAAGGGCGTCATCTCGACGTCCAGCAGGATGGGCAGCGCGAAGAAGAACCAGAACAGCTGCACCAGCGGCGGCGTGGTGCGGAAGACCTCGATCACCGCGCCCGCCGGCCAGGCCAGCCAGCGCCGCGGCGACAGCCGCATCAGCGCCAGCACCAGCCCCAGCGGCACGCCGCAGGCCAGCGCCGTGGCGGTGACCTTCAGCGTGTTCACCAGGCCCAGCGCCAGCAGGTCGGCGTTGGCCAGCACGGGCGCGAAGTTCCATGTATAGCTCACGAACGTTCGCGCCTTGTCGTCTTACTTGATCATTTCCTTCATCACCGGCGGCGCGGCCTTGGGGTCGAGGCCGAAGCCGACGAGGAACTCCTCGTACCACTTCTGCGTCTGGCCGCTCTGGTAGTGGCCGGCCAGGGCCTTGTCGACCCAGGCCACGAAGGCCTTGTCGTCTTCCTTGCGCACCGCGGCGCTGGACGGCTGCGAGACCGCCGGCGTGGGCACCACGATCTTGCCGGTGCCCAGGCGCTGGCGTGCGGCCAGCAGTGGCGGGTGGAACAGGCACACCGCGTCGGCACGGCCGGCCTGGAAGGCGGCGATGGCCTCGGGGTTGCCGGGGAAGCGCTGGATCGACGCCTTGGCGACGTTCTCGCTGAGGAACTTGTCCATGCTGCTGGCCTGCGGCACGGCGATGCGCACGGTGGGCTGGTTCAGGTCGGCCCAGGTCTTCACGGCCAGGTCGTCGCGCGCCAGCACGGCCAGCGAATAGAACAGCAGCGGGCTCTGCGGAAAATCGACGGCCTGTGCGCGCTCGGGCGTGGCGTCCAGCATGTACATGATGTCGATCTTGTTGCCCTGCAGCGCGGCGATGGCCGTGCCCCAGGTGACTTCGACGGGCTCGAACTTCACGCCCAGCGCCGTGGCCATCGACTTGCCCATCGACACGCCCAGGCCCGTCGACCACTCGCCGCTCTTCGGGTCCTTCGAATACCAGGGCGGCGCCTGCGTCACGCCCACGCGCAGGCTGCCGCGCTGCTTGATCTGCGCCAGCGTGCCGCCGGCCTGGGCCAGGGCGAAACCGGGCAGAGAAAGCGCCAGCGGCACGGCGGCCAGGGCACGAAGGGTGGAACGGCGGTCTCGGGTCATGTCAGGCCTCCTGGGCGGTGTCGTGTTGGAGCGCCCGCTGGCGGGCACGAAGGAACTTCTCGGTCTGCGCGGCGCCGCGCTGCATGTGCTCGGCGATCTCGGCGTGCATGGCGGCCAGGTCGTCACCGAGCGCGGCGGCCACGTAGCTGTCGTGGCTGTCGCGCCGCGGGCCTCGTGTGGCGTGCGCGCGGTGGTGCGTGGCCCAGTACAGCTGCAGCCGGCCACGCAGGCCGGCCCAGGTGCGCTGCAGCAGCTGATGGCCGCTGGCCTCGTAGACGAGGCCGTGCAGGTCGAGTTCGGCGGCAATGCTGCCGGCGTCGTCGCGGGCATCGATGGCCCGCGTCAGCGCGGCCTGGCGCTGCAGCAGTGCGCGGCGGAAAGCCTCGTCGCGCCGCGACCAGGCCTGCTCGAAGGCGAAGCGTTCGAGCGTGATGCGCATCGACTGGATCTCGCGCAGGTCGTCCACAGTCAGGCCCGTGACGCGCGTGCCGGTGTAGGGCACGGTGACCACCAGGCCTTCGTCGATGAGCTGGCGCAACGCCTCGCGCAGCGGTGCGCGGCTGACGTCGAACTGCGCGGCGAGCGCCGTTTCGACCAGGGGCGTGTCGGGAGGCAGGTCGCCTTCGAGGATGGCGCGCCGCAGGCCTTCGACGATGTGCGCGCGGAAGGTGGCCTTGGACACGCGGGCGAGGCCCTTCGCAGGGGCGCGGCGCGGCGTGGCGGGGGTGGCTGTGGTGCTTGCGGACAAGACGTTCAAGCGCGGTCGTCGATTGTCGACAATGTAGTCGCTGACGGGGTGCGAAGCAAGGTGGGCGACACGGAACGCGGTGTCACCCGGGCCGGCGTGCTGAGCCGGCCCCAGCCGCGCGTGCCTCGCCCCTACCAGCCGATCGCCTTCGGCAGCCAGGTCGCGATGGCCGGAAAGTAGAAGACCAGCGCGATGCCCAGCACCTGCAGGCCGATGAAGGGCAGCACGCCGGTGTAGATCTGCCGCGTGGTGATCTGCGGCGGCGCCACGCCGCGCAGGAAGAACAGCGCCCAGCCAAAGGGCGGCGTGAGGAAGCTGGTCTGCAGGTTCACGGTGATCAGCATGGCCAGCCAGACCGGGTCGACGCCGGCTGCGGCGAAGATGGGCAGGAACAGCGGCACGGCGATGTAGCTGATCTCGATCCATTCGAGGAAGAAGCCCAGCACGAAGATCAGCGTCATCAGGAACAGGATGTCGGCGTTGACGCCGCCCGGCAGGAAGGCGAACAGGTCCTCGATGAGCTTCTCGCCCTGCAGGCCGCGGAAGGCGATGCTGAAGACCTGCGAGCACATCAGGATGAACAGCACCATGGCCGAGATGCGCATGGTGGACTGCATCACCTCGCGCAGCACCGACAGGGTGAGCCGCCGTGCCAGCGCCACCACCAGGATGGAGCCGAGCGCGCCCATCGACGCGGCTTCGGTGGGTGCCGCCACGCCGCCGATGATGCTGCCCAGCACCGCCAGCACCAGGGTCAGTGGCGGCAGCGCCACCTTCAGCACGCGCAGCCACAGTTCGGCGCGCGGCAGGGCGTCGCGCTCGGCGACCGGCACCGGCGGCATGGCGTCCGGCCTGAGCATGCCGTAGACGACGATGTAGGTGCAGTACAGGGCCGCCAGCATCAGTCCGGGCATCACGGCGGCGGCGAAGAGCGTGCCCACCGAGAGCTGCATGATGTCGGACAGCAGGATCAGCACCAGGCTGGGCGGGATGATCTGCCCCAGCGTGCCCGAGGCGCAGATCGCGCCGCAGCTGACGCCGGGGTCGTAACCGCGCCGCAGCAGCGTGGGCAGCGTCAGCAGGCCCAGGGTGATGACGGTGGCACCCACGATGCCGGTGGTGGCGCCCATCAGCACGCCCACGCCGATGATGCCCAGCGCCATGCCGCCGCGAACGCCGCCGGCGAGGTGGCCGATGACGTCGAGCAGGTCTTCGGCCAGCCGGGACTTCTCCAGCATCACGCCCATGAAGACGAACAGCGGAATGGCCAGCCACTGGTAGTTGGCCACCACGCCGTACAGGCGGGCCGGCAGCAGGTGGAACAGCGTCTCGCCGAAGCCCATGAAGCCGAACACGAAGCCGCTGGTGACCAGGGTGATGCCCACCGGAACGCCGGCCATCAGCAGCCCGAAGAAGGCCACCAGCAGGCCGATGGCCAGCCACTCGTTGAGGCTCATGTCGAGGCCTTGGCCGACACGAAGCGCCGCCACGCCGCCACGCCCTGGGCGGAGGCCTGCAGACCGAAGAGCGCGAAGCCCAGCGGGATCAGGGCCTTGAGCACCCAGCGGTGCGTGAGGCCGCCGGGGTCGGCCGAGATCTCGCCGATGCTGTAGGACTGCATGACGTAGGGGATCGAGTAGCGGATCACCAGCCCCGCGAAGACCAGCGCGAGCAAGGCCGAGATGCCGTCGATGGCCGCCTGCCTTCGCGGCGAGAAGCGCGCATACAGCACGTCCACGCGCACGTGCTCGCCCTTGCCCAGCGCGTAGGTCATGCCCACCAGCGCCAGAGGTGCCAGCAGGTGCCACTCCAGTTCCTGCGACCACACCGAGCCGATGCTGAAGGCATAGCGCAGCAGCACGTTGGTGGCCATCAGCAGCACCACCGCGAGCGTGAGCCAGGCGGCGGCGCGGCCGATGCGGTCGACGAACCTGTCCACGACAGCGGCGTAGCCGCTGTCGGCATCCACGGGTGTCATGAGGGAGTGACGCTCAGGCCGTCAGGATCTTCTCGTGGTACGGGCCTTCGCTGTAGGTCGACCAGGCATCGAACTTGCGCTTGTAGGCCATGTAGCTGTCGTGCACCTTCTTCGTCATCGGGTCCTTGGCCACGGCTTCGGCCAGCACCTGGTTGGTGACCTCGCGCAGGCGCTTGAGCACGTCGTCGGGCAGTGGCCGGGCGATGACGCCCTGGTTCTTGATCAGGTCTTCCATCGCGTCGGCGTTGTTGCGCTGGCACCAGCCTTCGCTGATGACGTTGCACGCGGCAGAAGCGTTCTCGACCACGGCCTTCAGGTCGGCCGGCAGCTTGTCCCACGCGGCCTTGTTGATGAGCAGTTCCGACACCGTGGCCGACTCGTGCCAGCCGGTGGTGTAGTAGTACTTGGCGGCCTTGTGCAGGCCCAGCTTGCGGTCCTGGAAGGGGCCGACGAACTCGGCGGCGTCGATCACGCCGCGTTCCAGCGCGGGGAAGATCTCGCCGCCGGGCAGCAGCCGCACGTCGACGCCCAGCGCGGCGTACACGCGGCCGGCCAGACCGGGGATGCGCATCTTCAGGCCCCTCAGATCGGCGACGGTCTTGATCTCCTTCTTGAACCAGCCCGTCATCTGTACGCCGGTGTTGCCGCAGGGCATGGCGACCATGCCGAAGGGGGCGTAGACCTCGTTCCACAGCTGCTGGCCGCCGCCGTCGTAGAGCCAGCCGTTGATGCCCTGGAAGTTCAGGCCGAAGGGCACGGCGGTGAAGTACTGTGCGGCGAAGGTCTTGCCGGTCCAGAAGTAGCTGTTGGCGTGGTTCATCTCGACGGTGCCGGCGCGCACCGCGTCGAAGCCTTCGAGGGCCGGAATGAGTTCCCCCGCGCCGAAGACCTGGATCTTCAGCCGCCCGCCCGACATCACCTCGATGCGCTTGGCCAGGTCGGTGGCCGAGCCCGGCCCGTCCATGTAGAAGGGCGAGCCCTTGCCGTAGGCCGAGGTCATCTTCCAGCTGAAGTTCTGCTGGGCCGAGGCGACGGCGGGCACCGCCAGTGCGCCGGCCAGGCCGGCCTTGAGCGCAGCGCGGCGCGATGAACTGCTGTTCATGAGTCTTCTCCTGATGATGTGAAGATGCGCGACGCAAGAGTCGCGCCACCTCAAGCAGACGCCGCGGACGGGCTTGGCCCGGCCGCCGGGGTCGCCCCCTTGAGGGGGAAGCGCCGAAGGCGCTTCGGGGGTGGGCCCGTCAATACGTCTTGTAGGGCAGGAACTTGCCGGACATGGTGATCGACACGCGGTCGCCCATCGGGTTGGGTTCACGCTGCAGGTCCATCTTGAAGTCGATGGCGCTCATGATCCCGTCGCCGAACTCTTCATGGATGAGTTCCTTGAAGGTCGTGCCGTAGACGCTGACCAGTTCGTAGAAGCGGTAGATCAGCGGGTCGGTCGGCACGCTGGTGGGCAGGCTGCCCTTGTAGGGCACGACCATCAGCCATTTCTTCTCTTCTGCCGTGAGACCGAAGATCTCGGCCACGGTGGCGGCCTGCTCGGCGGTCATCGTCATCTGGCCCAGGCAGGCGGCGGTGACCCACTCCTTGCTCTGCCCCACCTTCGTGGCGACGTCGCTCCACTTCAGGCCCTTGCTCACCTTGGCGGTGATGATCTTCTCGGTGACGTCCAGTCGGCTCATGTCTCTCGCTCCTGTGATACGTGAATGAAGATGAAGATGGAAAGTGATTCAGGCCGCGCTGCGCAGCGGCACGACCTTGGAAGACTCGCTGTCGGGCGACGGCTCGGGCTCGGGGTCGAGCCCCGGCGACACCACCAGCGGCTGCACCGGTGCGCGGCCGTGCGACAGCTCCTTGCTGCGCGCCACCAGGAAGTCCACCAGGTGGTTGCGGATGCGGTAGTACTGCGGGTCGTGGTGCAGCGTTGCGCGCTGGCGCTCGCGCGACATGGTGTTGCAGACGATCTCGGCCACGCGTGCCTGGGGACCGTTGCTCATCAGCAGGATGCGGTCGGCCAGCAGGATGGCCTCGTCCACATCGTGCGTGATCATGAACACCGTCTGGTGCGTCTCGGCGCAGATGCGCAGCAGCTCGTCCTGGATGGTGCCGCGTGTCAGCGCGTCGAGCGCCCCGAAGGGCTCGTCCAGCAGCAGCATGCGAGGCTGGATGGCGAAGGCACGCGCGATACCCACGCGCTGCTTCATGCCGCCCGACAGCGCTTGCGGCTTCTTGTCGATGGCCGCACTCAGGCCCACCAGGGCGACGTACTTCTGCACGTGTTCGTCGACCTGCGCGCGGCTCCACGAGGGCCACTTGCTGCGCACGGCGAAGGCGATGTTGCTGCGCACGCTCAGCCAGGGCATCAGCGCATGGCCCTGGAAGACCACGCCGCGCTCCAGGCTGGGGCCGGCGATCTCGCGGCGGTCCATGAAGACGTGGCCTGCGCTGGCCGTCTCCAGGCCCGCCAGCACGTTGAGGATGGTCGTCTTGCCGCAGCCGCTGTGGCCGATGATGCAGACGAACTCGCCCTGCTGCATCTCGAAGTTGACGCCGTCGAACACCGGCTCGGCCGAACCCGGGTAGGTCTTGGCCAGGCCCTCGACCTTGAGGAAGGCGGCTTCAGTCGGCATAGGTCACTGCTCTCTGGAGGCGGGCAAACATCAGGTCGAGCAACATGCCCACGATGCCGATCATCAGGATGGCGAAGATCACGTTCGGCAGCGAGAGGTTGTTCCACTCGTTCCACACGAAGTAGCCGATGCCGGTGCCGCCCACCAGCATCTCGGCCGCGACGATGACCAGCCACGCGATGCCCATGCTGATGCGCATGCCCGTCAGGATGGTGGGTGCGGCCGCAGGCAGGATGACCTCGAAGGCCTTGCGCATCGGCGTCACTTCGAGCGTGCGCGCCACGTTGAGCCACTCGCGCCGCACGCTGGCCACGCCGAAGGCGGTGTTGATGAGCATCGGCCAGATCGAGCAGATGAAGATCACGAAGATGCCGCTGATCGACGAGTCCTTGATGGTGTAGAGCGCCAGCGGCATCCAGGCCAGCGGCGAGATCGGCTTCAACACCTGGATGAAGGGGTCGAGCGCGCGGTAGACCAGCGGGCTCATGCCGATCACGAAGCCCAGCGGGATGGCCACCAGCGCGGCCAGCAGGTAGCCCAGCCCGACGCGGCCCAGCGAGTGCGCCAGCTGCAGGCCGATGCCCTTGTCGTTGGGGCCGTTGTCGTAGAAGGGGCTGGCCAGGTTCCTGACGATCACCTCGCCCATCTGCGGCAGCGTCGGGAAACCCGACTTGGCCTGCGGCGTGGCTGCACCGGCCGTCGGGTCCTTGCCCATCAGCTTGGCGTACTCGATCTGTTCGGCCGTCAGCGTGGCGGCAGGGGCTGCAGCCACGGCGGCGGGCTTGAGCGTGGCGGCGTGCCACACGCCGAGGATGGACAGAAGGATCAGTACCGACAGCATCGCTGCGCGAAAGCCCAGCGAGCGCATCATCGTCTGCATGGCGCGGGCTCAGCTTCTCTTCATGGCGAAGCCGGCGAGGTAGGCCTCGGGCTTGTCGGGGTCGAAGGCCTTGCCCATCACGCTGAACTTCGGATAGGCGCCGTCGGGCACCTTCTGGTCCAGCGACTTCATGTGCTTCTTCGCGTCGGTCAGCAGGAACACCTTCTCGGCCACCTGCTTGTAGTTCACGTCACCCTTGATGTAGCCCCAGCGCTTCATCTGCGTGAGCATCCACACGGCCATGCTCTGCCAGGGAATGGGGTCGAAGTCGGCGCGGTCGGGCACGTTCTTCACGTTGCCCAGGCCATCGGCGAACTTGCCGGTCAGCACCTGCGCCAGCACGGTCTCGGGCTGGTTCAGGTAGGCCTGCGGCGAGATGACCTTGGCGATCAGTTCCCGGTTGCGCGGCTCGCGCGCCATCGCCGCGGCGGTCAGCACGGCGCGGAACAGCGCGGCGAAGGTGTTGGGGTTCTTCTGGATGAACTCGGTGCTGGTGCCGAAGGCGCAGCAGGGGTGGCCATTCCACAGCTCCTTGGTCAGCAGGTGGATGAAGCCGATCTCCTCGAACACCGCGCGCTGGTTGAAGGGGTCGGGGCCGAGGTAGCCGTCGATGTTGCCGGCGCGCAGGTTGGCCACCATCTCGGGCGGCGGCACCACGCGGATCTGGATGTCGCGGTCGGGGTCGAGCCCGGCTTCGGCCACGTAGTAGCGCAGCAGGAAGTTGTGCATCGAGTACTCGAAGGGCACGGCGAACTTGAAGCCCTTCCAGTTCTTCGGGTCGCGCTTGTCCTTGTGCTTGAGCGCCAGCGTGATGGCCTGGCCGTTGGTGTTCTGGATCGTCGCCACGTTCATCGGCGTGGCCGTGCTGCCCAGGCCCAGACTGATGGCCAGCGGCATGGGGCTCAGGAAGTGCGTGGCGTCGTACTCCTTGTTGATCATCTTGTCGCGGATCAGCGCCCAGCCGGCGGTCTTCACCACCTCGACGTTCAGCCCCTGCTTCTGATAGAAGCCCAGCGGGTGCGCCATGATCAGCGGCGTGGCGCAGGTGATGGGGATGAAGCCGATCTTCAGGTCCTTCTTCTCCAGCGGCGCCTTGTCCTGCGCCATGGCCTGCAGGCTGGCCAGGGGCAGCACGCTGCCGATGGCGGCCATCGCCGTGCGGCGGCCCACGGCGCGCAGGAAGCGGCGGCGCAGATCGTCGTGCGGGAACAGCGCCTTGACCAGCGCGGCTTCGATGAAGTTGCGCGACTCCTCTTCGAAGGCGGCGCTCTCGCTGCGTGTGCGCAGTTCGGCCGTGGCGTGCTCGGCTTCGGAGCCGTGCGCACCGCAGCTGCAGCGCATCAGGAGCGGACGGTCGGCGTCGTAGGGGTCGTGGCGATCGGCGCGGGGGATTCGAGGCAGAGGAGTCTTCGGCGCGGTCATCGGTGTCTCCGGACACGGGCAGGACCGGGATGGGCCCTGCCGACCGGCGACGGTTTGCAATATCGGGGCCAGCCTGGTGCGCCCACTTGTATACCTGTGGCGTAGCCGGCCGGGCCCCGGGGCGGCACTGCTTCGGTGCGCAGGCCCCTGTTGGGGGCGGACGGCGGCCGCAGGAGGTGCGCCGCCGGGCTCGGCCGGCAGCCGGCCCCCGGCTCGGTCAGCGCACGGGGGTCGAGGCCGCCGGCGGCCCGGCGGCGGCGGCGGCCGAAGCCCCACCTGCCGCGGACTGGGACGTGCACTGCTGGTAGACGCTCTCGGCCAATGCCAGCAATCGGTCCTTGGGCAAGGCGCCCACCAGTGCGTAGCCCGTCGGGCCTTCGACCCAGTAGAACATGCCGAGCTCGCCCTGCCGTTCGTAGCGGAATGCAGCGGGGGTGGCCTGGTCCGGCTTGCGCAGGTAGACGGTGACACGCTGGCCGTTGCCGTGCTGGTACATCAGCTGGGCACTGGGGCCGGCCGCGTCGGGCAGCAGGCGGCCGCCCACCAGCTCGAAGCCCTGGCTCTGCAGGTCGAACAGCCGCACCGGCATGTCCAGTCGCTTGGTGAGCCAGCGGGCCAGGTGTTCTTCCTGCGCGCGCTGTTCGGCTTCGTTGCCGATGCGGGTGTCGACCTCGACGGGGTGTCGCACCTCGGGGGCGAAGACCGCGTGCGCGACACTGGCGCGCTGCACCCACTCCACCGGCGCGGGCGCGGGCGCGCGCGCCTCGACCGCCGGCGCCGTCCTCTTCTGCAGCTGGCCCATCACCCCCGCGCCGATCAGGCCGCCCGCCAGCAGCAGGCCTGCGGCCAGGGCAGCGCGGCGCCACTCGACGGGACGCCCGAGGACGGCCTGGCGAATCCTCTCGGGCACAGGCTCGTGCAGCAGCGGTGCCAGCCGGTCGTGCAGGGCGTCGCGGTCGTCGGCCCAGCGGCGCACGCGTTCAGCGTCCTCGGGGTGCGCCTTGAGCCAGGCCTCGACCTGTTCCGACTCGGCGCTGTCGAGCTCGCCGTCGAGCCAGGCGCTCAGCATCAGGTCGTCCACGGGACGGGGCGCGGTCACTGGACTACCCTCCGTGCTTCGCACTCCGGGATGAGCGCTTGGGAGCGGCCCGGCGCGGTCACTGGACTACCCTCCGTGCTTCGCACTTCGGGATGAGCGCTTGGGAGCGGCCCGGCGCGCTCATACCACCCGCCTCAGGGTCGCGGGGCTGCCCGGACGGGTCTCGCCCTCCAGCAGCTTGCGCATCGCGGCGCGGGCGCGGAAGACACGCGACATCACCGTGCCCACCGGCACGCGCAGCACCTCGGCCACTTCGGCGTAGCTGAGCTGCTCGACGCAGACCAGCAGCAGGGGCTCGCGCTGTTCGGCGCTCAGGCGCGCCAGTGCGGCGTTGAGGTCCAGACGCATCGCCAGGCGGTCGGCCTCGTCGTGCGGGCCGTCGTCCTGCAGGCGTTGCAGGTCGGCAGGGTCGGCGATGGTGAGGCGCGCGTCACGACGGCGCAGGTCGAGGAAGGCGTTGTGGGCGATGGACAGCAGCCACACGAGGATGTCGCGGCGCTGATCGAACTGGTGCCAGTGCGACAGGGCGCGCACCACGGTGCTCTGCGTCAGGTCATCGGCCTGCGATGCATCGAAGACCAGCGATCTGGCATAGCGACGCACTCGAGGGAGCGCCGCGAGCAGTTGGGTGCGAAAACAATCGGGCGCGTCCACACATCAGTTTACGGCCAGGAACGGCATTCATTCCTTGCCGCCGCCCATGGCATGCCAGACGTCAGGCCGGCGTGCCGAATGCACGCCGCCCGCCGAACAGCCGGGTTCCTGATCAGCGACCGGGGCGCAGCCAGGTCGAGAGGCGTGCCAGCCAGTAGCCTGGCGGTGTCGCGATGGGCGTGCGCAGAACGCCGGGGCGGCACGGGGTCTGCAACAAGAGCAGGGGCGTCTGCGGCGTGGCGCCCGGCGTCACGCGAATCCGGGCGGGCGTGGCCATGGTGGCCATGGTGGCCAGGGGGGCGCTGGGGGCCTCGTCGATCGTGGCGTTCATGGCGTTGAAGGCTCAAGCGTTCAGGGTTTGCACTGTAGGGTCCTGCGATTTCGCAAGCAAGGTAACGCAGCGCAGTTCTTGTCTGCAAAAATGCATAGCGAGGAGAGTTTGCGATGCACGATCTCGACTGGAACGACTTGCGATACGCCCTGGCCGTGAGCAGCACGGGCTCGGTGGCCGGCGCGGCGCAGCAGTTGTCGGTGAACGCCACCACGGTCCAGCGCCGGCTCGACGCGCTGGAGACCCGCCTGGGAGCGCGCCTGTTCGACCGTGCCCGCAGCGGCTACCAGGCCACCGAGGCCGGTGCGCTGGTCATCGAGCAGGCCCGCCGCATGGCCGACCAGGCCGACGAGATCGAGCGCAGTGTGCTGGGCCGCGACCGCGAGCTGAGCGGTCCGCTTCGCGTGACCACGGCCTTCGTGGTCATGGAGCACCTGCTGCCGCCGGCGCTGGCTGCCTTCGCGCGCGACTATCCCGGCATCGAGGTCGAGGTGGTGGAGAACGCCTTCCTGGTGGACCTCTCACGACGACACGCCGACACCGCGACGAGCTGGACGCGCATGGAAGCCGACGTGGCCCTGCGCCTGTCGGCCAACGTCGCCGAGCACCTCGTGGGCCGGCAGCTGGGCATGACGCACTGCCGGGTCTACGCCCGGCGCGGGGCGGCGGGCCTGCCGCAGGAGATCACCGGCCTGCAGCAACTGGTGAAGGAGGCGCCCTGGGTGGCCTTCGAGCGCGACGCGATGAACCGGGTCTATGACCGCTGGATGCGCAGCCACCTGTCGCACGCCCACATCCGCGTGCGGGTGGACATCTTCAACGCCGTGGCCGCCATGCTCAACACCGGCATCGGCGTCGGCGTCCTGCCCACGTTCATGGCGCCCCAGCACCCGGATCTGCTGCCGGTTTCCGAAGTGATCCCCGAGCTGTCGGTGCCTGTCTGGATGCTGACCCACCCCGACCTGCGGCAGACCGCTCGCGTGCGTGTCTTCATGCAGCACGTGGGGGACGCGCTGTCGATGCGACTGCGCGACATGGCCGAAAGCGAGGGTGCCCCTTGAGTTCGGCACCCCTGCCCCGCATGTGCGTGAAATGAACAACGTCCTGATCGCCTGCCCGCACTGCGAGGCCACCAACCGCGTGCCGACCGAGCGCCTGTCGGAGCAGCCGAACTGCGGGCGATGCGGCGCCGCCCTGCTGCAGGGCAAGCCGGTGGCCCTGACCGATGCCAACTTCGACGCCGTGATCGACGCGGTGGATGTGCCGGTGCTGGTGGACTTCTGGGCGCCCTGGTGCGGGCCCTGCCTGGCGATGGCGCCGGCCTTCGACCAGGCGGCGAAGTCGCTGGCCGGCGGTGCGCTGCTCGTGAAGGTGCACAGCGACGACAACCCCGCGCTGTCGGCGCGCTTCGGCATCCGCAGCATCCCGACGCTGGTGCGCATCGAGCGCGGGCGCGAGACGGCGCGCCAATCCGGCGCGGTGCCTGCCGCGGCCATCGTGGCCTTCGCGCGAGGTCGCTGACGCCGCGCTCGCGCCCTCAGAGGCCCTGCTGCCGCCGCTGGGCAGCGAGCTCCAGGAACCAGTCGATGCTCTGCGGGTTGGCCATCGCGTCGCGGTTGAGCACTTTCTCGGGGGCTGCGCCCATCATCAGCTTCTTCACCGGCAGCTCCATCTTCTTGCCCGACAGGGTTCGCGGCACGGCGGGCACCTGGAAGATCTGGTTCGGCACGTGGCGCGCCGACAGGCCTTCACGGATGGCCCCGCGCAGGCGCGTCTCGAGCGCGGCGTCCAGCACCAGGCCCTCGCGCAAGACCACGAACAACGGCATCCAGCTTTCGCGGCCGAGGAATTCCAGGTCGACCACCAGGCTGTCCAGCACCTCGGGCTGCGCCTCCACGGCGCGGTACAGCTCGGCCGTGCCCATGCGGATGCCATGGCGGTTGATGGTGGCGTCTGAGCGGCCGTAGATCACCGCGCCATGGTGCGTGCCGCGCGGCACGATGCGGATCCAGTCGCCGTGGCGCCAGATCGGCCGCCCGTCGGCATGGCGGTACATGTCGAAGTAGCTGTCGAAGTAGCGGCGGCCGTCGCTGTCGCCCCAGAAGCGCAGGGGCATCGAGGGCATGGGTTCGGTGCACACCAGCTCACCCACCTCGTTGATCAGCGGCCGGCCCTGGCCGCTGTCGTCGGGGTCGCTGAAGGCCTGCACCGCCGCGCCCAGGCAGCGCACCTGCATCTCGCCCTTCACCACCGGCAGCGTGCGCAGCCCGGCGACGAAGGCGCCGGCGAAGTCGGTGCCGCCGCTGATGGGGTTGATCCAGATCGGCTCGCCGCCTGGCTGCGGCAGGTGGTCCCAGATCCACTGGTAACACTCGTCCGACAGCGGCGAGCCGGTGGAGCCGATGCTGCGCAGCCGCGAGAGGTCGGCTTCTGCCATGGGCTCGACGCCGGCCTTCAGGCAGCTGGCGTAGAAGGCCGCGCCGGCGCCGAAGAAGGTGGCGCCGCTGCGACTGGCAAAACGCCAGAGCGTGCCCCAGTCGGGGTTCCCGGCGCGTCCGCCCGGGTTGCCGTCGTAGATGCACACCGTGGTGCCGCCCAGCAGGGCGCCGGTCTGCGAGTTCCACATGATCCAGCCGGTGCTGCTGTACCAGTGGTAGCGGTCGCCCGTCTCCACGCTGGGGCCGAGGTCGTTGTGCAGGGCGCCGCCCTTCAGCGCTTCGAGCATGACGCCGCCATGGCCGTGCACGATGGGCTTCGGCAGTCCCGTGGTGCCGCTGGAATAGACGATCCACAGCGGGTGGTCGAAGGGTAGCCAGGCGGGCTGCCAGTCGACGCCGCAGCGGCCGGGGTCGCCCGCCGTCAGGTCGGCGAAGGCGTGCGCCGCCCGCCCCGCCGCGGCCAGCGCCTGCACATCGGCGGCGGGGTCGAGATCGGCCACCAGCACCACGTGGCGCACGCTGGGCAGGCCGGCCAGCACCTCGCGCACGACGGGCCTGCGGTCGTGTGCCACGCCGCCGTAGACCTGGCCGTCGACGACGATCAGCAGCTTGGGTTCGATCTGACGGAAGCGGTCGAGCACCGCCACCGGGCCCATGTCGGGAGAGCACACCGACCACACCGCGCCGATGCTGGCGCAGGCCAGGAAGGCCACGATGGTGTCCGGCGTGTTGGGCAGGTAGGCGCAGACGCGGTCGCCGGGGACGATGCCCAGGCGTTTCAGGTGGCCGGCCAGCATGCCCACGCGCCGGCGCAGTTCCAGCCAGCCGATCTCCACGGGCTCGGGCAGGCGTTCGTTCTGGAAAACCAGGGCCGGATGCCCCGCCGCCTCAGCGGCCTCGGCATGCCGCAGCACCTGCTGAGCGTAGTTGACACGGGTGCCGCGGAACCACTCGGTGCCGGGCATGCGGCGATCGCCCAGCACGCTGTCGACGGCCGTGGGCGAGACCATGTCGAAGTGGTCCCAGATCGAGCGCCAGAAGCCCTCGAGGTCGGTCACCGACCACTGCCACAGCGCTTCGTAGCTGTCGAAGGAAAGACCGCGCCGCTCGCGCAGCCAGCGTTCGTACAGGGTGATGCGGGGTGTGGACGTCGGCATGATCGGCCCGGCTCGAGTGACCCGCGATGCTAGCCAGATCGCGCTGCCGCCAAGCAAAAGGGCGGCCGAGCCGCCCTGCGGAGCGCACGGTCCGATCAGTTCACGGCCATCGATGCCGGCTTCTGCGCCGCCATCATGCGGGCGATGATGCCGGCTTCTTCGTGCAGGGTGAAGGCGAAGGGGTAGAGGGAGCGTTCCGTGGCGGCGCGCTCGGGCTGACCGGCGAACTCGCCGATCTGCGACATGATGTATTCGAAGTCGATCGACAGCAGCACCGCCGGCGCGTTCACGCTGCGGTTCAGACGCTCTTCGCCGATCACGCGGGCGCCCAGCATGCGCTCGTAGTAGCGCACGTGACGGGGGTTGACTTCCATCACCAGGGTGTCGAAGCCCCTGATGCGGTGCGCCACGATGTAGGCCACGTGGAACAGGGCCGCCAGCACGCGCTTGGTGCCGGAAATGGGGTCGACGGCCAGCTTGGTGAATTCGACCAGGCGACGCCCGTCGGCGCGCAGCGCGGCGATCTCGGGCTGGAAGATATCTTCGCAGTTCATGCCCTCGGGGCCATCGAGACCGATGGTGATGGTGCCGATGGTGAGCTGGTCTTCGGTGGCGGTCAGGGTGATGCGGTTGGCGGTCTGGTCGCTGGGCAGGCTGACGGTCTGGTAGCCGCGCCAGCCATAACGCTGCTTCAGCAGCACGTTGGCCGAGCGGCGGCTCACGAAGGAGTCGGCCGATCGGATCTTGAAGTGACGGCGACCCGGGTTGCCGTCAGGCAGAAGGTCGATGCGGGGATGTTCCACAAGCATGCCCCCAGCTGGCCTTCTGGGGTCCAAAGCGGCGGCGATGATCGTGTCGGAGCTCATGTGGCACTTCAAGTTGAGGAGGCAAGTCTGGCAAATTGCGTGGGGCAGAGCTGTATCCAAAGATAAATGCAAGCCCTAGAGTGACGCCAGGGTGAGACATCCGTCGCGCCGGAATGTAACAAAGGCGGCCGGCCCCGATGAGGACCTAGGGTTAACCCTCGATGTTGACCGCGCGCCAGCGGTCGGTCTGGAACGGATGCCAGATCCAGTGGCTCACGCCCGGCCGCTGCAGGTCGATCTGCACCGGGTGCGCGTGCGGGATGTACGGGACGTAGGCGAGCATCAGGCGCGTCGCCTCCTGCATCAGCCGGCGCCGCTCGTCGCCGTCGCGCAGCACCTGCTGGCGCCGGTAGAGGGCGTCGAAGGCCTCCAGCCGGAACCGCGCGTCGTTGCTCTGGTCGGCGTTCGGGCCGTAGCCCATGCCCAGGAAGAAGTCGCCGTCCGGCGCCATGGCCGACCAGATGAAGCCCCACATCTGCAGCTGCCCGGCCAGCGAGCGGCGGATCAGTTCGCCGAAAGGCGCAGTTTCAACGCGCAGCTGCAGGCCCAGCGCCTGCATGCGCTTGCGCCAGAGCTCGGCCAGCCGGCGCGAGCGCTGGTCCGGCGAAAAGGCACGGCGCAGCACCAGAGGGCGGCCGTCGGGCTGTTCCCGCCAGCCGTCGCCGTCGCGATCGATGTAGCCGAACAGATCGAGCAGCGCCCGTGCGCGGGGGATGTCACCGCCACCGATCTCGGTGCGCAGCCCCGGGTCGAAGCCATAGCAGTGGGGCGGGATCAGCGTGCGCGCCGGGGCGTCCTGGCCGCCGGTCACGAGGCGGATCTCTTCCTCGTTGTCGTAGCCGATGGCGATGGCCCGTCGCAGCGCCACCCGTTCGGCGGTGTAGCCGCCCACCAGCGGGTCGTCGAAGTTGAAGAAGGTGTGCGAGGTGGCGGCCGTCAGGTGACGTCGGGCCGTGACACCCTGCGCCGCCAGGAAGGGCGCGATTTCGCCGCCCGGCAGGGCCAGGGGTGCGAACTCCGGCGGCACGGTGAGCACGTCGAGGTCGCCACGCAGGAATGCCAGCCAGCGCGGCTGCCCTTCTTCGATGATGGCGATCTCCACGCGGTCGATCAAGGGCAGCCGGCGGCCCTTCAGGCGCGCGGCCAGCGCCACCAGTTCGGCGTCGTCCGGCGGTGGCTGCGCGTCGTAGAGCTGCTCGCGGAATCCCGGGTTGCGCTCCAGCACGATGGCCGAGGCGCGGCGCCACTGCGCCAGGCGAAACGGACCCGTGCCCACCGGGTGCGCCATCGGGTCGTCGGCGTAGGCCTCGACGACCTCGCGCGCCACCGCGCCGGTCAGCCCGGGATCGGCGAACAGGTAGGCCATGCGGGGCGCGGGTTCGGCCAGGCGCAGCTCGAAGCGGTAACGGTCCAGCGCGCGCAGGCCGTCGACGGGCGCGTCGTAGTCGAACGGCGTCCTGTCCTTCAGGGAACGCTGCCGCAACTCCGACAGGCCCAGCAACTTGAGGTTCTCGAACTGGTAGAGGTGTTCGCTCTTCAGCGCCGGGTCGTAGAAGCGCTTGATGCTGTAGACGTAGTCGGCCGCCACCAGCTCGCGGCGACGGCCCTGGAACACCGGGTCGTCGGCGAAGAAGATGCCGGGCTTGAGCGTGAAGACGAAGTGCCGCGCATCGGCCGACACCTCGGGCAGGCCGGCCGCCGTCTGCGCCACCAGCCGGGCCGGCCGCGCCAGCAGGTCGAAGCCCAGCGGCGCCTCGAAGATCTGCGCATTGACCTGGCGCGAGGAGTTGTCCGAAACCCGCGGCGGGTCGAAGCCGGTCTCGGCGAAGTTGAAGGCCACGCGCAAGGTCTTGCGCGGCGCGTCGCCTGCCGCGCGCCGCGCCGCCGCCGGCGACGCCGCCCCTGTCGCGATCGGCGCGGCCAGACCCGCGGCCAGCAGCTTGCGGCGTCTCACCGCCGCCGGACGCCCGGCTTGCCGGGCCCCGCCTGCAGCGCGCCCCGACGCGTCACCTGCCGCTCCGCTGGCGCAGCACTTCGGTGTCGATGTCGACGTATTTCCAGAACTCGCGCACGAAGATGTTGCGGTGGTAGCCCACCACCCAGGGGTGGGCCAGGTCGGTGAACATGCGGTGCGCGTGGATCTTCATCGGCATGTAGGCGATCATCAGCTTCTTCGCGTCAGACATCACCTGCAGCCGCTCGGGGCCATCCGGCATCTCGCGCTGCTGCAGGTACAGCTGGTTGTAGGCCGGCAGGTCGAAGCGCGAATGGTTGGCCTGGCCCTTGTTGGGTCCGAAGCCCAGCGCCAGGAAGGTGTCGCCGTCGGGCGCACCGGCGACCCAGCCCACGCCCCACATCATCAGCTTGCCGGCGCGCGAGCTCTTCAGGTTCTCGGGCCACTTGGCGGTCTTGAACTCGATGCGCACGCCCAGCGCGTCCATGTTCTTCTTCCACAGTTCGGTGAGCTGCCGGCTCTGCTGGTCGGGCTGGGTGGCGTATTCCAGCAGCAGCGGCTGGCCGTCGGGCTGCTCGCGCCAGCCGTCGCCGTTGCGGTCGACGTAGCCGTGCAGGTCCAGCAGGGCCTTGGCGCGCGGCAGATTGAACTCGCTCATCTCCGAGCGGAAGTCGGGGTCGTAGCCGAAGGTCATCGGCGCCACGGCGCTCTGCCCCGGGATGGCCTGGCCGCGCCGCACCAGGCGGATCTCGCGGTCGAGATCGATGGCCAGCGCGACGGCCCGCCGCAGCGCCACCTTGTGCGGCTCGTAGCCGCCCACCACCGGGTTCTCCATCGCGAAATAGCTCATCGAGACGTCGGCACGCGGATAGCGCACCATCGTGATGCCGCGCTTCTTCAGGTTGGGCGCCAGCTGGTTGTTCGGGATCACCGTGGTGGAGAAGTCCGCCGGCAACTGGTCCATCACGTCCTGCTCTTCGTTCAGGAAGCTCAGCCAGCGCGGCTGCGCCTCTTCGATGATGGAGATCACCACACGGTCCAGCAGCGGCAGCCGCTTGCCCTTCAGACGTGCCGCGTCGGCCGCCAGGCGGGCGTCGCCCGGAGGCGGTGTCTCGTCGTAGAACACCTCACGGAAGCCCGGATTCTTCTCCAGCACGATGCGCGAGCTGCGCTTCCACTGGCCCAGCCGGTAGGGGCCGGTGCCCACCGGGTGTTCGCCGATCCTGTCGCCGTAGAACTCCACCACTTCGCGCGCCAGGGCCCCGGTGAAGGAGCCGTCGGCGAAGTTGTAGAGCAGGCGCGGGGAAGGATCGGCCAGCCTGATCTGGAAGGTGTAGCGGTCCAGCGCCCGCAGGCCTTCGACCTCGGTGTCGTAGTCGAAGGGCTTCTTGTCGGCGATGGCTCTTTTGCGCAGCTCCGACAGCCCCAGGATGCCGGCGTTCTCCAGGATGTACAGGTTGCCGCTCTTCCAGCGCGGGTCGTAGTGGCGCTTGATGCTGTAGACGTAGTCGGCTGCGGTCAGTTCGCGCTTCTGGCCCTTGAAGGCGGGGTCGTCGGCGAAGAAGATGCCCGGCTTGATGCGGAAGGTGAAGGTCCGGAAGTCGGCCGAGACCTCGGGCATCGCGGCCGCCGTGTTGGGCCGCATGCGTGCCGGCGTGGCGAGGTACTCGAACTCCAGCGGGGCTTCCAGGATGCCGGCGAGCACCGTGCGAGAGTACAGATCCGTGACGGCCACGGGGTCGAAGCTCGTTTCGGCGATCAGGAAGGCATAGCGCAGCGACTTCTGCGCCGAGGGCGTGGCGGTGGCCGCGGCCGGCCCCTGGGCCGAAGCGGCGCTGGCCGTCACGAGCACCGTGGCGGCCCAGAGCGTCAGGAGGGCGATTCTGAGCATGGTGGGGGGGAGGAGAAGGGAAGGCGCGTGGTCGACCGGGCAGTCTATGGCGACGGCCGCCGGTGCGCTGCGGCGGAAACCCCTCGGCGACCCCCGGGGATCAGGGGGAAATCACCCGAAAGGCCCCGCGCCCGGCGTCCTACACTCGCCGCTTCGTCAAACAGGGACGCGCCGCCACGAGCGGACGCGCCGCGCGGAGAGTTCAAGCCATGCTGGCCTACCTGATACGGCGCCTGTGGCAGATGGTCCCCACCTTGGCCGGGGTCGTGCTGCTGGTGTTCGTGCTCTTCAAGTTCTTCGGTGGCGACCCCGCCGAAATCCTCGGCGGCCTCAACGCCACCCCCGATCAGATCGCCGCCATCCGCCAGCAGCTCGGCCTGAACGAGCCGTGGTGGGTGCAGCTGGGCATCTTCGTCAAGCAGATCGTCACCTTCGACTGGGGCAAGAGCTGGGCCACCAACGAGGCGGTGAGCAACCTCTTCGCCACGCGGCTGCCCGCCACGCTGACGGTGATGGTGCCCATCCTGGTGCTCGACGTGCTCCTGGCGCTGCCCATCGCGATGTGGGTGGCCTACCGCCGCGGCTCGCTGACCGACCGCGCCATCATGATCGTCACCACCGTTGCGCTGTCCATCAGCTTCCTGGTCTACGTCATCTTCGGCCAGTACGTGTTCGGCTTCCTGCTCGGCTGGTTCCCGGTGCAGGGCTGGAGCGACAGCCTGGTCACCAACCTGCTGACCTACGCGCCCTTGCCGGTGCTGCTGGCGGTGATGGTGGGCCTGGCGCCCCAGACCCGCCTGTACCGCAGCTTCCTGCTCGACGAACTCGGTCAGGACTATGTGCGCACGGCGCGCGCCAAGGGCATGACCGAAGGCGTGGTGCTGTTCAAGCACGTGCTGCGCAATGCGATGATTCCCATCCTCACCAACATCGGCCTGCAGCTGCCCGGCATCTTCGTCGGCAGTTTCCTGATCGAGGTCTTCTTCTCGATCCCGGGCCTGGGCCGCGAGGTGCTGCTGGCCGTCAACCGCAGCGACTTCCCGGTGATCCAGGCCGTGACCATCTACCTGGCGCTGTTGACCATGTTCATCAACCTGCTGACGGACCTCGCCTACAAGGTGGCCGACCCCAGGGTGGTGCTCAAATGACCACCTCCGAAACGGCCTTCGGCTGCCTCCCCCTCCCGGGGGCGACCCCTGCGGACCGGCAGAACCTGATCCGCGGCGTCCGCCCGATCGGTTTTGCTCGCTGTGGAGCTGCGAGATGAGTGCAGTGCTGCCCCATCAGTCTCCGCTCGACGACGCGCAGCAGAAGTCAGAAGGCGTCTGGCACGCCGCCTGGCGGCGTTTCAGGGCCGACCGCGTGGGCCTGGTGTCGCTGTTCGTGGTGATCTGCTTCCTGGTGCTGATCCTGCTGGCTGCGCTGGGCCTCGTGGCCAAGAACTGGCAGGACGAGGTGGGCGTTCCCAATGCGCCGCCGACCTTCATGGGCCCGGCCGCGCCCAAGGCCGTCGGCGTGATCGAGGGCCCCACGGGTCCCAACGTCGACCTCAGCGACATCGACCCCCTGGCGCCGCGCTATGCCGAGTGGGAGGAGATGGCCAAGAAATACCAGACCTCCGAGCAGCCCAAGGCGCAGACCCTGCCCTTCGGCGGCGACCGCCTGGGGCGCGACGTGCTGGCCAAGGCCATCAAGGGCACCGAGATCTCCGTGTTCGTGGGCGTGATGGCGGCGCTGTTCGCCACCGGCCTGGGCACGCTGCTGGGCGCCTTCGCCGGCTTCTTCGGCGGCAAGCTCGGCGACTTCATGGAGTGGGTCTACAACGTCTTTGAGTCGATACCCAACATCCTGCTGATCTTCGCCTTCGCTGCGGTGGTGGGCCGCGGCGTCGAGTCGGTGGTCATCATCCTGGCGCTGACCGGCTGGACCGGCATGTACCGCCAGGTGCGCGCCGAGTTCATCAAGCACCGCAGCCGCGAGTACGTGCGTTCGGCCGAGGCCATAGGCGCTTCGTCGGCCTCGCGCATCTTCCGCCACATCCTGCCCAACGTCAGCCACGTGGTGCTGGTTCGCATGTCGCTGCTGACCGTGGGCTTCATCAAGGCCGAGGTGATCCTGTCGTACCTGGGGCTGGGCGTGCGTGTCGACCAGGTCAGCTGGGGCACGATGCTGGCCGAGGCGCAGAGCGAGCTGATCCTGGGCCACTGGTGGCAGCTCACCGCAGCGACGCTCTTCATGGCGGTGTTCGTCACGGCTTTTTCGTTGATGGCCGATGCGCTGCGCGATGCGCTCGACCCGAAACTTCGTGGACTGGAATAGCCCATGACACTGCTGAGCATTCAGGATCTGCGCGTCGCCTTCCGGATGGGCAAGGGCGTGCGCGCCGAGGCCGTCAAGGGTGTGAGTTTCGACATTCCCGAGAACACCACCGTGGCGCTGGTGGGCGAGTCGGGCTCGGGCAAGAGCGTCACCGCGATGTCGGTGTTGAACCTGCTGCCCGACAACGCCGAGCGCGAGGGCCGTGTGCTCTGGCAGGGGCGCGACCTGCTGCAGACACCGCTGTCCGAACTGCAGAAGATGCGCGGCAAGGACATCGCCTGCGTCTTCCAGGACCCGATGAGTTCGCTCAACCCGGTGTTCACCATCGGCCAGCAGGTCTGCGAGCCCCTGGTGAAGCATCTGGGCCTGTCCGGCCGCCAGGCCTGGGAGCGCGCCGAGACGCTGCTGGGCGAGGTCGGCATCCCCGAGCCCAAGCGCCGGCTGCAGGCCTATCCGCACGAACTGTCGGGCGGCCAGCAGCAGCGCGTGATGATCGCCATGGCGCTGGCCTGCGAACCGAAGCTGCTGATCGCCGACGAGCCGACCACGGCGCTGGACGTGACCATCCAGCGCCAGATCCTGGAGCTGCTGGCCCGGCTGAAGACCAGCATGCGCATGAGCGTGCTGTTCATCAGCCACGACCTGGGCCTGGTGGGCGAGATCGCCGACCACGTGGTGGTGATGCGCAACGGCGTGGTGCGCGAGCAGGGCCCCGTCAAGCAGATCTTCGAGGCACCGAAGGACGGCTACACCAAGGCGCTGCTGGCCTGCCGGCCCAGCCTGGAAGGCAACCCGGCGCGGCTGATGGTGATCGACGACCACATCGCCAGCCAGGCTGCCGGCAGCACCGGCCGGGCCGTGGCGCAGGCCGTCGCCAAGGATCCCGACGCGCCGGTGGTGCTGGAAGTGCGGTCGCTGGCCAAGAGCTTCTGGCTCAAGCAGGGCGTGTTCGGCAGGCGCGAATTCAAGGCGGTGCAGGACGTCAACTTCAAGCTGCGGCGCGGCCACACGCTGGGCGTGGTGGGCGAGTCGGGCTCGGGCAAGACGACCATGGGCCTGGCGCTGCTGCGCCTGCACGAACCCAATCGCGGTCCGGAGGCCGGCGAGGTCATCTTCGACGGCAGGAACCTGCTGAAGATCAGCGACCGCGAGCGTCTGGCCATGCGCCGACGCATCCAGATCGTCTTCCAGAACCCGTATGCGTCGCTGAACCCGCGCTTCACGATCGGGCAGACGCTGATCGAGCCGATGACCATCCACGGCATCGGCGCCGGCACCGCCGAGCGTGAGCAGCGCGCGCGCAGCCTGCTCGAGAAGGTCGGACTGGACGGCCGCGCCTTCGGCAAGTACCCGCACGAGTTTTCGGGCGGCCAGCGCCAGCGCGTGGCCATCGCGCGCTGCCTCACGCTCAACCCCGAGGTCCTGGTGCTCGACGAGGCGGTGAGCGCGCTCGACGTCTCCGTGCAGGCCCAGGTGCTGAACCTGCTGAAGGACCTGCAGGACGAGTTCGGCCTGAGCTACGTCTTCATCAGCCACGACCTGGCGGTGGTGCGCTTCATCAGCGACGAGGTGCTGGTGATGAAGGACGGCGTGGTGGTTGAACAGGCCAGCGCGGCGCAGATCCTGGCCGCGCCGCAGCAGGAATACACGCAGCGGCTGCTGGCGGCCATTCCGCGCGGGTACCGGCCTGCCGCCTGAGGGTCACGCACGCGGGCCTGCGTCGACACAAGGCTGCGCAGCCCGCGTTGTTGCCGCGCTGCTGCGCGCGTGAAGTTGTGCAAATCCGTGCCGTCTGCGGCGAAGCTGCTGCGTTGCCGCGGCCACAATTCCGGTGGTGAAACATCACCATCTCCTGATGGGCGTGCTGGCCGTGGCAGCCGCCCACGCCGCCCTGGCCCAGCCGGCGGCAACACCTGCCGCAGCGTCCGCTCCGCCATCGGCGGCGTCCGCGCCGCCCCGCGCTGCCGTGCCGGCCACCGCCGGGCAGCGCGTGGACGTCACCGGGGGCCGCGAGAGCGACAGCGACCAGCGGCGGCAGTCCACCGCCGCCAAGATCGTCATCGGGCGCGAGGAGATCGAGCGCTTCGGCGACAGCACCGTGGGCGAGGTGCTCAAGCGCCTGCCGGGCGTCACCAGCGCCGGGCCGCCGGGGCGCGGCGGCCCGCCGCGCATGCGCGGGCTGGGCGGCGGCTACACGCAGATCCTCATCGACGGCCAGCGCGCGCCGGCCGGGTTTTCGGTCGACCAGCTCACCCCGGAGCAGCTGGAACGCATCGAGATCCTTCGCGCGCCCACCGCCGAGACCGGTGCACGCGCCATCGGCGGCACCATCAACATCGTCACGCGCGAAGGCTTCAAGGTGCGCCTGAACGACCTGCGCCTGGGCGCCGGGTTCGAAAACGGCAAGGTCTCGCCGGGCCTGTTCTGGACGCGCAACGACAGCGACGGCAACTTCGTCTACAACCTGACGGGCGCGGTGTTCGGCCCGCACAGCCGCAATCAGAGTGAAACGACCACGCTGCGCGAGGAGACGCTGCCCAGCGGCGGCCAGCGGCGCAGTCGCAAGATCGAGCGCCAGGTCAGCGACAACAGCCGCCTGGGCACCAACCTGAATGCCCGCCTGCAATGGCGCGGCGAGGGCGGCGACCTGCTGATGCTGATGCCGGGCATGTTCGCCACCCGGGGCGAGACGCGCTCCAGCTTCGACATGCTGCCGGGCACCACCGATGCGAACTACGCCCGCGCGCGTTCCGACGCCGACAACCAGTTCGCCACGCTGCGCCTGAACGGCACATGGCGCACGCGGCTGCCGGCCGAGTTCCGGCTGGAGCTGAACGGCGGCAGCAACCTGTCGCGTGGGGAGAGCCGATCGTTCCGCGAGGAGTTCAACCTCGCCGGCGGCCTGCTGCGCGACGAACGTTCCGACGGCGACAGTCTGGAGCGCAGCATCACCCTCAACGGCAAGCTGTCCAAGCTGCTGGCGGGCGACCACAACTTCGTCTCGGGCTGGGAGCTGGAGGACCTGCGCCGCGAGGACGGCCGCGTCACGCTGCGCAACGGCATCAGGAGCGACACCGAGTTCGAGGACAACCTGGCGGCCTCGTCCTCCCGTGTAGCGCTCTACGCCCAGGACGAGTGGACCCTCAACCCGAACTGGTCGGCGCATGTCGGCCTGCGTACCGAGCGCATCGGCACGCGCGGAGAAGGCGCCGCCGGTGAGCGTCCGCGCAACCAGAGCAGCGTGACGACACCGCTGGTCCACTTCCTCTACAAGCCCGACCCCAAGGTGCGCGACCAGGTGCGCATCAGCCTCACGCGCAGCTACAAGTCGCCCACGCTGGGCAACCTGATCGGGCGCCGCACCGAGTCGACCGACAACTCGCCGACCTCGCCCGACCGCGAGGGCAATGCCGCGCTGCAGCCGGAGCTGGCCACCGGCATCGACCTGGCGTACGAGCGCTACCTGGCGGAAGGCGGCGTGCTCAGCGCCAACGTCTTCGCGCGCCGCATCACCGACTACATCCGCACCCGGACCACCCAGGACCCTGCCACCGGCCGCTATGTGTCCAGGCCCCTCAACGTCGGTGAAGCCTTCACTTCCGGCGTGGAACTGGAAGCCAAGTTCAGGCTCGACCAGGCGATGGCCGGCGCGCCGCGCGTCGAGCTGCGCAGCAACCTGAGCCTGTTCAATTCGCGGGTGAAGGACGTGCCCGGGCCCGACAACAGGCTCGATCAACAGCCCAGGGGCACGGCCAACATCGGCGCCGACTACCGCTTCCGTGGCACGCCGCTGACGATGGGCGGCAGCCTGAACCTGACGCCGTCCTACCGCACCCAGGTGTCGCAGCAGCAGTCGGTGAGCATCCCGTCGAAGCGCCAGTTCGACATGTTCGCGCTGTGGGTGTTCAACCCAGGGGCACAACTGCGCGTGAACCTGAGCAACCTCGCGCCGCGCGACTACAGCAGCGACAGCCTGTTCGACGGCGACGGCGTGCGCGAGCTTCGCAGTACCACCTCGCGCACCGACACTAACGTGCGGCTGGGGCTGGAACTGAAGCTCTGAGGGCGCGCCGACCCGCACGCGCGGGCCCGCCCCATCGTCAGTGGATCAGCCGGTCCTCGGGTGCGACGAACAGCTCGTCGAGCACCAGCGCGTCGGGCTCTTCGCCCAGGCTCCAGAAGACCATCAGCACGATGATCTTGAGGTCGTCGAGGTCGATCGGTCCGGCACCGCAGGCCATGGCGCGGTCGATCACCATCTCGCGCATGGGAGCCGTCATCACGCCCGCCGACTCGAGGAAGACGATGAAACCGATCGATTCTTCGCCCAGCGTCTCGCACTCGGCATCGCTGTAGATGCGGATGCTGCTGGAGACGGGGCTGCCGGTGCAGGACTCGGCCGTCTGGGCCAGGCCGTCGAGCCAGCGCAGGGCTTCCTGGATCTCGTCGGATTCGAAACCCACGGCCGAGAGCTTGCGGGAGAGCTGCTGGTGATCCGGGCATGCGTCGGGTCGCCAGTAGTTCTCGTACAGGTAGACCAGGACGTCGAACATGAACTCACTATACCCGAGCGATCTGCAGCGCGGGCCCGCGGCCAGGGGGGTCATGACCCCCCTCGGGGCCAGGCCGCGCGAGGTGCCAACTAAGGCTGAATCCGTCGATTTCTTTCAGGCCCCGTGACGGCGCTGGAAGAGCCCGCCGGGCAGGCGTGCGACGCGGCCGTCGAGTTCCATCTCGAGCAGCCTGGCGCTGAGCTCGGGCGCCCCGAAGCCGGTGCGGGCCATCAGCGCGTCGAGCGACACCGGGTCGTGGCCCAGGGCCTCGAGCACGCTGTCGGCCGGGCCGTCCGGTGCGTCCTGCTCACCCGATGCCTGCACGGATGGAGGGTCGGATCGAAGCGGCCGTTGCTGCAGGTCGGCCACGATCTCGTCGGCCGACTCGACCAGCATCGCGCCCTGGCGGATGAGCGCATGGCAGCCCTGCGACTGGGGCGCGTGAATGGAGCCCGGGATGGCGTACACCTCGCGACCGGCCTCGACGGCCAGCCGCGCCGTGATCAGCGAGCCCGAGCGCAGCGCGGCCTCGACCACCAGCGTGCCCAGCGACAGCCCCGCGATGATGCGGTTGCGCTGCGGAAAGTTCTCGGGCAGGGCCGGTGTGCCCGGTGCGTATTCGCTGATCATCGCGCCGCGCTCGACGATGCGGCGCGCCAGTGCGCGGTGCCGGGCCGGGTAGACACGGTCCAGTCCGGTGCCGACGACCGCCAGCGTGGCACGGCTGCCGGCCAACGCGCCTTCGTGCGCGGCGCCGTCCACGCCGAGGGCGAGCCCGGAGACGACGACGAAGCCGGCGTCGCTGAGGCGGCGGGCGAACTCGCGCGCGTTGTCGGCGCCCTGCGCGCTCGGCTGGCGGCTGCCGACCACGGCCACGCTGGGGGCCGACAGCAGCGATACGTCGCCCTGCACGTACAGCAGCAAGGGCGGGTCGGCGGTCTGCAGCAGCGCCGGTGGGTAGTCGGGGTCGCCCAGCGTCAGTGCCCGGCGCGACGGTTCGGCATCGAACCAGGCGCGGGCCGCCTGCAGTCGGGCTGCCAAGGTCTCTGGCGGCTTGCCCAAGGCGCCCGCCACCGTGGCGTTCGTGACGCCCTTGAGCGCGTTGAAGGATGCCGACAGCACGCGGTCGGGGCTGCCGAAGGCGGCCAGCAGGCGGCGCGCGGTGTCGCGCCCGACGCCCGGAGTGTCCAGCAGCCGCAGCCAGGCGGCGTAGTCGTCGGCGTCGCGCAAGGACTGCGTGCTGACTGCCGGGCGCGGGCGATCAGGAGCGGTGGATCAAGGCTGGCTGAAGCGGTCGCCGGCCTGCACCGGGTCGAGCACCGAAAGGATCAGCGCGTAGGACACCCGATCGAACACACGGAACACGAAGAGCAGGCCGTGGCGCTCGTCGGGCAGCATCATCGGCTGGCGCGGCGTGACGGTCGGGTCGATGGCCGGCTTGCCGGCGCGCCACAGCGCCAGCACGTGGCCGCGGTCGAGGCCATCGCGCTTGCCGCGGTTGAGCGTGACGATCTGGTTCTGTCCTGCCGACAGCGCCTCGCCGTAGATCGAGACGATGCGGCCGCCGATGGGTGCCGAGGGTGCACGCGGCGCGAAAGCCTGCAGGTCCTGCTGCGGCACCGGCGACAGGCGGTCGCCGACACTCGCTTCCAGGCGCGTGCTGCTCACCGTGAAGGTGGTGGGCACCACCACCGGCGGCGCGCCCGCCGCAGCCACGGCCTGGGTGGCCCCGTCGCGAACGTACTGCGCCGTGCCGACGTAGACGCCCTCGAAGCCCAGCACCTCCTTCGTGTCGGGGTCGACCAGCGGACGCGGCTGGCGGAACAGGCGGAAGTCGCGCGCGCCGCGCAGGTCGCCGCGCACGTAGGCGGTTTCGCCGCGCGACACCATCACCCGGCCTTCCTGGGTGGCGACGATGCGCGGTGCAGCGTCGAGTTCGCCTGGTTCGAAGACCACGGCCTCATTCAGGAAGGGACCGATCAGGTGCAGCGGGATGGAGGCGATGGCGCCGTTGTCGAGCAGCTGGCTGCGCACGCGGGGCGACAGCTTCACGGTGCCCGAGGGCGGGCCGTCGCCGGAGGTGGCCACGCGCAGGCGGGCACGGCCACCGGACTTGTCGAGCACCAGCACCTGGCCCGGATAGATGAGGTGCGGGTTGCGGATCTGGTCGAGGTTCATGCCCCACAGCTCGGGCCAGCGCCAGGGGCTGGTGAGGAACAGCTTGGAGATGTCCCACAGCGTGTCGCCGCGCTGCACGGTGTGCGAGTCGGGTGCGTTGGGCGCCAGCTCCGACAAGGCCACGCCGCCCTGCGCCACCTGTTGTGCCTGGCTGCGCTGCTGGGGCGTGATGGGGAAGTTGGGCTGGGCCAGCGCGTTGCCGGGCAGCGCACACCATGCCGTGGCCGCACCGAAGGCGAGCGCGAGGGCTCGGGGGGCGGCACCCCGACGGTGGCGTACGTTCATGTGCTGGCTCTCCCGACGATCGAAGCGGCATCGTCTCCGATGCCACAATTGCGCATTGAGGATGTCGGCGGGCTCGAGCACCTGAAGCACAAGCCCTCGGCCGACACCAAAATGTTCATACAGTTCAACAGATTCTGCCCCTAAACCCTTGATGCCGCAATGAAACCGGCGGCCGGATGACGTGGCAATTTGCCCGTCTGAACGGCCTCTGAACAGCGCAGAACGAGCTTTCGTTGCGCTTCCTCCACAGCTGTTTCGCGGTGTATCCGTCCCGCTTTCACCCATGGCCCGACTGTCCATCCTTCGTTATCCCGATCCCCGTCTGCACACCGTCGCGCGTCCCGTGACGACCGTCGACGCACGCATCCGCCAACTGGTGGACGACATGCTGGAGACCATGTACGAGGCCGAGGGTGTGGGACTGGCGGCCACGCAGGTCGATGTGCACGAGCGTGTCATCGTGATGGACACCTCCGAGAGCCATGACCGGCCGGTGGTGCTGATCAACCCGGAGATCATCGCGCGCAGCGACGAGATGAGTCTCAACGAAGAAGGCTGTCTTTCCGTGCCGGCCACCTACGACAAGGTCAACCGGCATGCGCGCGTGACCGTGCGCGCCCTGGACCGGGACGGCCAGTCGTTCGATCTCGAGGCCGAGGGCCTGACGTCGATCTGCGTGCAGCACGAGATGGACCACCTGGTGGGCAAGGTCTTCGTGGAGTACCTGAGCACACTCAAGCGCGACCGCATCCGCACCAGGATGATCAAGAAGGCGCGTGAAGAGCAGAAGGCCTGACGTGAAGCCCCCCGCAGCGACTGGGCCGCACCCTGCAGGCCGCGCCGGGCCCGTGGCCCGGCTCCTCGCTGAGGTCCCATGAAGGTCGCCTTCGCCGGCACGCCCGATTTTGCGCTGGCCTCGCTGCAGGCCATCGTCGCCGCCGGGCACCGGGTGCCGCTGGTGCTGACGCAGCCTGACCGTCCGGCCGGGCGCGGCATGAAGCTGCAGGCCTCGCCGGTGAAGACCTGGAGCCTGGTGCAGGGCCTGAGCGTGGTGCAACCGCGCAGCCTGCGGCTGGACGGCAAGTTTCCTCAGGACGCGCAAGCCGCCCGGACGGCGCTGGCCGAGGCGGATCCCGACGTCATGGTGGTGGCCGCCTATGGCCTGATCCTCCCGGCCTGGGTGCTGGCCCTGCCGCGCCTGGGCTGCCTGAACGTGCACGGATCGCTGCTGCCGCGGTTGCGCGGCGCGGCGCCCATCCACCGCGCCATCGAAGCCGGAGACGGAGAGACCGGCATCACCATCATGCAGATGGACGCCGGGCTGGACACCGGCCCCATGCTGCTGCGCGGGCGCGAGTCGATCGACCCGCGCGACACCACGGCGGCGCTGCACGACCGGCTGGCCACGCTCGGCGGGCAGCTCATCGTGCAGGCCCTGCGCGACGCCGAGACCGGCGCCCTGCAGCCGCAGGTGCAGCCGCACGAGGGCGTGACCTACGCCCACAAGATCGACAAGGCCGAAGCGGCGATCGACTGGCGCAGCCCGGCCGCGCTGATCGAGCGCCGGGTGCGAGCCTTCGATCCCTTCCCGGGCGCCAGTTTCCAGCTCGAGGGACAACCCGTGAAGCTGTGGCGTTCGCAGGTGATCGACGGGGCCGTTGCGGCAGAGCCCGGCACGGTGGTCGATGCCGGCCCCGGCCGCCTGACCGTGGCCTGCGGTGCCGGCGTGCTGGAACTGCTGGAACTGCAGGCGGCGGGCGGGCGCCGCCAAACGGCCGAGGCCTTCCTGCGGGGCCGCCCGGTGGCCGCGGGCACGACACTGGGCTGAAGCCGATTCCGGCCCGTCTGCGGCGGGCCGCCCGCACCCTGCCGGGCTCAAGTCGGCGCGGGCACCCGCCGATATCCCGGGCACGGTGTCTTTGCCTTCGTCCCTGCCCGAGCCCATGTCGTCTCGCCTGTCCATCCTGGTGTTGTCGGTCGCCGCACTGTTGTCCGGCTGCGACATGCTGGGCATCGAATCGGCCACCGCCACGGCAGGCAAGCGCGAAGCCGACGGCAAGGCCGTCGGCGGCGCCTGCCGCCACGCTGGCCGCGCCATCGAGGACTGCTACGCCCTGAACAAGCGGGCTGACCGTGCGGCGGTCTTCGCCGGCTGGCGCGAGATGAACGACTACATGAGCGAGAACAAGATCGCCGAAGTGGCGCCCACGCTGCCACCGCCCGGCCTGCCGGCGCCGAAGCCGGCAGAGACCGACGATGAAGAAGCCTCGGCCGACGAGAAGCCGGCAAAGAAGGCCAAAGGCACCTGACCCGTCTCCCCTGGGGCCATAGGGTCGACTGAATCGCGATGCATCGGGCATCGCAGCCGGCCCGCCCTAGGCTGCAGGTTGTGGGTTCGCGCGGCACTTCAGCGCTTCGAGCCGCTTCGGTCGTCTGCTGCGGCGACCAGCCTCGCTCCAAATGGGACAATCGGCCGCATGCAGCCATGGTCCTGGTCGTCGAGTTGGCGCCACCCCGAGTTCAGGCGCGGCGCGATCGAGATGGCCGCAGTCACCCCCGGCATCGCCGCCTGGGGCCTGGTGTCGGGCGTGGCCATGGTCAAGAGCGGCCTGCCGGTGCCGCTGGCGGTGCTGATGACGCTGGTGGTCTTCGCCGGCACGGCGCAGCTGGCTGCGCTCCCGCTCATCGCCAGCGGCGCGCCGATGTGGGTGGTGTGGGCCACGGCGCTGTGCGTCAACCTGCGCTTCGTCATCTTCAGTGCCCAGTGGCGGCCCTACCTCATTGTCTACCCGCGGGCCTTCCGCGCGCGGCTGTCCTACTTCACGGCCGATCTCAGCTACGTGATGTTCATGCGGCGCTTTCCCAAGCCGGAGCCCGCGCCCGAGCAGGTGCCCTATGTCTGGGGCGGCGTGACGGTGAACTGGCTGTCGTGGCAGGTAATGTCGCTGCTGGGTATCTTCCTGGCCGACCGCATTCCCACCGAATGGGGCCTGGGCTTCGCCGGCACGCTGGCCCTGCTGGGCCTGACCTGCTCGCTGCTGAACGACCGCGCTGCCTGGGTGGCCGGCGGCGTGGCGGCCGCCGCGGCTGTGCTCACGTATTCGCTGCCCTTGAAGCTCAACATCGTGGTGGCCATCGCCGCCGCCGTGGCGGTGGGCCTGCTGATGGATCCACGCACGCCAGCCGGCGTGGCGCCGGCCGACGACCGGACGTGACATGAAATCCCAGCGCCCACTTCATCCGCTGCCCCCCACGGGCGCGTTCAGCCCTTTCGGCACGGCGGGGAGGCGCTGAGATGGGTCCCTGGGAAGCCACCATCACCATCCTCGGCCTGGCCGCGCTGACCGTGCTGGCGCGCGCCTTCTTCATGCTGCCGGAGCGCGAGATGCCGCTGCCGGCCTGGCTGCGCAAGGGCCTGCACTACGCGCCGCTGGCGGCGCTGGCGGCGGTGGTGGTGCCCGAGGTGGTGATGACGCAAGGTCAGCTCATCCAGACCTTCAAGGACGCCCGGCTGTACGCTGCGGCCGCCGGCGCGGCCTACTATTTCTGGAAGCGCGGCATCCTGGGCACCATCGTCACCGGCAGCACCGTCCTGCTGACGCTGAAGCTGACTCTGGGCTGGTGACACCCGCGCAGCCGCCGGACCGTCTGCCACACTCCGGCCCGAACCCCGCTCCTCAGCCACCGCAACACTGCTCAACGCCATGAACGTCATCCGCTTCGCAGACCTCATCGCAGCCGGCCGGGTGACCGGCAAGCGCGTCTTCATCCGTGCCGACCTGAACGTGCCGCAGGACGACGACGGCCAGATCACCGAGGACACGCGCATCCGTGCCTCGGCGCCCTGCGTGCGCATGGCGCTGGATGCCGGTGCTGCGGTGATGGTCACCTCTCATCTCGGCCGCCCGACCGAAGGCGAGTTCAAGCCCGCCGACTCACTGGCCCCGGTGGCCGCTCGCCTGGCCGAACTGCTGGGCCGGCCGGTGCCGCTGGTGTCGAACTGGACCGGTGGCGTCGACGTCGCCCCCGGCCAGGTGGTGATGCTGGAGAACTGCCGCCTGAACAAGGGCGAGAAGAAGAACAACGAGGCGCTGGCGCGGCAGATGGCCGCGCTGTGCGACATCTTCGTGCACGACGCCTTCGGCACCGCCCACCGCGCCGAGGCCAGCACCTACGGCATCGCGCAGTACGCGCCGGTGGCCTGCGCCGGGCCCTTGCTCGCCGCCGAGATCGATGCCATCACGAAAGCTCTGGCGCACCCGAGACGGCCGCTGGTGGCCATCGTGGCCGGCAGCAAGGTCTCGACCAAGCTGACCATCCTGCAGGCCCTGGCGAAGAACGTCGACCAGCTCATCGTGGGCGGCGGCATCGCCAACACCTTCCAGTTGGCAATGGGCCTGCCCATCGGCAACAGCCTGGCCGAGCCCGACCTGCTGGGTGAAGCCCGCGCCGTGATCGACGCGATGAAGGCGCGTGGTGCTGCGGTGCCCATCCCCGTCGACGTGGTGACGGCCAAGAAGTTCGCCGCCGACGCCCCGGCCACGGTGAAGGCCGCCACCGATGTGGCGGCCGACGACCTCATCCTCGACATCGGGCCAAAGACATCCGCCGTGCTGGCCGCGCAGCTGAAGGCCGCCGGCACCATCGTCTGGAACGGCCCCGTCGGCGTGTTCGAGTTCGAGGCCTTCTCGCACGGCACCGAGGCCATCGCCCGGGCTATCGCCGAGAGCAGCGCCTTCAGCATCGCCGGTGGCGGCGACACGCTGGCGGCCATCGCCAAGTACGGCATCGAGGGCGACATCGGCTACATCAGCACAGGCGGTGGGGCCTTCCTCGAAGTGCTGGAAGGCAAGACCCTGCCGGCCTTCGAGATCCTGGAGAAGCGCGCCAAGGGTTGAGCCCGGCTGCCGCGCAGGGGCCGCATTGCCACCGTCTCGGTCGAAGGTGATTTCGACGCACGCACTTTCGGGCTCCGGGGATCGGGCGTAATCTCCGCCGACGCGCCGCCTTCAACAGGCGCGGACGGAGACAACCGCATGGATCAGCCCCTGTCGGCCGCCGAGCAGGCCCTGCGCGAGGCCGCGCTCGAATACCACCGCGCGCCCACCCGCGGCAAGATCTCCATCACACCGACCAAGCCGCTGCTGAACCAGCGCGACCTGTCGCTGGCCTATTCGCCGGGCGTGGCCTATGCCTGCCTGGCGATCGAGAAGGACCCCACGCTGGCGGCCGAGTACACCTCGCGCGGCAACCTGGTGGGCGTGGTCACCAACGGCACCGCGGTGCTGGGCCTGGGCGACATCGGCCCGCTGGCCGGCAAGCCGGTGATGGAGGGCAAGGGCTGCCTGTTCAAGAAGTTCGCCGGCATCGACGTCTTCGACATCGAACTCGCCGAGCGCGACCCCGACAAGCTGGTCGACATCATCGCCGCGCTGGAGCCCACGCTGGGCGGCATCAACCTCGAGGACATCAAGGCGCCCGAGTGCTTCTACATCGAGAAGAAGCTGCGCGAGCGCATGAACATCCCCGTCTTCCACGACGACCAGCACGGCACGGCCATCATCAGCGCCGCCGCGCTGCTCAACGGGCTGGAGCTGGTGGGCAAGGAGATCGGCCAGGTGAAGCTGGCGGTGTCGGGCGCTGGGGCGGCGGCGATCGCCTGCCTGGACGTGATGGTGGGCCTGGGCGTCCGGCGCGAGAACATCTTCGTCTGCGACTCCAAGGGCGTGATCCGCGAAGGCCGCGCCGACGTGCGTGAAGGCAAGCTCGACGAGAGCAAGCAGCGCTACTGCCAGCGCACCGAGGCTCGCACGCTGGCCGACGTGGTGCAGGGCGCCGACGTCTTCCTGGGCTGTTCGGCCGCCGGTGTGATGTCGGCCGAGATGGTGCTGTCGATGGCCGACAAGCCCATCATCCTGGCGCTGGCCAACCCCGAGCCCGAGATCCGCCCCGAACTGGCACGCGCGGCGCGGCCCGACTGCATCATCGCCACCGGGCGCAGCGACTACCCGAACCAGGTCAACAACGTCCTGTGCTTCCCCTACATCTTCCGCGGCGCCCTGGACTGCGGCGCGACGAAGATCACCGAAGCGATGAAGCTGGCCTGCGTGCGCGAAATCGCCGCCCTGGCCAAGGCCGAGACGAGCGACGAAGTCGCGGCCGCCTATGCCGGCCAGGACCTGCGCTTCGGCCCCGACTACATCATCCCCAAGCCCTTCGACGTGCGGCTGATCCTGCGCATCGCGCCGGCGGTGGCCCGGGCGGCCGCCGAATCGGGCGTGGCCACGCGGCCCATCGCCGACCTCGAAGCCTACCGCCAGTCGCTGGGCCGCTTCGTCTACCAGACGGGCATGTTCATGCGGCCGGTGTTCGCGGCCGCCAAGGCCCACCCGGCACGCGTGGTCTATGCCGAGGGCGAGGACGAGCGCACGCTGCGCGCCGTGCAGGTGGTGCTGGACGAAGGCCTGGCGCAGCCGGTGCTGGTGGGCCGGCCCGACGTCATCCGCATGCGCATCGAACGTGCGGGCCTGCGCCTGCAGGCGGGCCGTGACTTCGAGGTCGTCGACCCCGAGAACGACCCGCGCTTCCGCAGCTACTGGGAGCAATACCACCAGCTGATGGGGCGCGAAGGCATCACCCCCGAGGCTGCCAAGGCGGCGGTGCGCCGGTCGAACACGCTGATCTCGGCGCTGATGGTCAAGCGCGGCGAGGCTGCCGGCCTGCTGTGCGGCCTGGTGGGGCGGTTCGACAGCCACCTGGAGCACCTGAAGACCGTCATCGGTCTGAAGCCCGGGGTGCGCACGGTCGCGGCGATGAACGCGCTGATGCTCGACAGCCACACCCTGTTCATCACCGACACCTTCGTCAACGAGGAACCCAGCGCCGAAGAGCTGGCCGACATCGCGCTGATGGCCGCGGCGGAATTGCAGCGCTTCGGCCTGCCGCCCAAGGTGGCCTTCCTGTCGCATTCGATCTTCGGCTCGTCGTCGCGGCCGTCTGCCAAGCGCATGCGCGCGGCGCGTGACCTCTTCGTGCAGCGCGCTCCGGGCATCGAGTGCGACGGCGAGATGCACGGCGACGCGGCCTTGTCGGAGGTCGTGCGCCAGGGCTACCTGCCCGACAGCCCGCTCACCGGCTCGGCCAACCTGCTGGTGCTGCCCAACCTCGACGCCGCCAACATCCTCTTCAACGTGCTGAAGATGACCGGCGGCAACGGTGTCACCGTCGGCCCCATCCTGCTCGGCACGGCGGCGCCGGCCCATGTGCTGACCCCCTCGGCGACGGTACGCCGCGTCGTCAACATGACGGCACTGGCCGTGGCCGATGCGGCCGAGGGCGCCCACCAGGCCTGAACTCGCGCCCGCTGCGCTCGCCGCCCGGACCGCCGCGCCGTAACCGCCCGGTAACCCGCAGCGGGCCGGCGGCGCGACAGCGCCGATAATCCGCGCTTCCCCCTGTCGGAGCGCATCTCCATGCCCCGTGCCACCAAGATCGTCGCCACCCTCGGCCCCGCATCCAGCGACCCGGAGGTGCTCGAACGATTGCTGCGCGCCGGGGTCGACGTCGTCCGCCTGAACTTCAGCCACGGCAAGGCCGAGGACCACATCGCGCGCGCCGAACTCGTGCGCAGCATCGCGGCCAAGGTCGGCAAGACGGTGGCGCTGATGGCCGACCTGCAAGGCCCCAAGATCCGCGTCGGGCGCTTCGCCGAAGGCAAGGTGATGCTGGTCAACGGCGCGTCGTTCATCCTCGATGCGCAGCGCACCGAGCCGGGCGACATCGGCATCGTCGGCCTGGACTACAAGGAACTGCCGCGCGACGTTCGCCCCGGCGACACGCTGCTGCTCAACGACGGCCTCATCGTGCTGACGGTGGACACCGTGCGCGGCGAGCAGGTGCACACCTTCGTGAAGGTGGGCGGCGAGCTGTCCAACAACAAGGGCATCAACAAGCAGGGCGGCGGCCTCACCGCGCCGGCGCTGACGGGCAAGGACATGGAGGACATCCGCACCGCGATGGCCTTCCGCGCCGACTACGTCGCCGTGAGCTTTCCCAAGAGCGCCACCGACATGGAGATGGCGCGGCAACTGGCCAACGTTGCCGGCGAGCCCTACCGCCACAAGCCGGCGATGATCGCCAAGATCGAGCGCAGCGAGGCCATCCCGCAGCTCGAGGCCATCCTGCGTGCCAGCGACGGCATCATGGTGGCGCGCGGCGACCTCGCCGTGGAAGTCGGCAACGCCGCCGTGCCGGCGCTGCAGAAGCGCATGATCCGCATGGCGCGCGCGCTCGACAAGATCGCCATCACCGCCACGCAGATGATGGAGAGCATGATCGTCAACCCGGTGCCCACGCGCGCCGAGGTCAGCGACGTGGCCAACGCCGTGCTCGACGGCACCGACGCCGTGATGCTCAGCGCCGAGACGGCGGCCGGCAAGTTCCCGGTCGAGACGGTCGAACACATGGCGCTCATCGCGCTGGAAGCCGAGCGTGCCGACGAGGTCCAGCTCGATGCCGACTTCACCAGCAAGCGCTTCGGCCGCATCGACCAGAGCATCGCCATGGGCGCGCTGTTCACCGCGCACCACCTGGGCTGCAAGGCCATCGTGGCACTCACCGAGTCGGGTTCGACGGCGCTGTGGATGAGCCGCCACAACATCCACGTGCCGATCTTCGGGCTCACCTCGCAAGAGGTCTCGCAGCGCCGCATGGCGTTGTATCGCAACGTGCGCCCGCTGCTGATGCCGCAGCTGGCCGACCGCGACGAGGCGCTGGCCAAGGCCGAATCGCTGCTGGTCGAGAAGGGCGTTCTCAAGCCAGGCGACACCTACGCCATCACCTGCGGCGAACCGATGGGCTACCCGGGCGGGACCAACATGCTCAAGGTCTGCAGAGTGGGATGACCCACCCCCGTAGCGCCTTCGGCGCTCCCCCTCAAGGGGGCGACCCCAGCGGCCGGGCAGAGCCCGTCCGCGGCGTCTGCTTGATGCGGCTTGGCGCTACCCTTTGCGGCGCTACGGTAGAAATGAACATGATCGACTCTTCAGCTTATGGCCCCCCGTTGCGCTCGCTGCCGCTCATCGCGCGTGGCAAGGTGCGCGACAACTATGCGGTGGGCAGTGACCGCATCCTGATGGTGGCCAGCGACCGGCTGAGTGCCTTCGATGTGGTGCTGCCGCAGCCCGTGCCGGGCAAGGGCGCGATCCTCACCGAGATGGCGCTGTTCTGGTTCGGCAAGCTCGGCCACATCGTGCCCAACCACCTGACCGGTGAAGCGCCCGAGAGCGTGGTGCCCGACGACGAGAAGCCGCTGGTGCGCGGGCGCTCGATGCTGGTCAAGCGCCTGACCCCCATCCCGGTGGAAGCCGTGGTGCGCGGGTACCTGGCGGGCTCGGGCTGGAAGGAGTACCAGGCCTCGGGCAGCGTCTGCGGCGTGCCGCTGCCGCCCGGGCTGAACAATGCCAGCCGGCTGCCCGAGCCGATCTTCACGCCGGCGGCCAAGGCGGCCGTGGGTGAGCACGACGAGAACATCTCCTTCGACGACATGTCCAGGCGCATCGGCGCCGACCTGGCGGCGAAGGTGCGTGACGTCTCGCTGCGGATCTACACCGCGGCGGCCGAGCACGCGCGTTCGCGCGGCATCGTCATCGCCGACACGAAGTTCGAGTTCGGTCTGGACGCACAAGGCACGCTGGTGCTGATGGACGAGGTGCTGACGCCCGACTCGTCCCGTTTCTGGCCGGCCGAGCAGGTGCGCGAGGGCGAGAACCCGCCCAGCTACGACAAGCAGCCCATCCGCGACTGGCTGCAGCGCGAGTATCCCGGCTTCGGCAGCACGGGCGGCCTGCCGGCAGGCGCGTCCATCCCGGACAGCGTGATCCAGGCCTGCGTCGAACGCTACCGTCGCGCGCAGCAGATCCTGGCCGGCTGACCCGGGACGGTCCCCGAGGCCTCAGCCCTTCAGACCTTCATCGCGGCGGCGACCGCCGGCAGGCCCTGTGCTTCGGCGTTGCGCCGCACGCTCTCCACCATCGCCAGCACGCGCGGCGCCATGCCCACCGGCACCAGCTCCAGACCGGGGTGGCGGCGGCCGAAGACGCGGAACAACTCGTCGGCGAAGCCGTGGCCCACGTCGGCGATGCCCGAGAAGTCGACCTCCGCACGGCGGAAGGCCGGCAGCCGGGAGGCCACGCGCTTGGCCAGGGCGCGAGACTCCAGCCCGGCACGTTCGTCCACCAGCAGGCGCAGCGGCACGACGGTGCGGTCGAAGTCGCGCGCGCCGGCGTCCTGGCTGTGGGCCTGCAGCACGCTGTCCAGCGTGCGATCGGTCGCCAGCTCGATGGCCATGTAGATCGAGGTGCCTTGTCGGGCGATCGGCTTGGCGCGCACCCAGGCCGGGCGATCGAGGCAGCGCAGCTGGAATGCCGTGGCGTTGGCGTGCAGGTTGAAGAAGTCGGCCAGCCGGGCGGTGAAGAACAGGCCGTGGCCGCTGTGCTGCTCGGGCAGCGAGGTCAGCTTGCCCTTGCTCAGCTCGAACATCGCCAGCGTCGGGTCGTCGATGTCGAAGCAGCGTTCGATGCGTTCGAACACGCCGCAGCCGTCGTCGGACACCAGCAACTGCACGTGCATGGCCGTCTGGCGCATCGACACCGTGACCGCGCTGCCGCCGCTGTGGTCGATGGCGTTGTTGAGCAGCTCGCTGAAGGCGTGCTGCGCCATGCGCGCCACGTTCGCAGGCAGGTCGAAGAAGGGTGCGAAGTCGCGAGCCCAGGCGCGGTCCTCGTGCAGTCCCTGCAAGGCATAGGCCTGCACCACCTGGCGAAGGGCGCCGGGGCGGTAGAGCGGACGGCGCGGCGTGCCGTCCCGTCTCAGCCACTGCGCGGCTTCGAGCTTGCGCAGCAGGGCCAGCGCGCTGCGGCGCGACAGCCCCAGGCGCTCCATCAGCTGCGAGGGCAGATCGTCGCCGTGCGTCAATGCGGCAGCGGTGATCCACTGGGTGCTCGATGCAAGTGTGCCTTTGCTCATGTCTGCCTCGTCTGCTGCGGGGGTGGCTGCGCTGGTTACAAATTGGTGCAGCGTCAGTGTCGGCCCGACGGCCGCCGTCTTGACCGCGAAAAGCGCCACGTTCGGGGCTCTTCTTCACCCCCGCTGCCCCGGTGGCCGGGGGGCGCCACCGTCTCGGTCGGCGGGTAAACTGTCCTTTGCTCACAGCGCGGCCGCCGCGGTCAGGCGCGGCTCAAGCTGGATCCACTTTCCAACTCCGAGAGCCCCACCATGCCACTCGTTTCGATGCGCCAGCTTCTCGATCACGCCGCCGAGAACGGCTACGGGATTCCCGCCTTCAACGTCAACAACCTCGAGCAGGTGCAGGCGGTCATGACCGCGGCCGCCGAAGTCGGCGCGCCGGTCATCCTTCAGGCCAGTGCCGGGGCCCGCAAGTACGCCGGCGAGCCCTTCATCAAGCATCTGATCCAGGCAGCGCTGGAGAGCTGGCCCAAGGTCCCGCTGGTGATGCACCAGGACCACGGCCAGAGCCCCGACGTCTGCCGCGGCGCCATCGACCTGGGCTTCAGCTCGGTGATGATGGACGGTTCGCTGGAGGCCGACGGCAAGACCATCGCCAGCTACGACTACAACGTCGACGTCACGCGCAAGGTCGTCGACATGGCGCACCAGCTGGGCGTCACGGTGGAAGGCGAGCTCGGCTGCCTGGGCTCGCTGGAGACCATGCGTGGCGACAAGGAGGACGGCCACGGCACCGAAGCCACCATGACGCGCGAGCAGCTGCTCACCGACCCCGAGCAGGCCGCCGACTTCGTCAAGAAGACGCAGCTCGATGCGCTGGCCATCGCCATCGGCACCAGCCACGGCGCCTACAAGTTCAGCCGCAAGCCCACCGGCGACATCCTGGCCATCGACCGCATCAAGGAGATCAACCGCCGCATCCCCAACACCCACCTGGTGATGCACGGTTCGTCCAGCGTGCCGCAGGACCTGCTGGAAATCATCCGCCAGTACGGCGGCGAGATGAAGGAAACCTACGGCGTGCCGGTCAGCGAGATCCAGGAGGCCATCAAGTTCGGCGTGCGCAAGATCAACATCGACACCGACGTGCGCCTGGCCATGACGGCCGCCATCCGCAAGTACATGGCCGAGAACCCGGGCAAGTTCGACCCGCGCGACTACCTCAAGCCGGCGCGCGAGGCGGCCATGAAGATCTGCCGCCAGCGCTACCTGGAATTCGGCTGCGAAGGCCAGGCGGCCAGGATCCAGCCGCAGGCGCTGCAGGTGGTGGCCCAGCGCTACGCCGCGGGGGAACTGGCGCCGTTGGTGAATTGACGGCCCCCGGCCGCTCGGGCGGCCGCCCCCCGAGGGGGCTCCGAACCCGACCGGGGGACCCGGATCGGGTTCGGCCCGCTTCGGGGGCGCTGCTCCCCTGATCGCCTGCGGCGATCTGTCCCCGGGGGCCGGTGGTTGCGAGATTCACCGTTGTGCGCTCGCGCGGGCAGGTTGATCTGGCGCAGTTCCGGGAACAGATCTTTACGCGGCTCCCACAGGGGCGATACGCCGCGGGCGCAACATGACTTCATTGCAATCACCACTCCTGAAGGAGTTGCCATGAAGACTTCGATGTTGTCCTCCCTGCGCCGTCCTGCCAGCCTGATGCTCGGCACCTTGTTGATCGCCGGTGCCGGGGTGTTCACCCTGACGGCGGCCGAAGCCTCGCCCGGCGGGCGCCACGGCGGCGGGCCTGGCCACGAGATGATGGGTGGCGGCATGGGGGGTGGAAAAGGCGGCGGCATGATGGCCGGCCGCGGCCTCGAGCGCATGCTCGACGGTGTCAACGCCACGGCTGAGCAGCGCACCCAGATCCAGGGCATCGTGCAGGCGGCGCGTACCGAGATGCAGGGCCAGCGCGAGGCGCGCCGTGCGCTGCGACAGCAGGAGCGGCAGCTCTTCACCCAGCCCACCGTCGATGCGCGAGCCGCCGAGACGCTGCGCCTGCAGAAGATGGCGATGCACGACCAGGCCAGCAAGCGCATGCTGCAGGTCAAGCTGGAGGTCAGCCGCGTGCTGACGCCCGAACAGCGTACGGCGATGGCCGAGCGTTTGGCCCAGCGGGGTGCGATGATGGAGCGGCATCGCGCCGAGCGCGGCGCCATGGAAGGCGGCCGCCGGAACTGATTCCTGACGTGCGAGGCCGGAAGGCTTCGCACGTCTGCCGAATGACCCAAGCCCGCAACCCCGCGCGATCACCGTCGCCGGGGTTTTCGTGCGATGTCCCGGCGATGTTCTTTGCCGTTGCTCCCGACAGGAGGGATACGAAACGCATGGCCACTGCACGACTGCTGCTGATCGACGACGACTCGCGCCTCACCGCCATGGTGGGTGACTACCTGCGCCGCGGCGGCTACGAGGTCGATGCCGCGGGCTCGCTGGCCGCCGGCCGCGAGCGCCTGAAGTCCGCGTCCTACGACGCCTTGCTGCTCGACCTGATGCTGCCCGACGGCGACGGCCTCGACCTCACGCGCGAGTTGCGGGCCGATGCGCGCACCCGGCGCCTGCCACTGCTGATGCTGACGGCGCGCGGCGAGCCCATGGACCGCATCGTCGGCCTGGAGATCGGCGCCGACGACTACCTGCCCAAGCCCTTCGAGCCGCGCGAGTTGCTGGCCCGCGTGAAGGCCTTGCTGCGCCGTGCCGCGCCCGAGCCGGCGGGCGACGAAGTGCTGCGCTTCGGTCGCCTGGAGATCGACCTCGGCGCGCGCCAGGCGCGCCTGGACGGCGCCAGTTGCGATCTCACCAGCCACCAGTTCGACCTGCTCACCGTGCTGGCGCAGAGCCCCGGCCGCGTACTGAGTCGCGACCAGATCATGGACACGCTCAAGGGCCATCCGCTGGAAGCTTTCGACCGCAGCATCGACGTGCACATCTCGCGCATCCGCGCCGTCATCGAAGACGACCCGAAGACGCCCAAGCGGGTGTTGACGGTGCGAGGAGCCGGCTACGTGTTCGCGCGCAAGCAGGACGTCGAAGCCTGATGCACGGTCCTGGCGTCGATACGTCTCTGTCTGGCAGCCCGATGCGGGGCTGACGGAATCGAGAAGCATGCGCTCGCTTTACCTGCGGATCTGGCTCACCGTGGTGGCCTCTCTGGTGCTCTTTGCAGGGGTCTCGGGCTGGCTGGTGCAACGCCATCTCGACCAGGAGCGAGTGCGCAACGAAGGCGCCGTGCAAGAGCGTCTGCAGGCCTGGGCCGACCTGCTGCAGCGCTCGTTGCCGCCCGGCGATGCGCCGCTCCAGGAGCAGGTCCTGGCCGTGCGCGAGTGGTCGCAACGCCTGCGCCTGCCGATGGCGCTGGAATCGGCCGACGGCCGGCGCATTGCCAGCTCCGACAGCTTCGCGCGCCGCGAAGCCGAAGGCGGCCGGGTCATGCAGCGCGCCACGCCCATCCGCCTGGACGACGGCCGCACGCTCTGGGTGCTGCGTCCCGGAGCCCTGCGTCCGCCCGGCAGCGGTCCACCGCGCCCGCCCACCTGGTCGGCCTGGCGCCTGCTGCCCGACGGTGTCGGCCTGGCCGCCCTGCTGCTGGTCCTGCTGCTGGCCGTGGCGGCCGGTGCGTGGCCGGTGGTGCGCCACCTCACGCGACGGCTCGAGGCCCTGAAGCAGGGCGTCGAGGCCTTCGGCCAGGGTGCACTGCACCAGCGCGTGGCCGAGGACGGGCGTGACGAGGTGGCCGCGCTGGGGGCCAGCTTCAACCGCGCGGCCGGCCGCATCGAGACCCTGCTGCGCTCTCATCAGAGCCTGCTGGCCAATGCCAGCCATGAACTGCGCTCGCCGCTGGCGCGGTTGAAGATGGCCTTGTCTCTGCTGGACGACGCCGCGCCGCCGCAGCGCGCCGTCCTCCAGCGCGAGATCAGCGACAACATCGCCGAACTCGACGCGCTCGTGGAAGAGGTGCTCCTGGCCAGCCGGCTCGATGCCTCGCAGACGCTGGCGATGGACGACGAGGTCGAGCTTCTGGCGCTGGCCGCCGAAGAGGCCTCGCGCGTGGACGCCGTCGCGCAGGGGCGCCAGGTCACCGTGCGCGGCGACGAACGCCTGCTGCGTCGTGCCCTGCGCAACCTGCTGGAGAACGCGCGCCGCTACGGCGGCACCGAGGTCGAGGCCAGCGTCGGACCGGGTCCGGGCGGGGTCGAGGTGCGCGTCAGCGACCGCGGTCCCGGTGTGCCCGAGGCCTACCGGCAGCGCATCTTCGAGCCCTTCTTCCGCCTGCCCGGCCACGCCGAGCGCGAGGGCGGTGTCGGCCTGGGCCTGGCCCTGGTGCGTCAGATCGCCGAGCGCCACGGCGGCAGCATCCGCTGCGAGCCGCGCGAGGGCGGTGGCAGCTGCTTCGTGCTGGCGCTGCCGGCGCCGGCCTGAGCGGTCAGGGGCCTGGAGCCGCAGCGGCGCGTTCGACGGCGACCTGCCGACGCATCACCCAGGCCAGGAATCCGGTCAGCAGCAGGCCCACCACGACCAGTCCGGCAGTGGCCGCCGCCCAGTAGCCCGGGGCGCCCAGAAGCGACCGCGGCGTGATGCCGAAGACATCGAAGCCCACCACGTAGCCGCCGCCCAGACCGATGCCCCAGAGGCCCGCGGCCAGGATGAACATCGGCACCGTCGCCACGCGCCAGGCGCGCAGCACGAAAGTGGCCAGCACCTGCATCGCGTCGGCAACGTGGAACACCGCCACCCAGGCCAGCAGCGGCATCACCGCCGCCACCACCAGCGGATCGCTGCTGTACAGGCCCACGATGGACCCGCGCGCCAGGTACACGCTGCCACCCATCAGGACACTCACCACCAGGCCGAGCTGCAGGCCGTGCCACCCCAGGCGGCGCGCGTCGGGCAGGTCGCGCGCGCCCACGCGCTGGGCCACCAGGGTGCTGGTGGCGTTGGCCAGGGCCAGCGGCAGCATGAACAGCACCGAGACGATGTTGATCGCCACCTGGTGCCCGGCCACCTGCGTGGTGCCCATGCGCGCGATGAAGAGCGCCATCATGCTGAAGGCGCTGACCTCGATCAGCACGCCCATGCCCATGGGCACGCCCAGCCGCAGCTGCGCACGCACTGCCTTGAAGTCCGGCGCGTGCAGGCGCCAGCGCGGCAGCGCGAAGCGCTCGTAGAAGGGGTCGCGGTGCAGCAGCCAGGCGGCCAGGAGCAGTTGCGTCCACAGCGCGATCGCGGTGGCCAGCGCGCAACCCACCACACCCAGCGCCGGCAGGCCGATGCCTGGCCAGCCATTCAGCAGCAGCACCGACAGCGGCACCTTCATCGCCAGCCCGCCCAGCTGCAGCATCATCACCGCCTTGGGTCTTGAGACGGCGGTGTTGAAGCCGCGGAAGGCCGCAAACAGCAGCGAGGCCGGCAGCGAGAAGGCCAGCGTCGCCAGATAGGCCTGCACCTTGGCTTCGACTTCCGGGGCGGCGCGTGCCAGGGCCAGGAAGGGCCAGGGGAAGATCAGCAGCAGACAGCCGGGCACGGCCAGCGCCAGGGCCAGCCACATCGCCTGGTGCATCTGGTAGCCGGCCTCGTGCAGCTTCCTGGCGCCGAAGAGCTGGCCGACGATGGGGCTGACGGCCAGCACCACGCCCATCAGGCCGATGAAGGTGGTGATGTAGGCCGCAGCGCCTACGGCCAGTGCCGCGAGATCCGGTGCCGAGTAGCGAGCCACCAGCAGGGTGTCGACGGTGCCGAAGGCCACCACCGACAACTGCCCGATCAGCACCGGCCAGGCCAGCGGCGCGATGCGGCGGGCGCTGTCGCGCCATCCGGAGATCAACGTGGACCCTGCGTCGCCGGGGCCTTGAAACTGTCGGGCGGCGGGTGGTCGATGCCGGTGGCTTCCAACGCGCGTTCAGCGTACCGGTTGAAGCGCCAGGCCGTGCCCTCCATGGTGATGCGGCGCCAGACGGTGCGCTTCTCGGCCGGTGTCATCACGGTCCAGTGCTGCACCTCTTCGAAGCTGCGGCCGCAACCCTTGCAGACCTCGTCGCCCTGGCTGGTGGAGCAGATGGCGATGCAGGGCGCATCGGGTGTCGTCGCGTACCAGGCCAGCCAGGCCTCGCGGGCGCGGCCGGGCATGGTCTGCTCGTCACACAGCGGCTCGCGGTAGTACACCATCAGCGCATACACCTCGGCCAGCGCGCGCACCTCGCGGCAGGCGGTGATGCCGTCGGGCGAGGGCGAACGCTCGCGCCACCAGTTGATGGCGTTCTCGATGTCGGTGATGTGGATGGCGGCCATCTGGGGGGCCGCAAGGATAGCAGCGGGCTGCCGCCCTTGCCGGCGGCGCGCCCGCAGGGAAACTGCCTTGCGGGCGTCAGTCGACGAGTCGAAGCTCGACGCGACGCGCTTCCTGCGCCGACCCGTCACCGGTGGTGATTTCGGGTTTGCGCAGCTTGATGCGCGCGGCATCCACGCCGGCGGCCTGCAGGGCGTCGCGCATGGCCAAGGCGCGCTGCTTGGCCAGTTCGGCATTGACGGCGGCGTCGCCGCTGGCGTCATGGAAGCCGGACAGCACCAGCGCGCGTGCCGGTGCGGCGGCCATGGCCTTCACGGTGGCGTCGATCTGCGAGGCCGCATCGGCCGGCAGCGTGGCCGCGCCGCTTTCGAAGTAGACCTTGCCCACCAGATCGCCGCTCAGCGGCCCCTCGAGCAGGGCTTCGGTCGGAGCCGCGGCGGCCACGGCCGGCGCGGCGATCGCTGGTTTGGTGCTTGCAGCCAGGGCCGCCTTGGAGGCGTTCGTCTGGCGCAGCACGAGCCCGCCGATGACGCCGACGAGCACGAAGAACACCACCCCCAGCGCCACCCACACGCCGATCCGTGTGCCTTCGTCTTCCTGGTCCAGCATCTGCTTCTTTCTGAAAAGATCAACCGGGGATTCTAGCCAGCGCAGCCTCGCACGCCCCGGGACCTTGCTCGGGACGACAGACGAGCAGACCTCAGGCCAGCGTGCGGTGCAGCCAGTCGGCCAGATCGGCGACCTCTTCGGCGCACACCGAGTGTTCCATTGGATAGTCGTGCCACTCGACGGCGCAGCCCAGGCCCAGCAGCGCGTCGCGCGCCTGTGTGCCGCGTGCCAGCGTGACGATGCCGTCCTGCCGGCCGTGGCCCAGGAAGACGGGCACGTCGGCATTGGCTGCATGGCGCTCGGCGGCCGTGCTGGCCGCCAGCGGCAGGTAGCCCGACAGGCCGGCCAGGCCGGCCAGCCGGTGCGGGCAGCGCAGCCCGGCGCCCAGTGCGATGGCACAACCTTGCGAGAAGCCCGCGAGCACGATGCGCCGGGCCGGCATGCCGCGCGCGATCTCCCGATCGATCAGCGCGTGCACCTGTGCGATGGACTCGCGCAGGCCGGCCTCGTCCTCGCGCCGCACGAGGTCGGCGCCCAGGATGTCGTACCAGGCGCGCATGCGGTAGCCGTTGTTGATCGTCACCGGGCGCACGGCGGCACGCGGAAACAGCCAGCGCACGGGGCCGACGGCCGCGAGGTCCATCTGATCGGCCAGCGGCAGGAAGTCGGTGCCGTCGGCGCCCAGGCCGTGCAGCACGATGACGGTGGAGCGCGGGGCGGCGCCAGGGTCGAGTTCCAGAGTCTGCAGTGCCATTCGACGCATCCTTGGCAATTGGGCTCAAGTGGACGCCGCGGGCGGGCTATGCCCGTCCGCTGGGGTCGCCTTGCAGGCCGCGCCCGGCTTTGCAGCCTGGCTCTTCGCCAGGCATGCAAGGTCCACTGGACCTTGCATGTCCGGGCTCAGCCCCCTTGACGGGTGCGGCGAAGCCGCTACGGGGGTGGTCAATAGTCCAGCCCCATCGCGCTGCGCACGTCGCGCATGGTCTGGCGCGCCACGGTGCGTGCTCGCTCGGTGCCCATCTCGACGATCCAGTGCACCTTCTTCGGGTCGGCCGTCAGCGCTGCAGCGGTGTCGCGCCAGGGCTTCTGTTCCTTCACGATGGCCTCGATCACCGGTTGCTTGCAGTCCAGGCAGCCGATGCCGGCGCTCCGGCAGCCGGTGTCGACCCAGGCCTGCGTGGCCTCGTCGCTGTAGACCTTGTGAAATTGCCACACGGGGCACTTGGCGGGGTCGCCCGGATCGGTGCGGCGCACGCGCGCCGGGTCGGTGGTCATGCCGCGGATCTTCTTCTCGACCTCGGCCGGCTCGTCGCGCATCAGCACGGCGTTGCCATAGCTCTTGCTCATCTTCGTGCCGTCCAGGCCCGGCAGGCGCAGCACCTCGGTATGCAGCGCCTGCGGCTCCACCAGGATGCTCTTGCCGCTGCCGCGCAGGTGGCCCAGCAGCAGTTCGGTGTCGTCGGCGGTCCAGCCTTCGATGGCGGCAGCAGCGCGCCTCACCAGCGCCTCGCCCTTGCCCCAGGCATCGGCAAGACCCGTCTCGCCGAAGGCCTTGCGCTGCTTCTCGTAGTAGCGCTGGTCGTCCTTGGGCAGCCGGGACAGTGCCGCCGCCACCTTGGCCTCGAAGCCGCCCATGCGGCCGTAGAGGTGGTTGAACCGGCGAGCCACCTCGCGCGTGAGCTCGACGTGCGATGACTGGTCTTCTCCGACCGGTACGTAGGTGGCCTTGTAGATCAGGATGTCGGCGGCCTGCAGCAGCGGGTAGCCCAGGAAGCCGTAGGTCGCCAGGTCGCGATCCTTCAGCTTGTCCATCTGGTCCTTGTAGGTCGGCACGCGCTCCAGCCAGCCCAGCGGCGTGCCCATGGCCAGCAGGGTGAACAGCTCGGCGTGCTCGGGCAGGCGGCTCTGGATGAAGATGGTGCTCTTCTCGGGGTCGAGCCCGGCGGCGATCCAGTCGATCACCATGTCGTAGACGTTCTTCTCGATGACGTCGCGCTCTTCGTAGTGCGTGGTCAGTGCGTGCCAGTCGGCCACGAAGTAGAAGCAGTCGTGCTCGTCCTGCAGGCGCACCCAGTTCTTGAGTGCGCCGTGGTAGTGGCCCAGGTGCAGGGCGCCGGTGGGGCGCATGCCGGAGAGAACGCGGGATCGCATGGTGGGGAGGCCGGTGTCGGCCCGGGTCAGCCGGGGAGCGGCGATTCTCGCAGGTCTGCCCCGGCCCGCCTGGCGGGCATCGGCCCCTTCGCTACACTCACGCCCCCCATGAAGCGCATCGTCATCCTGATCTCCGGCCGCGGTTCCAACATGGAAGCCATCGTGCAGCGCTGCGCTGACGAGGGCTGGCCGGCGGCAGTGGTCGCGGTGATTGCCAATCGGCCGGAGGCGGCCGGCCTGCGATTCGCCTCGGAACGCGGCATCGCCACCGCAGTGGTCGACCATCAGACCGCCGCCTCGCGCGAGGCCTTCGACGCTGCGCTGGCGGCCGCCATCGACGCGCATGCGCCCGACCTGCTGCTGCTGGCCGGCTTCATGCGCGTGCTGGGAGAAGCCTTCGTGCGGCCCTACGAGGGCCGCATGCTGAACATCCATCCCTCGCTGCTGCCGGCCTTCCCGGGGTTGCACACGCACCGGCGCGCGCTGGAGGCCGGCTGCAAGCTGGCCGGTGCCACCGTGCACTTCGTGACGCCGCAGCTCGACCACGGCCCCATCGTGATGCAGTCGGCGGTGGCCGTGCGTGCCGACGACGACGAACAGACGCTGGCCGCGCGCGTGCTGGCCACCGAACACGTCATCTACCCGCTGGCCGTGCGCTGGTTCGTCGAGGGACGCCTGCGCGTCGAAGGCGGCGTGGTGCGGCAACTGCAAGGCGCTTCGCAACTCCTGGTCTGACCCATGCACCCCGGCACCCTGCTCGACCTCACCACCGACCTGCTGCGGCAGGTGCTCAAGCTCGAGAAGCCGGCCGACAGCGTCGTCAGCGAGTTCTTCCACCGCCAGCGCGCGCTGGGCCCGCGCGAGCGCCACACGCTGGCCGAGACCACGTACGCCGTGCTGCGCCAGCGCCTGCTGTTCCAGCACCTGGCGCAGACCGGCAGCGGCACGCTGGAGCGCCGCTTCGCCATCCTGGGCTGGCAGGGCAGCGCCACCTTCCTGCGCGGCGCGCTGGGTTCGCACGAGCAGCTCTGGCTGGAACGCGTGGCGGCCATCGATCGCAGCAGCCTGCACGACAAGCTGCGCCACAACCTGCCGGACTGGCTGGCGGGGGCGCTGAAGGCGCAGGTCGGCGAAGAAGGTTTCTGGCCGCTGGCGAACGCGCTGAACGAGCCGGCGCCGCTGGACCTGCGCGTCAACACCTTCAAGGCCAAGCGCGAACAGGTGCAGAAGGCACTGGCCGACCTGGGCATCGAATCGACACCCACGCCCTACTCGCCCTGGGGCCTGCGCATCGCCGGCAAGCCGGCGCTCAACAAGCTCGACGTCTTCACGCGTGGCGAGGTCGAGGTGCAGGACGAAGGCAGCCAGCTGCTGGCCCTGCTGACCGACGCCAAGCGCGGCGAGATGGTGGTCGACTTCTGTGCCGGTGCCGGCGGCAAGACGCTGGCGCTGGGCGCGGTGATGCGCAACACCGGCCGGCTCTACGCCTTCGACACCTCGGGCGGGCGCCTCGCGGCGCTGAAGCCGCGGCTGGCGCGCAGCGGGCTGTCGAACGTCTACCCGGCGCAGATCGCCAACGAACGCGACGACCGCATCAAGCGGCTGATCGGCAAGATCGACCGCGTGCTGGTCGATGCCCCTTGTTCGGGTCTGGGTACCCTGCGCCGCAACCCCGATCTGAAGTGGCGCCAGTCGCCGGCTTCGGTCAAGGAACTGCAGGCCCTGCAGACGACGATCCTGGACAGTGCCGCGCGGCTGCTGAAGCCGGGCGGTCGCCTGGTGTACGCCACTTGCAGCCTGCTGAAGGCCGAGAACGAGGACGTGGTGGGCACCTTCAACGAAGCACACGCCGCAGATTTCGCTCCGCTGGCGGCAGTCACGGCGCTGGCGAGTGCTCACATCGTGAACCCGGAGGCGCTCGTGGCGGGCGATCACCTCCGGCTCTGGCCGCACGTCCACCAGACCGATGGCTTCTTCGCGGCGGTGTGGCAGCGGCGATGATTCGGTGCGGCCCTTCGGTGCTGCGCTTGCAGTGGCGCCATCCGGCCCAAGCTGCTGGTGGGCGCGCTGGAGGCTTCTGCCGAAAGCCATGGATTGCCGCAGAAGTGCTACGCAGTTTCCGCTGCCTCCGCGTCAGGTCCGGCGCCTACAATCAACGTCCCATCTGAAGGACCTCTGCTGATGAATGAAGTCATGTTGGCGCGGGATGCGCTGGTGCAGTGGCTGTCGCACGGGCTGCTGGACGCCGCGTGGTGGCAGGTGCTGCTGTTCACGCTGGTCGTCACGCACATCACCATCTCGGCTGTCACCATCTTCCTGCACCGTGCCCAGGCGCACCGCGCGCTGGACCTGGGACCGATTCCGTCCCATTTCTTCCGCCTCTGGCTCTGGCTCACCACCGGCATGGTGACCAAGGAATTCGTTGCCGTTCACCGCAAGCACCACGCCAAGTGCGAGACCGAGGAAGATCCGCACAGCCCGCAGACACGTGGCATCAAGGCCCTGCTGCTGACCGGCGTGGAGCTGTACCGCGCCGAAGCCAAGGTGCCCGAGACACTCGCCAAGTACGGCCACAACACGCCTGACGACTGGATCGAGCGCAACCTGTACACGCGCTACAGCTGGCAGGGCGTGGGGCTGATGCTGATCCTCAACCTCGCGATGTTCGGCGCCATCGGCCTGACGGTGTGGGCGGTGCAGATGCTGTGGATCCCGGTGATGGCCACCGGCATCATCAACGGCATCGGGCACTGGTGGGGTTACCGCAACTTCGAGTCGCCCGACGCTTCGACCAACGTCTCGCCCTGGGGCATCCTGATCGGCGGCGAAGAGCTGCACAACAACCACCATACCTACGCCACGTCGGCGAAGTTCTCCGTCAAGCCTTACGAGTTCGACGTGGGCTGGCTCTACATCCGCGCCATGCAGTCCATCGGCTGGGCGACGGTCAAGAAGACGCCGCCCAAGCTGGCGCTGGGCAGCATCAAGCCCGTGGCCGATGACAAGACGCTCGAGGCCGTCATTGCCAACCGCTACGAAGTCATGGCCAAGTACGCGCAGGAGATGCGCGCGGCCTGCAGCGTGGAGCTCGATCGCATGAAGGCGCAGGGTGGCGAGAACACCGCGCGCTGGAAGCAGATGCTGCTGGCCCAGCGCTGGCTTCACCGCGACGAGGACAAGATCCCGCAGGAGCTGAAGGCCGAGGTGGCACAGGCTGCGGCGGCGACCCCTGCGCTGGCGAAACTGGTGGCCATGCGCGAAGAGTTGCGCCAGCTCTGGACCCGCAGCAACGTGTCGGCCGAGCAGCTGGTGGCGGACCTGCAGGCCTGGTGCAAGAAGGCCGAGGAAAGCGGCATCGCCGCACTGCAGGAGTTCTCGCTGAAGTTGCGCGCAGCGCACAGCTGAGCGTCTGCGGCCGCTTGCCGGGCCACCGGCCCGGGTCGGTGTCTGTTCACCCTGGCCAGGCGGCTGGCCGGTCCCCAGGCTGTCGCGCGAAGCGCCAGCCCGGCGAAAGACGAGAGAAAACCCGCCGAGCTGGGAAGCCGGGCGGGTCTTTTCTTGACTCTCGCAGGAGGGGGATCGGAGGCGCGCTGTCGGCGCCTGCCCCCTTGGCCTACTTGAGCTTCACTTCCTTGTACAGCACGTGCTTGCGTGCCTTCGGGTCGAACTTCAGGAATTCGAGCTTTTCGGGCGTCGTCTTCTTGTTCTTGTTCGTGGTGTAGAAGTGACCCGTGCCGGCCGTGGATTCCAGCTTGATCTTTTCGCGTCCGCCTTTGGTGGCCATGTGGTGCTCCTGGAGAGTCAGATTTCGCCGCGGGCGCGCAGGTCAGTGACGACCTGCTCGATGCCCACCTTGTCGATCAGGCGCAGCGCGGCGTTGCTCACGCGCAGGCGCACCCAGCGGTTCTCGCTCTCGACCCAGAAGCGGCGGTAGTGCAGGTTGGGCAGGAACCGGCGCTTGGTTTTGTTGTTCGCGTGGGAAACATTGTTGCCCACCATCGGGCGCTTACCCGTGACTTGACAGACGCGTGCCATGGAAATCTCCGGCGAAATCATCGAGGACCGGCGGGAGTGGTGACATCGAACGACATCGGGTCACGCCCTGTACCCCCGTATCCCGTGCCTGGAACCCGATCCCCGTGGGGGGGGAATCATCCTGGACACTCGGATACTCGTCCCCAAAAAGCACAGGGGCGGGTCCGGCAAAGCTCGCCAGTATAGCGTGCTTCGACCGGATGCGAACGGCCTCAGCTGCTCAGTTGTTCCAGATAGCGTTGCGCGTCGAGCGCCGCCATGCAACCGGTGCCGGCGCTGGTGATGGCCTGGCGGTAGACGTGGTCCTGCACGTCGCCTGCGGCGAACACGCCCGGCACGCTGGTCATGGTGGCCATGCCCGACAGGCCGGAGCGCGTCACGATGTAGCCGTCCTTCATCTCGAGCTGGCCCTTGAAGATGTCGGTGTTGGGCTGGTGGCCGATGGCGATGAAGCAGCCCTTGAGCGCGAGGTCGGTCGTGGCGCCAGTCTGCGTGGACTTCAGCCGCACGCCGGTCACGCCCGACTTGTCTCCCAGCACCTCGTCCAGCGTGTGCCACAGGTGCAGCTGCATCTTGCCGGCCTCGACCTTGGCCTTCACCTTGTCGATCATGATGGCCTCGGCGCGGAACTTGTCGCGCCTGTGCACCAGATGCACCTTGCTGGCGATGTTGGACAGGTACAGCGCTTCCTCCACCGCGGTGTTGCCGCCGCCGACGACGCAGACGTCCTGCTCGCGGTAGAAGAAGCCGTCGCAGGTGGCACAGCCGCTCACGCCCCGACCCATGAAGGCCTCTTCGCTGGGCAGGCCCAGGTACTTGGCGCTGGCGCCGGTGGCGATGACCAGTGCGTCGCAGGTGTAGGTGCCGCTGTCGCCGGTGAGCACAAAGGGGCGCACCGAGAAGTCGACCTGGTTGATGTGGTCGAACACGATCTGCGTCTGGAAGCGCTCGGCGTGCTGCTGGAAGCGCGTCATCAGGTCGGGGCCCTGCACGCCGGCCACGTCGGCCGGCCAGTTGTCGACCTCGGTGGTGGTCATCAGCTGGCCGCCCTGGGCCATGCCGGTGATGAGCAGCGGCTTCAGGTTGGCGCGCGCCGCGTACAGCGCAGCGGTGTAGCCGGCCGGGCCGGAGCCGAGGATCAGCACCTGCGCGTGGGTGGCAGTGGAGCTCATGTTCAGTCGTTTCGAATGGGTTGGGGAAATGTGGTGCGAAGGCCTACCGGCGTCGCTCCTGGCAGACGCTGGAGCTTAGCTGGGGCCCGTATGGCTGGCGGCAAGCCTGTCAATGGGCACAATAGGCGGATTCTTGCAGACACGCCAAAAATTGCCGTGCCGCTGCCCTGTGGTCTGAGAAATTCGTGCCGAAATCATCAAAGTAGAAAAGAAGGGGATACACGATGTCGATGCTGTCGAACCTGGACCTGATCCGCCGCGTACCGTTGTTCTCGCTGCTCACTGCCGACCAGGCCCAGGCCATCGCCGACAGCGTCGTGAAACGACGCTTTCGCCGCGGTGAACTGGTGGTGGAGCAGGGTCGCAAGAGCAACGCGCTGTTCATCCTGCTCAACGGCCGGGCCCGCGTGCTCACCTCCGACACCCGAGGCCGGGAGGTCATCCTGGCGGTTCTCGAGTCGGGCGACTACGTCGGCGAGATGAGCCTGATCGACAACGAACCCCATTCGGCCACCGTGCGGGCCGAGATCCAGACCGACATGCTGGTGCTGGCCCGTGCCGACTTCGCACGCTGCCTGCCGGAGAACTCCACGCTGTCCTACGCGATCCTGCGCGGCCTGGTGCGCCGGCTGCGCAACGCCGACCGGCAGATCGAGTCGCTGGCGCTGCTGGATGTCTACGGCCGAGTCGCGCGGACCCTGCTCGACATGGCCGAGGAGATCGACGGCGTGAAGATCATCCGCCACAAGGTCTCGCGCCAGGACATGGCCAAGGTCGTCGGCGCTTCGCGCGAGATGGTCAGCCGCGTCATGAAGGACCTGGAAGAACGCGGCGTCATCGAGACGCAGGACAACGGCTCGGTCATCATCAAGGAACGCCTGCAGAACGATTGAGGCGCGCCCCGTGGCGTGCCCGCCGCGGCGTCACTGCCAGCTCAGCGCCGACAGGTCGTTGGCGAACAGCGGCATGTCCTTCCACAGGCCCTTCAGGCGCGAGTTCGCCACCGTGATCCAGGTCGGCTGGTACAGGTAGGCCGCCACGGCGTCGTTGGCCACCAGCTTCTGTGCCTGCTCCATGAGCTTGTTGCGTTCCTCGGGCTTGATGGTGGCCTGCACCTTGGCCCACAGCGCATTGAATTCGGCCGACTCGTAGCCCCAGTAGTAGTTCGGTCGCGCGAAGTTGCCGAAATCCAGCGGCTCGACGTGGGCGATGACGGTCAGGTCGTAGGCCTTCTGGCCGTACACCGACGACATCCACTGCGCCCATTCGACGTTTTCGATCTTCGCGTTGATGCCGACCTTGGACAGTTGCGCGGCGATGATCTCGCCGCCCTGGCGGGCATAGGGCGTGGGTGGCAGCTTCAGGGTCAGCTCCAGCGGCGGCGTCACGCCGGCCTGGTGCAGCAAGGCACGCGCCTTGGCCTGGTCGAAGGCGTTGATGCCGGTGGTGTCGACGTAGCCCGGCGCGCCCGGCACGTAGAAGCTGCCGATCGGCACGCCGAAGCCGTCGGCCGCGCCTTCGACGATGGCCGAGCGGTCGATCGCTGCGGAGATTGCGCGGCGCACACGCACATCGTCCAGCGGCTTGCGCTTGTTGTTGATGGCCAGGATGGTCTTGGCGCGCGAGCCGCCGATCAGCACCTGGAAGCGCTTGTCGGCCTGGAACTGCTTCAGGCTGCGCGCGGCCGAGACGCGGGGGAACATGTCGACATCGCCCGACAGCAGCGAAGCGACCTGCGCAGCCGGGTCGCTGATGAAGCGCATCGTCACGCGGCGCAGCTTCACGTTGCCCACCGCGCGGTAGTCGTCCCAGCGCGTCAGCGTCACGCTGGCGCCGCGGTTCCAGGCCTCAAGGCGGTACGGGCCGGTGCCCACCGGGCGCGTGTTGTTGGTGGCCACGCTCTTGGGCTCGACCATGATGGCCGTGCCCTGGCCCAACTGGAACAGCAGGTCGGGGTTGCCGTTCTTCAGGTTCAGCACCACCGTGCGCTCGTCGGGCGTCTCGATGCTGGCCATGTTGGCGAACACCGCCTTGTCCTTGTTCGTGCTCTCCTTGGTCACCGCGCGCTCGAAGGAGAACTTCACGCTGCTGGCGTTGAAAGGCTCGCCGTTCTGGAACTTCACGCCGTTGCGCAGCCTGAAGGTGTAGGTCTTCAGGTCGGGCGAGACGGTCCAGCTCTCGGCCAGCAGCGGCGTGACCCGGCTGTCGGTGTTCACCTTGGTGAGGGTCTCGAAGACGTTGTAGAGCACGATCTCGGCGATGGCCGAGGCCGCACCGGCCGTGGGGTCCAGGCCCGGCGGCTCCAGCGTCATGGCCAGCACGGCCGTGTCCTTCTTCGCCTTGGGCTGGGCCTGTGCCGGGAGCGTGCCGGCCAGACCCAGGCTCAGAGCCAGCGCAGCCGGCATCCAGGCGGCGCGACGGGTGAGGGCGGCCAGGCAGGCAACACGGGCAAACAGGGCAAGGTTCATCGGGACCTCCGTCGACAGGCAATGGCTGGAGCCTGCAATGGTAAGGACAAAGCCCTGGCCTGAAGACGACGTCCCGGCGGTGGGCCGCCGATCAGGCCGCGGGTGCCACCTGCAGCGTGGCCACGGGTTCCGGCGCCAGCAGGCTGCCGTCGCGCAAGCCGCGCAAGGTGCCCAGCAGCAGCGCCAGGATGACCAGTGAGGCCAAGGCCAGCAGCGCGGGCCCCAGCACGGCCAGCAGCGAGCCGGGCGTGGCCAGGCGCAGCGTCAGTGCGGCCACGGCCGCCAGCGGGAACGAAACGCCCCAGTGCGGCAGCGAGAACGCCTGCGATGCGATGGCGCGGCCCTGCGTGGCCACCCAGGCCAGCGTGAACAGGGCCACACCCCACATCACCCAGCCCAGCGCCAGCGGCGCGCCGAGCTGCAGCACCGACAGCCCGACCACCGCCGGCGGCGCCACGAGGATGAACACCGTGGGACGCAGCCGTTCCGGCCACAGGCCGGCCACTGCCACGCGCACCATCAGCAGTGCCAGCACCACCGGCCAGAACAGCAGCCCGATGCCGAACTGGGCCAGCGACCATTCCATCTGCCCCAGCGGCACGCCCGCCAGCGGCACCAGCACGTTGCCGACGATGGGGATGAGCAGGGCCGGCGTCACGCCCGGCCATTGCAGCCCGCCGGCCTGCGGGCCGCGCCACCAGCGCGACAGCACCCACAGCGTGACCCACAGCTGCCCCAGGCTGGCCACCGCCCACAGCGCGAACAGCGGCGTCTGCGGCCCGAGCAGTGCCACGCCCACGGTGGCCACCAGCAGCATCGAGATGGGCAGCGCGGCGACGAAGGTGTGGCGCACCGGGTGTCGCCGGTCTTCGGCCCAGGCCTCGGGATGCCAGCGACCGCGCAGCACGGTGAAGCCGGCCAGCAGCACGAAAACCAGTGTCGCCGCGCCGCCGATCACCCAGGCGATGGCGCCCGCGACCTCGCCCATCAGCGGCACGGCGCGGTGCCAGGCCAGCGAGAGGCCGGCCAGGCCCATCACGATGGCGTACCAGCCGGGGTAGAGGAACTTCAGGGCGCTGCGGGGGGCCGTCATGGGCATCTCGATGGAAGTGTCAGCGGATCTTGCCGAGCAGCGACTGCACGTCTTCGAGCACCGCATCGAGCTCGCCGCCACGGTCTTCGGAGAGATCCAGCCGGCTGTGCAGTTCCTGCTGCATGAAACACACCGTCATGCGCACATAGGTGCTGTCCAGCGCCTTGCGCACTGCCGACATCTGTGCCGCGATGTCCAGGCAGGGTTCACCGCCTTCGATCATGCGCTGGATGCCGCGCAGCTGGCCCTCGGCACGTTTCAGGCGGTTCAGCAGGTCGGCACGGGTCTTGTCGTCGGCAAGCATGGACATGGCGCAGGATTCCCTCGGGGCAGGTTCAGGCAATGGAACGGGGGGTGCCGGCATTGTCGTGGGCTCCGGGGAAGTCTGCTGCCGCCGCACTCAGTTCGTGCAGGCGGAGCCGCCTTCGCGCACGCCCAGCTTGCGCAGGATGGTGGCCAGCGGGCACAGCTGCGTGAAGCCCGACTGGAACAGGTTCAGGCCGACGAAGGCGGTGAAGGCCAGCGCCCAGGGCGAGACGAACAGCGGGCTGCCTTCGACGCCGAGCAGCAGCGAGAGCATGACGAACAGGCCAGCGAAGACACGGATATAGCGTTCAACGGTCATGATGAGACTCCAGGGTCGGGGTTGGGAACGGGACGGGGTTCGCGGCGGCGGGCCACCACGAAGTACAGGACGGGAATGACGACCAGGGTGAGCAGCGTCGACACGCCGATGCCGAAGATCAGCGAGATCGCCAGGCCGTTGAAGATCGGGTCGTCGAGGATGAAGAAGGCGCCGATCATCGCGGCCACCCCGGTCAGCACGATGGGCTGCGCGCGCACCGCGGCCGACTGCACCACGGCGTCCTCCAGGCGCATGCCGCGCGCCGTCTGCAGCTCGATGAAGTCGACCAGCAGGATGGAGTTGCGCACGATGATGCCGGCCAGGGCGATCATGCCGATCATCGAGGTCGCGGTGAAGCTGGCACCCAGCAGCGCGTGGCCCGGCATCACGCCGATCATGGTCAGCGGGATCGGCGCCATGATGACCAGCGGTGCCATGTAGCTGCGGAACTGCGCCACCACCAGCAGGTAGATCAGGATCAGGCCGACACCGTAGGCGGCGCCCATGTCGCGGAAGGTCTCGTAGGTGATCTGCCACTCGCCGTCCCACTTGATGGCGTACTCGCGGAAGGGGTCGGAAGGCTGCCGGATCCAGTACTCGCCCAGCGTGCCGCCGCCCGGCAGCGCGGCGTCCTGCAGGCGGGGCCGGATGCCGAACAGCCCGTACAGCGGCGAGTCGGGCGTGGCGCCGCCGGCACCGACGTCGGCCAGCACGTAGCTCACGCCCTGCAGGTCCTTGGTGTAGAGCGGCTTGTCGATGACGCCGCGCTCCACGCGCACCAGTTCCGACAAGGGCACGAGCTGGCCGTTGGCCGCGCGCAGCGGCAGCGCCAGCAGGCTGTCCAGGCCGACCTGGGACTCGCGCGCCAGCTGCAGGCGCACCGGCACCGGGTACTTGCTGTGGCCATCGTGCAGCCAGGCGGCGTCGACGCCCGACAAGGCGCCCTGCACCGCCTGCGCGATGGCCGCCACCGGAATGCCCAGCGACTCGGCGCGCTGGCGCTGCACGCGCAGGAAGGCACGCGGTGCGTCTTCCCGCAGCGAGGTGTCGATGCCGGTGATGTCGGGCGTGGCGGCGAAGGCCTGGGCCAGGCGTGCCGCCACGTGCTGGCGTCCGGCTTCGTCGGGGCCGTAGACCTCGGCCACGATGGGGCTCAGCACCGGCGGGCCGGGCGGTACTTCGACCACCTTCAGGCGCGCGCCGTGGCGATGGGCGATCTTCTCGAGCTCGGGGCGCAGCCGTTGCGCCAGGGCGTGGCTCTGTTCGTCGCGCAGCGACTTGTCGACCAGGTTGACCTGCAGGTCGCCCATCTCGGCCTCGGCGCGCAGCGCGTACTGGCGCACCAGGCCGTTGAAGGTGATGGGGCTGGCCGTGCCGGCATACCCCTGCAGGTCCAGTACCTCGGGCTGGCGCACCAGGAAGGAGCCCAGGTCCTGCAGTGCCGCGGCGGTGTCTTCCAGCGCCGTGCCAGCGGGCATGTCGACCACGAGCTGGAACTCGCTCTTGTTGTCGAAGGGCAGCATCTTCAGCACCACCCACTGCACGGCAGCCAGCCCCACCGACAGCGCCAGCGCGGCGAGGATGCCGGCCAGCAGCAGCCAGCGCTTGCGCGCACTCTGCAGCAGCGGCATCAGGATGCGCACGAACAGACGCTGCAGGCGGCCGCCGCCTGCGGGTTCGGCGTGTGCTGCGGCATGGCCCGCAGCCGGCATCTTCATCAGCTTGAGCGCCAGCCAGGGCGTGACGGTGAAGGCGATGGCCAGCGACAGCGCCATGCCCAGGCTGGAGTTGATCGGGATGGGGCTCATGTAGGGCCCCATCAGGCCGCTGACGAAGGCCATGGGCAGCAGCGCGGCGATGACGGTCAGCGTGGCCAGGATGGTGGGACCGCCGACCTCGTCCACCGCGACGGGAATGATCTGGGCCAGCGACCTGCGCGACGCCGGCTCGCCGTTGCCCGGGGCTGCCGCGGCGTCCAGCGCCATGTGGCGGTGGATGTTCTCGACGACGACGATGGCGTCGTCGACCAGGATGCCGATGGAAAAGATCAGCGCGAACAGCGACACGCGGTTGAGCGTGAAGCCCCAGGCCCAGCTCGCGAACAGCGTGGCCGTGAGCGTCAGCACGACGGCCGCGCCGACGATCACGGCCTCGCGCCGCCCCAGCGCCAGGCCGACCAGCAGGATCACCGAAGCCGTGGCGAAGCCCAGCTTCTGGATCAGCTTGTTGGCCTTCTCGGCGGCGGTCTGGCCGTAGTCGCGCGTCAGCGTCATCTCCACGCCCTGGGGCACCACGCTGTTGCGCAACTGCTCCAGCCGCTGGCGCGCGGCGCCTGCCACGTCGACGGCGTTCTCGCCGGGCTTCTTCGTCAGCGTGAGCGTCACGGCCGGGTGGTTGCCGGGCGAGGCCGGTGCCGATGCGCCGCCCGCCGCGGCCGCCGCGATGCCCGGCGAAAACCAGACGTAGCGCGTGGCCTGGGCAGCGCCGGCCTGCACCTGCGCCACTTCGCGCAGCGCCACCGGGCGGCCCTGGTGCACGCCGACGATGAGGTCGCCCACCTCGTCGGCGCTGCGCAGGAATTCGCTCGTCTCGACGCTCAGCATGCCGCGCCCGCCAGTGTCCAGCACGGTGCCGGCGGGCGCGCCGAAATTGGCGGCGCCCAAAGTGGCCTTCAGCTGCATCACGTCCACGCCGCGGTCGCGCAGCCGGCCGGGCTCCAGCGTCACCTGCACGATCCGGCCCGGGCCGCCGATGGTTCTCACCTCGCGCGCGCCGGGCACGCGCTTGAGCTCGGCTTCCATCGTGCTCGCCACGCGCTCCAGATCCAGCGCCGCACGGTCGTCGCGGCTCCAGAGCGTGACGGCCAGCACCGGCACGTCGTCGATGCCCTGCGGCTTGACGATGGGCGGCAGCGTGCCCAGCCCGGCCGGCAGCCAGTCCTGGTGCGAGTTCAGCACGTCGTACAGGCGCACCAGCGCCTCGGTGCGCGGCACACCCACCTGGAACTGCACCGTCAGCACCGCCAGGCCCGGGCGCGAGACCGAACTGGTGTGCTCGATGCCGGCGATCTGCCCCAGCACCTGCTCCGCGGGGCGCGCCACCATGTTCTGCACGTCGGCGCTGCTCGCCCCGGGGAAGGCGATCATCACGTTGGCCATCGTGACGTTGATCTGCGGCTCTTCCTCGCGCGGGGTGACCAGCACGGCGAAGGCGCCGAGCAGCAGCGCCACCAGGGCCAGCAGCGGCGTCAGCGCGTTGCTCTGGAAGGCCGCAGCCAGACGGCCGGCGACGCCGAGTCCGGAGGGCGTGCTCGAAGTGGACATGTCGTGGCGTCCCGTTCAGCGCGCCGGACGCGCGCCGGCCAGGCCGGCCTGCAGCGCGTTGGCAGCCACCCGTTCGTCGGCGCGCAGGCCGGCCAGCACCTCGACGCCATCGGCGCCGCGATCGGCGCCCAGGCGCACGAAGCGCAGCGCGAAGGCTTCGCCCTGCGCGACGTAGACGGCCGTCAGCTCGCCCCGCCGCAGCACGGCAGCCTGCGGCAGCCGCAGTGCGCCGCTGCTGCTGGACGCCGGGGTGCCGGCGCTGGCCGGCGCCTCGAAGCGCACGCGCACGGTCTGCCCCGGCGTGACGCCGGCCAGTGATGCGGCAGGCAGGTCCAGGCGCCATTCGATGGTCTGCGACACGGGGTCGGTGGTGGCCAGTTCGGTGCGCTGGCTCGGCGCGACGCGCCGGCCGTCGGGCAGTTCGATCTCGATGCGCGTGGCGCTCCGTGCCGCCGCCGCCCTGGACACCCCCACGGGTACCACCACGCGCAGCGCGCCCGGGGCATAGACGGTGGCGATCGGGCGGCCCGGCATCGCCAGGTCGCCGGCTTCCAGGTGGGTGGCCAGCACGATGCCGTCGAAGGGTGCGCTGACCAGCGAATGCCCACGCGCCAGGGCCGACTGGTTGCGCCCGGCGACGGCCTGTTGCACGCCCGCCTGGGCGGCCTTGAACTGGGTGTCGGCCACGTCGAGCGCCGCCTGGCTGACGAAGCCCTGCTGGCGCAGCTCGCGTGTGCGCTCGACATGGGTGCGGGCGTTTCGCGCTTCGGCTTCGGCCTGGCTCAGGGCGGCTTCGCTCTTCAGCATGCCGGCCTCGGCCTCGCGGGCGTCGATGCGGGCCACTGCCTGTCCGGCCTTCACGCGGTCACCGGCCTTGACCTGGAGCGCCAGCACGCTGCCGCCGACCTGCGCCGACAGCGTGGCCTGCCGCACGGCCTGCACGCTGCCGTCGATCTCGAAGCGCCCGCCGGCCGTCGCCGCCTGCGCGGTGACCAGTGCCACGCCGGTGCCGGAGGCGTCCTGCGCTGTCGCCGGGAAGGCAGTGACCACCAGCAGGAGTGCCGGCAGCAGATGGACGATGATGTGGTTCTTGATACCCATGCAGGTATCTTACAACATACGGCATGGGGTATGCAAGCGGGCCGTGACCGACCCCGTCGGAGGCTACTTGCCGATGCCGGCGTCAGTCCCCCGGGGTGCCTCAGCCGGGTTCAGGCCGGGTCGGCCTCCGGGAAGATCGATTCGCCTTCGACGACGACCTGTCTCAGCGCCAGGCCGTCAGCGCCCAGCACCACCAGGTCGGCCCAGGCGCCGGTGGCGATCCGGCCTCGGTCGGCCAGGCCCAGGTAGCGCGCCGCGTGCGTGCTGGTGCGACTTGAGGCTTCGGCCAGGCTCAGGCCCAGCGTTACCAGGTTGCGCAGGGCCTGATCCATGGTCAGCGTGCTGCCGGCCAGGGTGCCGTCGGCCAGGCGCACACCGCCCAGGCACTTGGTGACGGTCTGGCGGCCCAGGCGGTAGTCGCCGTCGGGCATGCCGGCGGCGGCGGTCGCGTCGGTCACGCAGAACAGCCCCGGCACTGCTCGCAGGGCCACGCGCAGCGCGCCGGGGTGTACGTGCAGCAGGTCGGGAATGATCTCGGCGTGCATGGCGTGCGCCAGCGCGGCGCCGGTGGCACCCGGCGCGCGGTGGTGCAGGCCGCTCATGGCGTTGAAGAGATGCGTGAAGCCGCTGGCGCCGGCCTCCAGCGCCTGCAGCGCCTGCTCGTAAGTGGCACCGCTGTGGCCGATCTGCACGCGCATGCCGGCTTCCACCAGGGCCGGGATCAGCGCCAGGTGCCCGGCCCACTCGGGCGCCAGCGTCACCAGCCGGATGGGGGCCAGCGCGTGCAGCGCCAGCACCTCGTCCAGCGCCGCCGGGCGTGCGAAGGCGGGTTGTGCGCCGAGCCGGTCGGGGCTGATGTAGGGGCCTTCCAGGTGCACGCCCAGCACGCGGGCCTGGCCGGCGCCGCGCTGCGCGCACAGCGGCGCCAGTGCGCGCAGGGCAGCCTCGATGTCGCCCATCGGGGCCGTCATGGTGGTGGCCAGCAGGCCCGTGGTGCCGTGGCGGGCGTGCAGGCGGGCGATGCGCGAGACGGCATCGGCGGCATCCATGGTGTCGGCGCCGCCGCCGCCGTGCACGTGCAGATCCACGAAGCCGGGCAGCACCACCGGCGTGAGGACGTCGCCGCGCACGCTGTCTTCGTCGATCGGCGTGCCTTCGACGGCGGCAATGCGCCCCCCGGCCCAGCGCACGGTGCCGCGCAGGAAGCCGGCCGGCGTGAGCACGTGGCCGGCCAGGGAGGTCGCCGGCGCCGGGCCGGCGCCGGCGGAAGCTATGAAGGATCCCAAGCTGCACCCTCTTGAAGGCACTGCGGGGTCGCAGCGCTGTCGTAGAGTACCAAGAAGAGTCCGGCACGATTGCCGGTGGCAGCGGCCCGGCGGGCCCTGCTCGGCGCGTCGACCCCCGAGGCGCGATACGCCGCGGCCCATGTGCGCAACCAGGAAACATCGGTGATGACCGACCGCTCAGAGCAACACAAGTGGGACCATTACTACCGCGAACTGGCGTCGAGCACCGAGATCCATGCCGGTGCCCGGATCGTCTACGAAGAAGTGGCCCAGGCCCTTCGACCCCTGATGTCTGCGGGGGGACGCGCGCTGGAGGCCGGATGCGGCGCCGGGTTCCAGAGCCTGTTCCTGGCACGTCTGGGCTGGCAGGTCAGTCTGCTCGACTTCTCCGAAGAGGCCTTGTCGGTCGCGCGCGGCGTCTTTCAACGTTTCGAGCAGCCGGCGCGTTTCGAGACCGGCGACATCACCGCCGGGGCCGGTGAGGCCGACCACGACCTGGTCTTCAACTCGGGCGTGCTGGAGCACTACAGCTTCGAAGACCAGGTGCGCCTGGTTCGCGGCATGGCGCGGCGCAGCCGGCGCCACGTGCTGGTCCTGGTCCCCAACCGCCACTGCCACTGGTACTGGATCTGGCGTGCCCAGCAGGCCGTGGCCGGGCAGTGGCCGTTCGGCTACGAAAAACCTGCTTCCGACTATCGGCCGGTGTTCGAAGCCGCAGGACTGAACTGCCTGGGCCGAGCGTGGTTCGCCACCGGCGCGATCGGGCACTTCCTGCAGGGAGTCCAGGGCCTCGACGATCCCCTGCGCGCCCTGCTGGTGCGCATGAACACCCTGCCCATCTTCCCGGTGGAACAGCGTGCCTACCTGGTGGGCTTTCTGGCATCGGTTCGTACCGACGCCACCGCGGTTGCCGGTTTCGCAGACCAGGACGACACGGACGCCGACGCTTCGGATGCCCGGGCTGCCCAGGCCCTGGACACCCTGGTGTCCGACCTGCGCCGCGGCCCCCCCGCCGCCTGAGCGACGGCACGCCTCCTCTCGGCGCGGCCCGATCCGGGCCTGGGGCGCGTCAGAACGGAATGTCGTCGTCCATGTCGTCGAAGCCGGTCGACGACTTCGCCGCCGGCTTGCCTGCAGGCGCCGGGCGCGAAGCCGGGGCGCTGCGCGGCGCCGGCGCACTGCGCGGGGCGCCGCTGCCCTCGCCCATCTCGTCGCCGCCACCGCCGCCGCCGTCACGGCCGCCGAGCATGGTCATCTCCTGCGCGATGACCTCGGTGGTGTACTTTTCCACGCCTTCCTTGTCGGTCCACTTGCGTGTCTTCAGCCGCCCTTCGATGTAGACCGACTTGCCCTTCTTCAGGTATTCGCCGGCGATCTCGGCCAGGCGGTCGTAGAAGACGACACGGTGCCATTCGGTCTCTTCCTGGCGCTCGCCGCTGGTCTTGTCCTTCCAGTTGCGGCTGGTGGCGATCGTGACGTTGCAGATGGCCGAGCCGCTGGGCGCGTAGCGCACCTCGGGGTCGCGGCCCAGGTTGCCGATGAGGATGACTTTGTTGACCGAGGCCATGGGCTGCTCCACGTGCTTGTAGGGGGTGCGGCGATTATCGCGCCGCGAGGTCCTGGTCGATATCCTCCGGAAGGACGCGCCGGTTGCGGGGAGACCGCCCCCCACCCCGAAGGGTGCCGCCGCAAGTGCGGTGTCGAGGCCGCCCGCAAGGCGATGCGTGCCTTAGCATCGGCGCCGAACCATGTCCGCCGTGCTCTCGCCCCCCTCGTCGCCCGCGCTCCCTGCACCCCAGCAGGTGCTGCAGGAAGTCTTCGGCTACCCCGCCTTCCGCGGCCAGCAGCAGGAGGTGGTCGACCACGTTACCGCCGGCGGCGACGCCATCGTGCTGATGCCCACCGGCGGCGGCAAGAGCCTGTGCTACCAGGTGCCGGCCATCGTCCGCCACCGCGCCGGGCGCGGCGTGACGGTGGTGGTGAGCCCGCTGATCGCGCTGATGCACGACCAGGTCGGCGCGCTCGACGAACTCGGCGTCAGCGCGGCCTTCCTCAACAGCACGCTCGAAGGCGACGAGGCGCGTCACATCGAACGCGAGCTGCTGGCCGGCCGGCTGGCGCTGCTGTACGCCGCGCCCGAGCGCATCCTCACGCCGCGCTTCCTGGCCATGCTGGAGTCGCTGCACGAGCGCGGCCTGCTGAGCCTGTTCGCCATCGACGAAGCCCATTGCGTCAGCCAGTGGGGGCACGACTTCCGCGAGGAATACCTGGGGCTGTCGGCGCTGCACGAGCGTTTTGCCGGCGTGCCGCGCCTGGCGCTGACGGCCACCGCCGACGACCACACGCGTGCCGACATCATCGAACGCCTGCAACTCGAAGAGGCGCGCCTCTTCGTCGCCAGCTTCGACAGGCCGAACATCCGCTACACCATCGTCGGCAAGGACGAGCCGCGCAAGCAGCTGCTGCGCTTCCTGCGCGACGAGCACGAGGGCGATGCCGGCATCGTCTACTGCGGCAGCCGCAAGAAGGTCGAGGAAACGGCTCAGTGGCTCGGCGCCGAGGGCATTCCGGCGCTGCCCTACCACGCCGGCCTGGACGCCAGCACGCGGCGACGCCACCAGGACCGCTTCCTGCGCGAAGAGGGCCTGGTGATGGTGGCCACCATCGCCTTCGGCATGGGCATCGACAAGCCCGACGTGCGCTTCGTCGCCCACCTCGACCTGCCCAAGAACATCGAGGCCTACTACCAGGAGACCGGGCGCGCCGGCCGTGACGGCGCACCCGCCGATGCCTGGATGGCCTACGGCCTGCAGGACGTCGTCAACCAGCGCCGCATGATCGACGAGGGCGAGGCCGGCGACGACTTCAAGCGCCTGCAGCGCGGCAAGCTCGACGCGCTGCTGGCGCTGGCCGAGGCACACGACTGCCGGCGGGTTCGGCTGCTGGCCTACTTCGGCGAAGCCAGCCTGGCCTGCGGCAACTGCGACAACTGCCTGCAGCCGCCGGCCACCTGGGACGGCACCGAGGCCGCGCGCATGGCGCTGTCGTGCATCTACCGCTTTCGCCAGCAGGGGGGGCAGCGCTACGGCGCCGGGCATCTCATCGACGTGTTGCGTGGCAAGGCCACCGACAAGGTGGCGCAGCACGGCCACCAGGACCTGTCGACCTTCGCCATCGGCGCGGCGGTCAGTGAAACCTTGTGGCGGGCCGTGTTGCGCCAGCTCATCGCGCTGGGCTACGTGCAGACCGAGGGCGAGTACAACACGCTGGAACTGACTTCCGGCGCGCGCGAGGTGCTGCGAGGCGAGGTCCGCCTGCTGCTGCGCGTGCCGACCGAAGCGCCTGCGGCGCGTGGCCGGGCAGGCAAGGGGGGCCGGGCGGGCAAGGCCGCCGGCCGCGACAAGCCGCCGCCGCTGCCGCTCGACGAGGGCGGCATGGAACGCTTCGCCGCGCTGAAGGCCTGGCGCGCCGAAGTCGCACGCGAGCACAACCTGCCTGCCTATGTCGTGTTCCACGACGCCACGCTGGCCGAGATGGCACGCGAGCAGCCCGCCACGCTCGAGGCGCTGTCGGCCATCAGCGGCGTCGGAGCGAAGAAGCTGGAAGCCTACGGCCAGGAGATCCTGCGCGTGCTGTCGGGCTGAAGCGGCCCAGGCTGCGACGGCCTGCCGGGGGCTGCAGCCCTGCAGCCGGCGCTTGCGCATTCCCCGATGCACAAAGCACCTTTGGCGGGCATACTGCGGGCCGGTCCACGCCCCGCCCGCCCGGTGGGAAAACCCTCAGAGGCGATGCAGTCCCCAGCACAGCAAGCAGGCGCGGCGCCCGGCGCCGACCCGCCCGGAACGGACGTCGCGGCAGGCGCTCCCGATCCTTCGTTTGCGGGCTACATCGTCGCCATCGGTGCTTCGGCCGGAGGCCTGGACGCCCTGGAGCGACTGTTCTCCTCGCTGCCGCCCGACACCGGCGCCGCCTTCGTGGTCATCCAGCACCTGGCGCCCGATCACAAGAGCATGATGGACAACCTGCTGGCGCGTTACACGCGCATGCCGGTGCAGGTGGTGTCCGAAGGCGTGGCCCTGGTGGCCAACCAGGTCTTCCTGATCCCGCCCGGCAAGACCCTGCAGATGGTGGGCGATCGCCTGCACCTCGACCCCAAGCCCGAGCACGGCCTGTCGCTGCCGATCGACATCTTCTTCAACAGCCTGGCGGAAAACGGGCTCGACCGCGGCCTGGCAGTGGTGCTGTCGGGCACCGGCAGCGACGGATCGCGCGGGCTGGCGGCGGTCAATGCCAATGGCGGCTTCGTCTTCGTGCAGGACCCGCTGACCGCCAAGTTCGACGGCATGCCGCGCAGCGCCATCGCCACCGGGCTGGTCGACGTGGTGGCCCCGGCCGAAGAGCTGGCTGCGCGCCTGGTGCGCCACATCCTGGCGCCTCGTTCGCAGACCGTGCGCCTGCCCGAGGGCGACGCCGAGCACGACGGCAGCATCACGCAGCCGCTCGACGGCATCCTCGAGCAGCTGGTGTCCAGCAGCGGCATCGACTTCCGCGAGTACAAGTCGAACACCGTGATGCGCCGCATCGAGCGCCGCATGCAGGTGCTGCATTCGCGCTCGCTGGCCGAGTACCACGACAGGCTGGCCGCGTCCGTCGAGGAGCAGGCGCTGCTGCGCCGCGAACTGCTCATCCCGGTGACGCGCTTCTTCCGCGACGCCGCGACGTTCGACGCACTGGCCGAGGACGTCATCCCCGACCTCGTGGCGCGCTGGAAGGAACCAGGGCCGATCCGCGTCTGGGTGGCCTGCTGCGCGTCGGGCGAAGAGGCCTACACCGTGGCCATCCTGTTCGCAGAGGCCTTCCGGCGCCTGGGCGTCACGCGCGCGGTGAAGGTCTTCGCCACTGACGTCGAGCAACAGTATCTCGACCACGCCGCGGCCGGCGTCTACCCGGACACCATCGCTGCCGAAGTCTCGGCCGAGCGGCTGGAGCGCTGGTTCACCCGGCGGCCCGACGGCTATGTGGTGCGCGCCGAAGTGCGCCAGATGGTGATCTTCGCGCGCCACAACCTGCTGGCCGACCCGCCCTTCACGCGCATGGAGCTGGTGACCTGCCGCAACGCGCTGATCTACTTCCAGCCCGCAGCGCAGGAACGCGCGCTGCGGCGCCTGCAGTACGCGTTGACGGTGGGCGGTGCGCTGGTGCTGGGGCCGAGCGAATCGCTGGGCCAGTTGCACAGCGACTTCTCTGCCATGCGCGGCCGCCACAAGATCTACCGCCTGGTGCGGCGCAATCGCGTGGCTGCGGCGGTCGAAACCGCCGGCCGGCACCGCCCCACCCTGGTGGCTGCGCGCCACGGCGGGGTCGGCGCAGCGGGCACGGCACGCGACGGCACGGCCACCCTGGTCGAGGCCGGGCAGCGCCTGCTGATGCAGCAGTACGCACCGCCCACGCTGCTGGTGGGTGACCAGCGCGAGCTGCTGCATGTCTATGGCAACGCCAGTGCCTTGCTGCAGTTCACCGAAGGCCAGGCCACGCTCGACGTGCTGAAGCTCCTGCCGCGGGAACTGTCCTGGGCCGCCGGCCTGCTGCTGCAGTCGGTCTCGGCCAGCCGCGCGCAGCAGCGGTCGGCGCCGCTGCGGCTGGCCGGCGACCTGGAGCGCCACGTGGTCATCACGGCCTTGCCCTTGCCTCCACCCGAGGGCCAGGATGGCGCCGCGCTCACGCTGCTGTCCTTCGAGCACGTGGCGCCGTCCCCCAGCACGGTGCCGCAGACGATGGAGCACAACATCGAGCAGCAGCGGCTGATGAACACGCTCGAGGCCGAGCTGGGCCGCACCCGCGACAGCCTGCAGGCCACCATCGAGGAACTGGAGGCCTCCAACGAGGAACTGCAGGCCACCAACGAGGAGATGATGGCCTCCAACGAGGAGCTGCAGAGCACCAACGAAGAGCTGCAGTCGGTCAACGAAGAGCTCTACACCGTCAACTCCGAGTACCAGGAGAAGGTCGACCTGCTGAACTCGGTGAATGCCGACCTCGAGAACGTCTCGCGTGCCGCCGCCATCCCCACGATCTTCGTCGACGAGGACCTGCGGCTCACCCGCGTGACGCCCGAGGCGGCCGTGCTGTTCAAGGTGCGCGACGTCGACATCGGCCGCTCGCTCGAGGACTTCGCGCACTCGCTCGACTACCCCGAGCTGTTCTCCGACCTGCGCCGCACGGTGGCGCGCGGCCTGGCCACCGAGCGGGAAGTGAAGAGCCGCAGCGGCGAGTGGTGGATGGCGCGCATCCATCCCTACGCGGGTCAGACCGCGTCGACCTCGCGCGCTGTGATGACCTTCTTCAACATCACCTCGGTGAAGGACTCGCAGCGCCTGCAGGCCATCATCGACTCGCTGCCCGAGCACCTGGCCGTGCTCGACACGCAGGGCACCATCCTGCTCGTCAACCAGGCCTGGCGGCTGTTCGCCACGTGCAACGGCGACATCGATCTGCGCAACAGCGGTCCCGGCAGCAACTACCTGCGCGTGTGCGCCGAATCGGCGCTGGCCGACGGTGATGCGCGGCGCGCGCACGTCGGCCTGACCGACGTGCTGGAAGGCCGCCGCGCCATCTTCACGATGCAGTACCCTTGCGATACCGCCACGGAGAAGCGGTTGTTCGTGATGCACGTCGCGCCGGTGGGGCATCCGGTGGGTGGCGTCGTCGTGAGCCATGTCGACATCACGCCCTGGTCCGGCGATGCCGCGCCGTCCCGGAGCCCGGAGGAGACCCTCGGATGAACATCGTCGCCCTGAAGCAGCGCGTCCAGGCGCGCGACCGTCTGGTGCTCACGGCCGAGACCGCCGGGCTGGAACTGCACGAACAGGCGCTGCAGGCGCTGCATGCCGGTGACCTGGCCGGCGCCGAAGCGGCCATCCTGCGCAACGACGCCAACGTGCGCGCGCTGGTGGAGAACCTGCGCATCTACCAGGTCGAGCTGCATGCACAGGCCGACGAACTGGCCGAGGGGCAGGCGCGCATCGACGAGCTGCTCAACCGCTTCTCCACGCTGTTCGGCAACATGCCGGTGGCGGCGATGCTGGTCTCGGCCGGCGGTGTCGTGCTCGAAGCCAACGACCGCGCCGCGCACCTGCTGGCGCTGCAGAACCGGGGCCTGGCCGCACGCTTCCTGCACCGCATGATCGACGCCGGGCAGTACCAGATCCTCGTGCGCCCGGCCTTCCTGCGCGCCACGGTCGACGCCGTGACCTCGCTGGACCACATCGTCTTCGTCGCCGAGAACGGCCACCGCTTCAGCGGCGAGCTGCACATCGCCGCGCTGCCCGGCACGCAGGACCAGCCGATGCAGTACGCCTGCGCGGTGATCGACCGCACCGAACACGACCAGATGCTTCTGGCGCTTCGCCAGGCCGCCGATACCCTGCGCGCCAACGAAGCCTTCCTGTCCGACACGGCCCGGCTGGCGCGCATCGGCGGCTGGGAGCTCGACCCCGCGCGCGGCGCGCTGCGCTGGTCGCCGCAGCTGCGCAGCATCTTCGAACTCTCGGCAGACGCCCCGGCCACCCTGGCGGCCATGCTCGACCTGTGCCGCGGCGGCGGCCGGCGCCGGCTTCAGGCGGCGCTGGACGAGGCCTCGCGCGGCATGCCCTTCGAGATCGAGATCGACATGGCGGCGGCCGGTGGACGTCCGATGCGCGTGCGCACCGTGGGCCACACCGAGCTGCTCAATGGCGGCGTCAGCCGTGTCATCGGCGTGTTCCAGGACATCACGGCGCAGACCGAAGCGCGTCGGCGCATCGACGAGCTCACCGAACGGCTGACGCTGGCCGTCGAGGCCGGCGGCGTCGGCACCTGGCATTGGACGGCCGGCAACGACGAGTTCGCCGTCGATGAGCGCCTGTCGCGCATGCTGGCGCTGCCGGGCGGTGCGCTGCCGGCCGGCGTGGCCGAGGCGGTGATGCCCGACGAGTGGCAGCGCCTGCGCGATGCACTGGCCAGTGCCCTGGACAGCGGTCAGGCGCTCGACCTGGACCTGACCCTGGCCGGCGACGGCGACCGGGTGCTGCACCTGACCGGTCGCCCGCTCGAGCCGGCAGACGGCCGCCTGCCGGGCCTGATGGGCTGCGCCCGCGACTGCACGGCCGAGCGCCAGGCGCTGCTGGCGCTGACCGCGCGCGAAGCGGCCGAGCGCGCCAGCCGATCCAAGAGCGCCTTCCTCGCACGCATGAGCCACGAGCTGCGCACGCCGCTGAACGCCATCCTCGGTCATTCGCAGCTCTTGCGCATGGATGCGGAGGACGGCAACCTGGCCGTCAAGCCGCAGCGCGCGGTGGCCATCGAAGCCGCAGCGCGCCAGTTGCTCGACCTCGTCAACGAGGTGCTGGACGTCTCGCAGATCGAGTCGGGCAGGGTGGCGGTGGCGCTGGCCGACTTCGACCTGCACGAGGTGGTGCGCGCGAGCGTCGCCCTGGTGAGTCCGGCGGCCCAGGCAACCGGCATCCGCGTGAGCGACGACTTGCCTGCCGACGGTCGCTTGGTGGTTCGCGGCGACCGGCTGCGGCTCGGGGAGGTCCTGGTCAACCTGCTGTCCAACGCCGTGAAGTTCAACCGGCCGCAGGGCGAGGTGGTGATCGCTGCGCACGAGGTCGGCAGGCGAATCGAACTGCACGTCACCGACAACGGTCCGGGCCTGAGCGACACGCAGCTTGCCGGCCTGTTCGAACCTTTCGACCGCGCAGGTGCCGAGCACAGCGGCATCGAAGGCTCGGGCATGGGCTTGTATCGCAGCCGGCGCCTGGCCGAACTGATGGACGCCACCTTGTCGGTGCAGGCCGACCTGGGACGCGGCTGCCGGTTCATCCTCAGCCTGCGCCGCGGCGCAGGCTGAGGGCGCTCCGGCGTTCCGGTCGCGCCGCCTCCTCCGGGCGCGGCGCAGCAGGGGTGGGTGCACCGGCCGAGGGGATCTGGCTATCATGATCCGTTTGCCCGCCCCCATCCGATGCCTGATCGTCCCCAAGACGCCACACCGCCCGACGCGCGCAGCGCGCCGGCCCGGGCCGGGCGCGCCGCCGAGTCCACCGCCATCCGTGTGCGCGGGGCGCGCACGCACAACCTGAAGAACGTCGACCTCGACATCCCCAAGCACGCACTGGTGGTCATCACCGGGCTGTCGGGGTCGGGCAAGTCCAGCCTGGCTTTCGACACGCTGTATGCCGAAGGCCAGCGCCGCTACGTCGAGAGCCTGTCGGCCTACGCGCGGCAGTTCCTGCAGCTGATGGACAAGCCCGACGTCGACGTCATCGAGGGCTTGTCGCCGGCCATCAGCATCGAGCAGAAGGCGACCTCGCACAACCCGCGCTCCACCGTCGGCACGGTGACCGAGATCCACGACTATCTGCGCCTGCTCTACGCCCGCGCCGGCACGCCCTTCTGCCCCGACCACGGCCTGCCGCTGCAGGCGCAGAGCGTCAGCCAGATGGTCGATGCCGTGCTGGGTCTGCCTGAAGAGACGCGCCTGATGGTGCTCGCGCCGGTGGTGCGTGACCGCAAGGGCGAGTTCGTCGAGCTGTTTCAGGACATGCAGGCGCGCGGCTACGTGCGCTTCCGTGTCGGCAGCAACGGCGCCTCCGGTGCCGTCATCGAAGCCGAGGCCCTGCCCAAGCTGAAGAAGACCGAGAAGCACGACATCGACGTCGTCATCGACCGCCTGCGCACCCGGGCCGACTTCAAGCAGCGCCTGGCCGAAAGCTTCGAGGCGGCGCTGCGCGTGGCCGACGGTCGCGCCATCGCACTGGAGGTCGACGGCGGCCGCGAGCACCTCTTCAGCAGCCGCTTCGGCTGCCCGGTGTGCAGCTACTCGCTGTCGGAACTGGAGCCGCGGCTGTTCTCCTTCAACTCGCCGGTGGGCGCCTGCCCCTCGTGCGACGGCCTGGGGCAGGTCACCGCCATCGACGCCGACCGCGTCGTGGCGTTTCCGTCGCTGAGCATGGCCTCGGGCGCGGTGAAGGGCTGGGATCGTCGCAACCCCTACACCTTCTCGCTGCTGGAGAGCGTGGCGCGGCACTACGGCTTCGACATCGACGCGTCCTTCGAGACCCTGCCCGAACAGGCCCGTCAGGTGCTGATGCACGGCTCCGGCGAAGAAGAGATCGAGTTCACCTACCAGGCCGAGTCGGCCGCATCGCCCGGTGCCAAGGGCAAGGCGCGGTCGCGCTCGGTGAAGAAGCGCCACCCCTTCGAAGGCATCCTGCCGAACCTGGAGCGCCGCTTCCGCGAAACCGATTCGGCGGCCGTGCGGGAGGAACTGGCGCGATACCAGGCTGCCAAGCCCTGCCCTGCCTGCCAGGGCACGCGACTGCGGCGCGAGGCGCGCCATGTCTTCCTGCAGCAGGCCGAAGCCGTCGCGGCAGCCGTGGATGGCGTCAAGAGCCAGGCCGACGTCGTCCTGGGCCGGCCGATCTTCGAGGTCGAGCACGCCACGCTGGCCGACTGCCTGGCCTACTTCGACGGTCTGCGCCTGGTGGGCGCCAAGGCCGAGATCGCCGACAAGATCGTGCGCGAGATCCGCTCGCGGCTGCGCTTCCTGAACGACGTGGGCCTGACCTACCTGAGCCTGGACCGCGGCGCCGACACGCTGTCGGGCGGCGAGGCGCAGCGCATCCGCCTGGCCAGCCAGATCGGCAGCGGCCTGTCGGGTGTGATGTACGTGCTGGACGAACCCAGCATCGGGCTGCACCAGCGCGACAACGAACGCCTCATCGGCACGCTGCGCCACCTGCGCGACCTCGGCAACTCGGTGCTGGTGGTGGAGCACGACGAAGACATGATCCGCGCGGCCGACCACGTCGTCGACATGGGGCCGGGGGCCGGCGTGCACGGCGGCCGCGTCATCGCCCAGGGCACGCCCGAAGAGCTGCAGCAGAGCACGGAGTCGCTGACCGGCCGCTACCTGGCCGACGTGCTGCGCATCGAGCTGCCGGTGAAGCGGCGCCGCCTGGAAGACCAGGCCGACCCCCGCATGCTGCGCATCGTGGGGGCGCGCGGCAACAACCTGAAGGGCGCCGACGTGGAGATCCCGGTCGGCCTGCTGACCTGCGTCACCGGCGTCTCGGGCTCGGGCAAGAGCACGCTGGTCAACGACACGCTCTACACCGCGGTGGCGCGCAAGCTCTACCAGAGCCATGCCGAGCCGGCGCCGCACGACCGCATCGAGGGCCTGGAGGCCTTCGACAAGGTCATCAACGTCGACCAGAGCCCCATCGGCCGCACGCCGCGCAGCAACCCGGCCACCTACACCGGCCTGTTCACGCCCATGCGCGAGCTGTTCGCCGAGGTGCCTGCGGCGCGCGAGCGCGGCTACGGCGCCGGTCGCTTCAGCTTCAACGTCGCCGGCGGCCGCTGCGAGGCCTGCGAGGGCGACGGCGTCATCAAGGTCGAGATGCACTTCCTGCCCGACGTCTACGTGCCCTGCGACACCTGCCGCGGCGCCCGCTACAACCGCGAGACGCTGGAGATCTTCTACAAGGGCAGGAACATCAGCGAGGTGCTGCAGATGACGGTGGAGGAGGCCGCGGCCTTCTTCTCGGCCGTGCCGACGCTGTCGCGCAAGCTGCAGACACTGCTCGACGTCGGCCTGGGCTACATCCGCCTGGGGCAGAGCGCCACCACGCTGTCGGGCGGCGAGGCGCAGCGCGTCAAGCTCGCGCTCGAACTGAGCAAGCGCGACACCGGGCGGACGCTGTACATCCTGGACGAGCCCACCACGGGGCTGCACTTCCACGACATCCAGCTGCTGCTGAAGGTGCTGCACCAGCTGGCCGACGCCGGCAACACCATCGTCGTCATCGAGCACAACCTGGACGTCATCAAGACGGCCGACTGGCTCATCGACATGGGCCCCGAGGGCGGCGCCGGCGGCGGCCGCGTGCTGGTGGCCGGCACGCCGGCCGAGGTGGCGGCCTTCGACGGCAGCCACACCGGGCGCTTCCTGCGCCCGCTGCTGAAACGACAAGGGCGCTGAACGGCGCGGGAACCTCATGCACATCGACTACTACTTCACCCTGCAGTCGCCCTGGGCCTACCTGGGCCACGCGCGCTTCGTGGCCTTGGTGCGGCGCTTCGGCGCGACCGTGACGCTGCGGCCCACCGACTATGGCCAGGTCTTCCCGGTGTCGGGCGGCCTGCCGTTGCCCAAGCGCGCGCCGCAGCGCCAGGCCTACCGGCTGGTGGAGCTCCAGCGCTTTTCCGACCACCTGGGGCTGCCCATGAACCTGCAGCCCACGTACTTCCCCGTCTCGGGCGACGCCGCCGCGCGTCTGGTGCTGGCCGTGGCACGGAGCGACGGCGTGGACGCCGCGCTCGACCTCGCCGGCCGCACGATGGCCGCGGTGTGGGCACAGCAGCGCGACATCGCCGCCCCCGACACGCTGGCGGCGCTGCTCGGCGAGGCCGGCCTGCCCGGCTCGCGCCTGGGCGAGGCCGGCACCGAGGCGGTCCAGCAGGCCTACCAGCAGTGCACGCAGGCGGCCATCGACGCCGGGGTCTTCGGCGCGCCCACCTACGTCATCGACGGCGAGCTGTTCTGGGGGCAGGACCGTCTCGAGTTCGTCGAACGGCGGCTGGCGTCAGCCCCGGCCTGACCCGCCGGCCACCCAGGCTGGGGGTGGGTCGGGGGCCTCGACCCCCTGAACAAGGGGCCGGGCGCTTGTGATTTAACGGCGCGTTCTAACGGTCGGTTAACGGTCGGATTCGAAGCTAGGGGTGTGTCGAACCTGCGGCCCAGGGCCAGCAGGGGCGACGGACAGACACCACCACTGCGAACCGATTCCGGGAGCCCGTCATGAACACCCAGCGCCACCGTGCACGCCTTTCACGCCGCCTGAACCGCCGGCCCTTCGAGCTGCGCAGGCACCACCTGGCGCTGGCCGCGGCCATGGTGCTGGGCGCGCTGCCTTTCGAATCGACGCAGGCGGCCACCTGCACCTGGGTCACCAACAACGGCGCCTGGAACGTGGGGGCCAACTGGAGCTGTGGCACCACCCCCGGCGGCTCGGACACGGCCGTGGTCGGCAGCGGTCTGACGGCGAATGTCAGCGCCTTCCAGGCGACCACCACGCTGAACAACAGCGGCACGGTCAACGTGCTCAACAACTCCGGGCTGTCGCTGCAAGGCAGCAACACGAACAACGGCACCCTGTCGCTGGGATCGGCCGGCAACCTCACCGACCTGTCCATCGTCGGCGTCAGCTCGCTGCTGGGCACGGGCACGGTGTCGATGTCCAACACCCAGGCCAACCGCATCCTGGCATCGGGCGGTGCGGCCACCCTGACGCTGGGCGCCGGGCAGACGGTACAGGGCGCCGCCCAGTTCGGCGCCGGCACGGCGCTCTCGATCGTCAACAACGGGCTGGTCCAGGCCACGCAGACCAGCGGCCTGGTCATCAACACGTCAGCCGGGGTGACCAACAACGCCACGCTGCGTGCCAACGGCGGCACTCTGGTGCTGCAGAACACCGCCATCGCACAGGGCGTGTCCGGTGTCATCGAGGGTCTCGCAGGCTCGACCGCCGTGCTCAGCAACAGCACGGTCACCGGCGGCAGCTTTGCTGGCGAGGTCGAGACGGCATCGGGCGCGTTCGGCAACGTCCTCAGTGGCGTGACCAACACCGGCACCCTGCGCGTGGTGAACAACAGCGGCTTGACGCTGGGCGGCACGCTGACCAACAACGGCACGCTGGCCCTGCAGTCGGCAGGCAACATCACCAACCTGGTGATCAGCGGCGCGCAGAGCATCGTCGGCAGCGGCACGATCACGATGTCCAACACGCAGGCCAACCGCATCACCGGCGCCGGCGCCACGTTCACGCTGGGCAGCGGGCAGACGCTGCAGGGTGCCGGGCAGATCGGTGGCGGGGCCGCCGGCTTCTCGCTGGTGAACCAGGGCACCATCGTCGCCACGCAGGCAGCCGGGCTGCTGATCAATGCCGCGGGCGGCGTCACCAACACCGGCACGCTGCGTGCAGACGGCGGCACGCTGCAATTGCAGACCACTGTCAACAGCAGCGGCGGTGCCATCGAGGCCCGCAACGGCTCGCAGGTGCAGCTGCTGGACGGCACGGTCATCAACAACGCCAGCTTCTCTGCGAGCGGTGCAGGCAGCCTGATCACCACGGTGTCAGGCGCCAGCGTGACCCTGGGCGGCGGCACGGTCGCCGGGCCGATCCAGCTGGCCAACAACTCGTTCGCCACGCTCACCGGCAACCTGGTCTACAACGGCACGCTGAGCATGGCCTCGGCGGGCAACGTCACCGACCTGCGCATCAGCGGCGCGCGCACGATCAGCGGCAGCGCGACCATCGACATGAGCAACACGACGGCCAATCGCGTGCTGGCCGCCAATGCCAGCGGCGACTCGCTGACGCTGGCCAGCGGCGTCACGCTGCGCGGCAGCGGGCAGCTGGGCAACGGCGGGCCCCTGGCCATCACCAACAACGGCACGGTGCTGGCCAACCAGTCGACCCCGCTGCTGGTGTCCACCAGCGCGGGCCTGGTGAACAACGGCGTGATGCGCGCTGATGGGGGCACGCTGCAGTTCAGCAACGTCAGCATCAACAGCACGAACGGCAGCATCGAGGCGCTGAACGGCTCCCAGGTGCAGCTGCTCAACGGCACGGTGGTCACCAATGCCACGCTGCTGGCCAGCGGGGCGGGCAGCGCCATCGCCGTGCCCAGCGGCAACTCGGCCACGCTGGCCGGCGGCACCCTGACCGGCTCGCTGCTCGTTGAAAACAACGCCTCCTTGCGCATGACGGGCAACGTGTCGGGCAATGCCACCCTGTCGCTGGCCTCGGCGGGCAACCTCACCAACCTCGAGGTGGTGGGCACCCGGGCCTTGACCGGCAGCATGACGGTCAACATGTCCAACACCTCGGCCAACCGCATCTTCGGCACCGCCGCCGACACGCTGACGACGGGCGCCGGCGTGCTGGTGCAGGGGGCCGGCCAGATTGGCGGGGGCACGGCCCTGAACGTGGTCAACAGCGGCACCTGGCTGGCCAACCAGCCCAGCGCGCTCACGCTGCGCACGACGGGCAGTGCGACCAACAACAACCTGATCCGCGCCGACGGCTCGACCTTCCAGATCGCGCAGACGCAGCTGGTGCAGGGCCCCTCCGGCGTGCTCAGCGCCATCAACAACGGCGTGGTCAGCTTCATCGACGGCGCGCGCGTCACCGGCGGCAGCTTCGCCACCGCCAACGGGGGTGAGATGGTCGTCGGCAGCGGCCAGTCCATCGGCATCGGCGGCGTCAACAACACCGGCACCTTCAGCGTGCAGAACAACGGCGAACTGGTGCTGCGCGGCGCGCTGTCCAACAACGGCGTGCTGAACCTGCAGTCGGCGGGCAACGCCACGAACCTGCGGGTCGATGGCAACCAGCAGATCAATGGCACCGGGGTCATCAACCTCAGCAACACCGCGGCCAACGTCATTCGCGGCCTGGCCGCCGGCGACAGCCTCACGCTGGGTGCAGGGCAGACCCTGCGCGGCGCCGGCAGCATCGGCCAGGGCACGAACTTCGTCTTCACCAACAACGGCACCGTGGTGGGCGACCTCGCCAGTGCGCTGGTCTTCAGCAGCACCGGCGCCGTCACGAACAACAACCAGGTGCGTGCCGACGGCGGCAACGTCGTGATCACGGCCACCAACTTCGGCCAGGGGCCGAGCGGCGTGCTCAGCGCAATCAACGGGGGCGTGGTCAGCCTGCAGGGCGGCGCCGTGATCAGTGGCGGCCTCCTCAGCACGGCCAGCGGCGGCCAGATCACCACGGTCAGCGGCAACACCGCCACCCTGAGCAACCTGGTCAGCAGCGGCACGTTCAACGTCGTCAACAACTCCGACCTGATCCTCGCCGGGACGGTGACCAACAACGGCGCGTTGAACGTCACTTCGGCCGGCAACAGCACCGACCTGCGCATCTCGGGCAGCGTCACGCTGGCCGGTAGCGGCACCACCTCGATGAGCAACACGACGACCAACCGCGTCGTGGCCAATGCCGCGGGAGCGCAGCTGACGCTGGGAGCGGGACAGACGCTGCAAGGCGCCGGGCAGATCGGTGCCGGCACGGCGATGTCGCTGAACAACCTGGGCACCATCACCGCCAACCAGCCCACGGCCTTGACGGTGTCGATGACCGGGACCGCCAGCAACGGCGTCGGCGGCCTGATGCAGGCGACGGCCGGCACGCTGAACGTCAACATGCCGCTGATCAACAACGGCACGCTGGCCGCCAATGGCGGCACGGTGAACGCCAATGGTGCCCTCAGCGGCACGGGCACCGTGCTGGTCACCGGCACCGGGCAGATGAACATCGGCGCGTCCGGCAGCACCGGCACGCTCACGCACAACGGCACGGCTGCAAACGGTCTGGCGCTGGGCGCGAACAACCTGACCGTCAACACCGACTACACCAACGCCAACGCCGGCACGGGCAACACCTTCAACCGGCGCGCGAACGTGACGGGCACGGGCCAGATCCTGGCAGGCGGCAACGTGGGCCAGGTCATCACCGGCGCCAACGTCAGCGGCGGCAACACCGCCAACGCCACGCTGACCATCGGCAACCTGCGCGTGGGCAGCAACACCTTCAACTACCAGGTGGCCAACGCGGGCACCACCGGCCCCACCCTGCGTGGCGCGCTGCAGACCAGCGTGAACGGCGCGAACATCACCGACGCCCGCCTGTCGGGCAGCGGCGTCACCGCCGCCAACTACAACGCCGGTGCGCCAGCGGGCAGCAGCGGCAACCTGGCCGTGGTCTTCAACGCCGCCAGTGCGGGCGCGCTGGCGCCGTTGTCGGGCCAGGCCATCAACCTGCGCAGCAACTTCGAGAACATTGCCGACCAGAAGCTGAATATCGTGCTGGCCGGCGGTGCGGCGGCCTACAACCCAGCCGCGGGCAGCGCCGGCACGCCGGTGCAGGTGGCCAACCAGCGCGTGGGCGGCAGCAACAGCGCCACGCTGCTCATCAGCAACACCGCCATCGCCGGCCCCTTCAGCGAGGACCTGAATGCCAGCGTGGCCGGCTCGAGCGGCGCAGCCAGCGGCAGCGGCAGCGTGGCCGGCCGCCTGGCCGGCACCAGCAATACCGGCGTCGGCGCCATCAGCGTCGGTGTGAACACCGCCAGCGCCGGAGCCAAGACGGGTACCGTCAACATCGACTTCCAGACCGCCGGTGCGGTGGGCGGCGCGAGCAACGGCCTGGGCATCGCCTCGGCGGGCAGCCAGGCCGTCACCGTGAACGGCAACGTCTTCCAGGCCGCGGCCGGCCAGATCGTCACGCCGGCGCTGAATTTCGGCACGCTGCAGGTCGGCCAGCAGGTCAGCCAGGCGCTGGTGGTGCGCAACACCGCCGCCGGTCCGGCCGGCTTCGTCGAAGACCTGAACGCCAGCTTCGGCGCCGCAGGCAACGCGCAGATCAGCGGCGTCGGCAGCCTGAGCGGCATCCTGGCCGGCAGCAACAGCAACGCCGGCAACGGTGCCATGACGGTCACGGTCACCGGCACTACCGCGGGTGCATTGAACAGCGGCATCGCCGTCAACTACACCACGGCGGGCGCTGTGGCCGGCGTCAGCAACGGGCTGGGCACCGCGTCGGTGGGCAGCGAGAACTACGGCGTCAACGGCACCATCACGGCGCTGGCCAACGTCATCAACCAGGCCAGCCCGCTGATCAACAACCCGTCGATCAACCTCGGCGCGGTGCGCGTGGGTGCCGCCTCGCCGACGGCGCTGGTGAGCCTCAGCAACCAGGCCACGGCGGCGCCGCAGGCCGCGCTGAACGCCAGCATCGCCACCGCCGGTGCCCCGGTCACCACCAACGCCGGCATGGTGTCGTTGCTGCTGCCCGGCCAGACGAACGCCAGCAGCCTGCAGGTCGGCCTGGCCACCGACATCGCCGGCAACTTCACCGGTGGCAACGCCGGCACGGCGGTGCTGACCTTGGTGTCGGACGCCAGCAACGTCGGCGGCTGCGCGCCGAATTGCCAACTCGAACTGAGCAGCCAGAACGTCACCGTCAGCGGCAAGGTCTACACCCCGGCGGTCGGCGCGCTGGCCACCACCAGTGTCGATTTCGGCGTGGTGCGTGTGGGTGACACCGTCATGGCGCGCAACATCACGGTGACCAACATGGCCGCCAGCACGGCCCTCAACGACACCCTGCGGGCCACGCTCTCCGGCGTCGGTGGCCCCTTCAGCGGCGGCGGCGCCGTCGCAGGCGTGGCCGCGCAGGGCAGCGGCAACATCGCCGTGGGCCTGAACACCAGCACGGCCGGTGTCTTCAGCCAGGGCGGCAGCGTCGGCTTCCTGAGCCAGAACGCCGACATGGCCGATGTCTCCGGCGGTGCTGCCGGCGCCGTCCAGGTGAATGCGCAGGTCAACAACCTGGCCAACGCCGACTTCGACTTCCTCGGCGGCCTGGGCCTGCTCACGCAGCTCAATGCCACCGACTTCGTGCTCGATCTCGGCAACCTGCTGCTCGGCGCCACGGTCAGCAGCACGCTGGGCCTGTCCAACGACGTCGCCGGCCCGGCCGACGTGCTCGGCGGCGCCTTCGACCTGTCGGCGGTGAACGACTTCTCGCTGGACGCCGACTGGCTGCAGACGCTGGCCGGCCTGCAGGCCGGCGACGGCGTCGGCAGCCTGGACATCGACTTCTTCGCCGGCAGCCTGGGGGCTGTGAGCGACGAAGTGATCTTCAACGGCCGCGGCACCAATGCCTCGGATCCCAACGGCCTGGCCCAGGTCCGTCGGCTGATCATCCGCGCCAACGTGATCACCGACAACGGCGGCACGGTGCCGGAGCCCGGCTCGCTGATGCTGGTGCTGGCCGCCGCGGTCGCGGCGCTGATCGCCCGTCGCCGCCGCGGCGTGGTGCAGTGAGTCAACGCCGCGACGAGCGCATCCAACGAAGGAGTTCCCATGACCAAGACCCAGTACGGAATCGTCACCACGGTGGCCGCACTGTGCCTGTTCACGATGCTGGCCAGCGTCTTCCTGGGTCTGGCCAACCGCAGCGCACAGCTCGACGTGGCCGCGCGCCAGCAGTACGTGCAGCAGTCGCTGCAGCTCGAAGGGCTGTACCGCGAGATCATCCGCGCCCTGGCCGAGCTGGCCGCGCGCCACAACGACGCCGACGTGCGCGAAATGCTGCAGCGCCATGGCATCACCTACAGCGTCGCCGCGCCGTCCGCCCCGGCGGCCGCGCCCGCAGCGCAGGCCCCAGCGCGCAAGTGACGCCACTGACGAGAGGAGGCCTGCCATGAAGACCGTCTACAAGATGCCGCCCCCTGCAACTGCCGACGGCGGGTTTCCAGGCGGCCCCGAGCCCTCGGAGGCCACCGAGGCCCTGGCCGCGGCGGGCCACCGGTCGGCTGGCGAACGCGCGGCCGCGGCGCAGCGGCGCCCCCTGCCGCAGCCGCGAGAGCCGCAGCGCACCGCCTTCGTCCCGCTGCTGCTGTGCGGGCTGGCGCTGCTGGGCTGGCTGGCCTTCCAGGCGTCGCTGCTGTGGCGTGACCACCAGGTCCTGCAGGCCAGCCACGCCGGGCAGCAGCAGACGGTGGACAACGCCAGCAAGCTGCGCGGCTCGCTGGACACCCTGGCCGCCGATACGCAGCGCATGGCCGAGGCCGGCAACCCGAACGCACGGCTGCTGGTGGAGGAACTGCGCAAGCGCGGGGTCACGATCAACGCTTCGTCGCCCGTGCCTGCCGCACCACCCAAGTGAGTGCCTGACCGGGCCCGAGGCAAGGCAGGGCATGCGATCACGGGCTGGCGCCGCTATGCTGGCGCCAGCATGGCCACGAGCTCCTTACCCGATGCCGAGGCCGAAGGACCGCCGCCTTCGGCTGCGCCGCACGTCGCTTGCGGCGGCTGGCAGGTGCAGCTGTTCGGCGGCGTGGAGGCGTTTGCGCCGACCCGGTCGCTGCGACGCTGGCCGTCGCGCGCCGTGGCAGCCCTGCTGGCCCGACTGGCACTTCAGCCCGACCGCGCCCATGCGCGAGAGGAGATGGTCGAACTGCTCTGGCCGGGCGTGTCGCTGGACGTCGGGCGCAATCGCCTGCGCCAGACCCTGTCGACGCTGAAGAACCTGCTGGAATCGCCGGCCGCGGGTGTCGGCCCGGTGCTGCAGGCGGATCGGCTGACCATCCGGGTGCTGCCTCAGGTGCTGGACAGCGACGCCCGTCGCTTCGATCGCCTGGTGCGGGCCGGCCAGCCGGTCCAGGCCCTGGCGCTGTACCGGGACGAGTTCATGCCCGGTTTCTACGAGGAATGGGTGATCGACGAGCGTCGCCGCTTGGCCGCCCTTCGCGAACGCGCGCTCGACGCCGTAGGCCAGGGGCTGCCGAAGCGAGCATCCCCGACTGGCCGGGCCTCTTCGGCCTGTTCGCCCGAATCGAGCGGCGGCGGGGATGAACTGGCGGCAGCGGTGGCGGTTCCCACCGGCCTGCCGCATTACTGGACCCGGCCTTTCGGCGTCGAGCTGACCGCGTCGCGCCTGCGCGCACTGGCCTGTGCGCAAAGGCTGGTCACGGTCGTCGGGCCGGGCGGCAGCGGCAAGACGCGGCTGGCCGTCGAGGTCGGACAGGCGCTGCAACTGGCGCCGGAGTGGTCGGTCGAAGGCGGCCACCCGCGTTTCGATCGAGTCGCCTTCGTGCCGCTGGTGGCCTGCAGCGATGCGGCCCAGGCGATGGACGCGCTGTGTTCGGCCCTGGGCATCGAGAGCGGCGACCGCGACCTGCACCAGCGGCTGCGAACCGCCCTGTCGGGACAGCGCACGCTGCTGGTGCTGGACAACGTCGAGCAGATCGTCGACCACTTCGCCACCGACATTGCGCAACTGCTGGCGTTCGTGCCTTCGCTGCACCTTCTTGTGACCTCGCGCCGTCTGCTGGAGATCGATGGCGAAACGGCCTTCGAACTGGACGGGCTGGCGTTGCCCGCCGCCGACCTGCCCCTGCCCGACGCCGGCGCCAGTCCGGCGGTCGCGCTCTTCGTCGACCGGGCGCGGGCGGCGCGCGCGGACTTCCGCCTCGGTGCGGGCAATCTCGAGGCCGTGATCGCGCTGGTGCGGCTGTTGTCCGGCATGCCGCTGGCCATCGAACTGGCGGCTTCGCGCGTGCGCAACCTCTCACCCCAGGATCTGCTGTCGCGCCTGCAGACGGGCGCCGGCTCGCCCATGCTCGACCTGCTGGCCCGCGGAGCGCAGAGGCCGTCCATCGACACGAGGCACGCGTCCATGCGGCACGTGGTGGCCTGGAGCTGGCGGCAGCTGACGTCAGCACAGCTCGCCATGGTCCAGGCGCTGTCGATCTTCACCGTGCCCGCGCGACTGGACGCCGTCGCCGCCGCGTCAGGCAGCGACGCCGGCTCGGCCGAGGAAACGCTGGGCGGACTGCAGGACGCCTCGCTGGTGCGGCGCCTGGAGGACGACCACGGCCGGCGGCGCTGGATGCTGCTGGAGCCGGTGCGCGAGTTCGCGGCAGAGCAGTGCGATCCCGCGCGCGCGCGCCAGGCTCGCCAGCGCGTGCGACAGTGGCTCGTCGCCATCGCAGCTGCCACGGTACGGCAAGGGCCGGCTGCCGTGGCGCCGGAGCTCGGGCTCCTGCACGCGGCCATCGTCTCTGCGCCCGCCGACGGTGCTTCGCGCCAGGCTCTGAAGCTGGCGGTGGCCTTTCGGGACTACTGGGAGACCGACTGCCCGCCCCTGACGGTGCTGCAGGCGCTGGAGCAGGCGCTCGGTGACATCGACGACCGACCCATGCGCGCCGACGCGCTGGAGTTGCTGTCCTTCGGACGCGGCGCTGCGGGTTTCGTTGCCGAAGCGCTGGCCCATGCCGATGCCGGCATCGAGGCGGCCACGGACGATCGCCAGCGCTCGTTGGCGTTGGCGCGCTGGGCCTGGGCGACCTACCTGGCGGGCCGACTGCAGACCGACTTCGACACGCCCCTGGCCGAGTCGGCTCGCCTGGCCGAACGCTCGGGCGACCGCGTGGCGCAGGCCACCGTGCTGCGGCTTCAGGGCCTGCTGCTGGCGAACCTGCGGCTGGACTACGCGGGCGCCGAGAAGATGCTTGCACGGGCGCAGCGCCTGTGGGAGGAGGCCGGCAACCGGCAGGCGGCTTCCTGGGCCCTGATCAACCGTGCCGCGATGTGGGTGTGGCTCGGCCGCGTCGACGAGGGACTGGCAGCCCACGAGGCCTGCGAGCGGCTGGCCCTGACCGACGGCAACTGGGTCGGCTTGATGACTGTGGCTCGGCAGATCGGGCGCATCCACATCCGCCAGCGGCGACCGCAGGAGGCCGCGGCGGCCCTGCGACGCAGCCTGCGCGTGGCCTGGGCGCGTCATCACGTGCAGCATGCCTTGCACGCGCTGCTGCATCTGTCGCACGCGCTGGCGTTGGGCGACGACCTGAGCAGGGCGGCGCGCCTGCACGGGTTTGCCGTGGGGCACTGGGCCCGCGTGTACGGCGAGATCAACCCCATCGAGGCGCGAGAGATGCGGCGCGCGCGCCGGCTGCTGCGCGTGCGCATGGGGGGATTGCGTACCGAGTCGCTCTTGGTCGAGTCCGTGGGCATGACACTGGCGCAGGCCACCGCACTGGGGCTGTCGGAGGCGCAGACGGTGTCCTGAGGGCGCGCCCGGCTTTGCGCACAGCCGCGCAGTCGGCCCCAGGGCTCCCTCATTCGCGGTGTTGCCGGAAGTCACGTCTGGTAGCAAAACCCCGCAACCGACGAACGACGAGGAGAGGGACGCATGCCGCTGGTGAACTTGCGCGCTGGGAGGCGCCTGCTCGCGGCTGCCACCATGACGCTGGGTGGGTCCTGGGCGGGAGCGGCGTGGGCTGCTCCCGCCCCTGCACTCAACGGTGCCGACACCGCCTGGATGCTCATCTGCACGGTGCTCGTGCTGCTGATGACCATGCCCGGCATCATCCTGTTCTACGGCGGCATGCTGCGCACGAAGAACTCCTTGTCCATCGTGGCGCATACCGTGGCGGCCTCGGCCGTCATCACGCTGACCTGGGCGATGGTCGGCTACTCCATCGCCTTCACGCCCGGCAACGGCTTCCTGGGCGGAGCCGACCGTCTGTTCGCCGAGGGCCTGATCGGCCTGGGTGCCACCGCGCATGCGATCGCACCCACGATCCCCGAGGCGGCGTTCTTCATGTTCCAGCTGGCCTTCGCCATCATCACCTTCGCCATCATCCTGGGCGCGACGGCCGAGCGCATGCGCCTGGGTGCCGCGGTGGTCTTCGCCGCCCTGTGGTCGGTCGTCGTCTACGCACCGGTGGCGCACTGGGTCTGGCACCCGACCGGCTGGCTCGCCGGCATGGGGCACATGGACTTTGCCGGCGGCACCGTGGTGCACATTGCCTCGGGTGCCAGCGGTCTGGCAGCTGCCTGGGTGCTGGGCCCGCGGCACGGCTTCGGCCGCGAGCCCATGGTGCCGCACAACCTGATGATCACCGTGCTGGGTGCCGGCCTGCTGTGGGCCGGCTGGTTCGGCTTCAATGCAGGCTCCACCTTCGAAGCCAGCGGCCGGGCCGCCGGGGCCCTGCTCACGACCCAGGTCGCGGCCTGCGCCGGCGCCATGCTGTGGGGCTTCTGCGAATACATCCATCGCGGCCAGTGGAGCGTGCTGGGATCGATGACGGGCGCCATCGCGGGCCTCATCGCCGTCACGCCGGCGTCGGGCTTCGTCAACATCTACGGCGCCCTGACCATCGGGGCCATTTCGGGCGTGGTGTGTTTCATCTGCGTCGTCAACTTCAAGGCGCGCACCGGCATCGACGACGCCCTGGACGTCTTTGCCCTGCACGGCGTGGGCGGCCTGGTGGGCACGGTGCTGACCCCCGTCTTCGCCACCACCCGGATCGCGCCCGTCACCGCCACCGTATGGACCAACCTGGTCGGCGGCCTGACCGTGATGGTCTACGCCGCGGCCGCCACCTGGGTCATCCTGCGCCTGATGGGTCTGGTGGCGCGGCTGCGCGTCAACGTCGAGCAGGAGCGCATGGGGCTGGACATCGCCCAGCACGGCGAAATGCTCTCACCCAAAGCCTGATGGAGTCCTGGGCATGAGCGCGACGGGCCGCTCCCAAGCGCTCATCCCGGAGTGCGCAGCACGGAGGTTGGTCCAATGAGCGCGACGGGCCGCTCCCAAGCGCTCATCCCGGAGTGCGCAGCACGGAGGTTGGTTCAATGAGCTCGCCGGGCGACAGCCAGATCATGAACTATGTGGTGCGCATGGTCGTGCCGCTGCGACGCGAGTTCGGCCGCCAGCTCGATGTCACCCAGTTCCTGCACGACCGCCGGTACGCGCGCGAGGTGCTGGCCGAAGCGCTGGGCAGCCAGGACCCGCGCCTGCGCGCCTATGCGGAGTACGTGCAGGGCCGCATGCACGGCGCACGCATCGCCACGCCATCTCCCTTGCCCGTGGCCGCGCCGGGACTGGCGGCGGCCGGGGGCGTGCCCGGCGTGGTTGCCGAATCCGTGGTGCCGCCCTCGGCGCCGGCCGTGCCCTCGACCGACAGCCTCAGCGAAGAAGAGCTGCGCGCCCGGGTGATGAAGAAGTACACGGGCGGCCTGCGCTGAGCCAGGCGTTCGAGGCGCGCGAAGCCGAAGCGGGCCGGCGTGGCCGGCCCTCGTGCTGCAGGCGCGGCCCCGCTACTCGACGGCCTTGACCATGTCCTCCACGACCTTCTTGGCGTCGCCGAAGACCATCATGGTCTTGTCCATGTAGAACAGCTCGTTGTCCAGGCCGGCGTAGCCGCTGGCCATCGAGCGCTTGTTCACGATCACCGTCTTGGCCTTGTAGGCCTCCAGGATGGGCATGCCGTAGATCGCGCTGCCCTTCACGTGCGCAGCAGGGTTCACCACGTCGTTGGCGCCCAGGATGATGGCCACGTCGGCCTGGCCGAACTCGCCGTTGATGTCTTCCATCTCGAAGACCTGGTCGTAGGGCACCTCGGCCTCGGCCAGCAGCACGTTCATGTGGCCCGGCATGCGGCCCGCCACCGGGTGGATGGCGTACTTCACGGTGATGCCCTTGGCCGTGAGCTTGGCCGCCAGCTCCTTCACCGCGTGCTGCGCGCGCGCCACCGCGAGACCGTAGCCCGGCACGATGACGACGGTCTCGGCGTTGCCCAGCACGAAGGCGGCGTCGTCGGCGCTGCCGCTCTTGACGTTGCGCTGCGCGCCGCCGCCCGAAGCCGCGGTCGCGGCTTCGCCCCCGAAGCCGCCCAGGATGACGTTGAAGAACGAGCGGTTCATCGCCTTGCACATGATGTAGCTCAGGATCGCGCCCGAGCTGCCCACCAGCGAACCGGCGATGATCAGCATGCTGTTGTTCAGGCTGAAGCCGATGCCGGCCGCCGCCCAGCCCGAGTAGCTGTTGAGCATGGACACCACCACCGGCATGTCGGCGCCGCCGATCGGGATGATGATCAGCACGCCCAGCACGAAGGCGATGGCCAGCATGGCGAAGAACATCGGCCAGCTCTCGGTGAGCGAGAAGCCCACGCCCAGCACCAGCATGGCGATGCCCAGCACCAGGTTGAGCATGTGCTGCCCGCCGAAGGTCACCGGCGCGCCCTGGAACAGGCGGAACTTGTACTTGCCGCTGAGCTTGCCGAAAGCAATGACCGAGCCGCTGAAGGTGATGGCGCCGATGGCGCCGCCCAGGAAGAGCTCGAACTTGTTGCCGAAGGGGATGGGCGGCGCGGTGCCGTCGGCGGCGCGCTGCACGATCTGGAAGGCCCAGGGCTCGGCCACCACCGCCACGGCGATGAAGACCGCGGCCAGGCCGATCATGCTGTGCATGAAGGCCACCAGCTCGGGCATCTTGGTCATCTCGACGCGCTTGGCCATGATGGCCCCCAGCGCACCGCCGACCACCAGGCCGCCCAGCACCCAGACCATGCCCTGCGCGCGGGTCTGGCCCATGTCGGCCGACAGCTTGACGATCAGCGCCGCCGTGGTCAGCACGGCGATGGTCATGCCGATCATGCCGAACAGGTTGCCGCGGATCGACGTGGTCGGGTGGCTCAGGCCCTTCAGCGCCTGGATGAAGCACACGCTGGCGACGAGGTACAGCAGCGTGACGAGGTTGAGACTCATTCCTTCGCTCCTGCGGCGGGCGCCTTCTTTTCCTTCTTTCTGAACATCTCCAGCATGCGCCGCGTGACGAGGAAGCCGCCGAAGACGTTCACCGCGCACAGCGCGACGGCGAGCACGCCCATGGTCTTGCCCAGCGTGGTCTCGGTCAGAGCCGCAGCCAGCATGGCGCCCACGATGACGATGGCGCTGATGGCGTTGGTGACGGCCATCAAGGGCGTGTGCAGCGCGGGTGTGACGGTCCACACCACGTGGTAGCCCACGTAGATGGCCAGCACGAAGATGATCAGGTTGGTGATGGTGGGGCTGACGAAGTCCATGGCCTACTTTCTCTTCACTTCGCCCGACTGGGTCATCAGGCAGGCGACGACGATGTCGTCGTCCATCGGCACCTGGAAGCCGCCGTCCTTGGGCAGGACGAGCTTCAGGAAGTCGAGCACGTTGCGGGCGTACAGGCTGGAGCTGTCCGCTGCCACCAGCGCCGGGATGTTGGTCTCGCCGATGAGCGTGACACCGTGCTTGATCACGGTCTTGCCGGCTTCGGTGAGCGGGCAGTTGCCGCCCGCGGGTGCGGCCATGTCGACGATCACGGAGCCCGGCTTCATGCTGCGCACCATGTCTTCGGTGATCAGCACCGGTGCGGCGCGGCCCGGGATCAGCGCGGTGCTGATCACGATGTCGGCGGCGGCGACCTTCTTGGCCACCTCGACCTTCTGGCGGTCGAGCCAGCTCTGCGGCATCGGCTTGGCGTAGCCGCCCACGCCTTCGGCGGCTTCCTTCTCTTCCGGCGTGTCGTAGCTGACGTCGATGAACTTCGCGCCGAGCGACTCGACCTGTTCCTTCACCGAAGGCCGCACGTCGGAGGCCTCGATCACCGCGCCCAGGCGCTTGGCCGTGGCGATGGCCTGCAGCCCGGCCACGCCCACGCCCAGGATGACGACGCGTGCGGCCTTGATGGTGCCGGCCGCGGTCATCAGCATCGGGAAGAGGCGCTGGTACTTGTCGGCCGCCATCATCACCGCCTTGTAGCCGGCGATGTTGGCCTGCGAGCTCAGCACGTCCATGCTCTGCGCGCGCGTGGTGCGCGGCGCGGCTTCGAGCGCGAAGCTGGTCAGGCCGGCCGCGGCCAGGCGGGCGAGGTTGTCCTTGTCGAAGGGGTTGAGCATGCCGACCAGGGCCGCGCCGCTCTTCATCGCGGGGAGTTCGTCGACCGACGGGCTGCGCACCTTCAGGACCAGGTCACAGCCGAGAGCCCCTGCGCGGTCGGTGATCTCCGCGCCGGCGGCCAGGTAGGCGTCGTCGGTGGCACTCGCGGCCACGCCGGCGCCGGACTGCACCTTCACCGTGTGGCCCTGGGCCTTGAGCTTCTTCGCGGTTTCGGGCGTGACGGCCACGCGCGTTTCGCCCGCCGCTGTTTCGAGCGGGACACCAATCAGCATGGGCTGTTCTCCTCGCCGGGTCTAGGTATTTGGGGTCGGTAAGCTAACACAAGTCGGCAGCCCGCTCAGGTGGCGACTACCATGACCGAATGAGCTTGGAGCGCTTCAAACCCGGGGTCACCGTCGCCGCCATCATCGAATCCGGCGGCCGCTACCTGCTCGTGGAGGAGCTCACGCCGGAGGGCCTGCGGCTGAACAATCCGGCCGGTCATCTGGAGCAGGGCGAAACGCCGCTGCAGGCCGTGATGCGGGAAGCCCTGGAAGAGACAGCCTGCCGCTTCGAGCCGCAAGCACTGCTGGGGCTGTACCTGTCGCGCTTCGTGCGGCCTGGTCGCGACGGCGCCGTGGCCGAGGATGTCACCTACCTGCGACTGGCCTATGCCGGTACCTGCGGGCCTCCCGAGCCGGGCCGCCTGCTCGACAGCCCCGTGCAGCGCACGCTGTGGCTGACGCCGCAGGAGATCCGCGACTCGCGCGAGCGGCATCGCAGCCCGCTGCTGCTGCGATGCATCGAAGACCATCTGGCAGGCCGGCGCTTTCCGCTGGAGGCGGTGTTCGCCGACCCATCGCTGCTGCAGCCCGAGCTGAAGCACCCGGACCCGGCCGGCTGATTCCGTCGACGAGCGGAAGCAGGGTGAGTCCGCCTCGAGCCGGGTTGCGCACGCATGCGCACGTGTGGCATGTTTCCTGCGTGGAGGCCATGCGGAAATCGCATGTCCCCATGCTACGTAGAAGCGCGGGGGGCGCCGGTTGGGGTTGCTTCCTATACTCCCGCCGCACCGCTTCGGGGCAGCAGCTTTGTCCCCACCAACCAGGAGTTCGTCAAGATGACCCGCAACACCGCGAAGACACTTTGCGCATTGGCCGCCGCCGTCCTCGGCCTGTCCGCCATGCCTGCCCACGCGGGCAAGACACTCGACGCCATCAAGGCCCGGGGGCAGCTCGTCTGCGGCGTGAACACCGGCCTGGCCGGTTTCTCTGCAGCCGACAGCCAGGGCAACTGGTCGGGCCTGGACGTCGATGTCTGCAAGGCCATCGCCGCTGCCATCCTCGGCGACGCCAGCAAGGTCAAGTGGGTGCCGCTGAACGCACAGCAGCGCTTCACTGCACTGCAGTCGGGCGAGATCGACATCCTGTCGCGCAACACCACCTGGACGCTGACGCGCGATGCCTCGCTGGGCATGCACTTCACCAACACCACCTACTACGACGGCCAGGGATTCATGGTGCCGTCCAAGGGCAAGATCAAGAGCGCCAAGCAGTTGAAGGGCGCCACGGTCTGCGTGCAGTCGGGCACCACCACCGAAAAGAACCTGACCGACTTCTCGCGTGCCAACAAGCTCGACATCAAGCCCGTCGTGTTCGAAAAGGTCGAGGCTGCCACCGGCGCCTACTTCGCCGGCCGCTGCCAGGCCTACACCACTGACGCCTCGGGCCTGGCCTCGGTGCGCAACAAGGAAGCCAAGAACCCGGCCGATCACCTGATCCTGCCCGAACTGATCTCCAAGGAACCGCTCGGCCCGTCCGTCCGTCGCGGTGACGACGAGTTCTATGCCATCGCCAAGTGGGTCGTGTTCGCGCTGATCGAGGCCGAGGAGTACGGCATCACGCAGGCCAACCTCGAACAGATGAAGAGCAGCCCCGACCCCGTCGTGGGCCGCATCCTGGGCAGCGGCGAGGACACCGGCAAGCTGCTGGGCCTGGACAAGGAATGGGCGGCACGCGCCATCAAGGCCGTGGGCAACTACGGCGAGATCTTCGAGCGCAATGTCGGCCCGAAGTCGCCGCTGGGCCTGCCGCGCGGGGTGAACAACCTCTGGAACAAGGGCGGCCTCATGTACGCGCCGCCGGTCCGCTGATCGCCGGCAGCAGCCGCTTGGGCATCGTGCCCGTGCGGCTGCATCGTTCAGGCGGCGATCGCGGCCTGAACGTCTCTTCCAACGCCGTGCCTCCGCACGCCAAGGCGCACACCATCCCATGAGCAATCGGCCTCCACCGACCAAGAAGCGCGAATGGTCGCTGCGCAGCCGCGCGGTGCGCGGCGTGATCTACCAGGTCGCGGCCTTGTCGGCCATCGTCTTCGTCGTGTGGTTCCTCGCGCACAACACGATGGAGAACATGCGGGTGCGCGGCATCCAGAGCGGCTTCGATTTCCTCACCTCGCCGGCCGGTTTCGACATCGGCGAGACCCTGATGCCCTACGAGTCGATCGACCCGTACTGGAAGGCCTTCTTGGTCGGCCTGCTGAACACCCTGCGCGTGGCCATCATCGGCATCGTGCTGACGACCATCATCGGCACGCTGCTGGGCGTGGGCCGCTTCTCGCGCAACGCGCTGGTGCGCGGCCTGTGCTACGCCTACGTCGAACTGTTCCGCAACGTGCCCATCCTGCTGCAGCTGCTGATGTGGTATCTGCTGCTCACCGAGACGCTGCCCAGCGCCGACGAAGCGCTGAACTTCGGCGGCATCTACCTGAGCAAGGGCGGGCTGGCGCTGCCGGCACCCGTCTGGGCCCCCGGACACGGCTGGGCCTTGCTCGGCGCAGTGGCCGGTGTCGGTGTCTCGATCTGGTATGCCGGCCGCGCCAAGGCGCGCTTCGACGCCACCGGAAAGCCGCAGCACGTGATGCTGCCGTCGATCGGCTTCATCGTCGTGCTGGCCATCGTCGGCTGGGCCCTGGGCGGCGCTCCTTCCGAGTGGCGCTTTCCGGAACAAGGGGACGCCGCTGTCTTCGGTGGCGCCGAGGTGACCCCCGAGTTCATCGCCGTGCTGGGCGGCCTGGTGCTCTACACCTCGGCCTTTGTCGCCGAAGTGGTGCGTGCGGGCATCCAATCGGTGCCTCGCGGCCAGGCCGAGGCGTCCAGCGCGCTGGGCCTGCCGCGCGGGCTGCAGATGCGGCTGGTGGTGCTGCCGCAGGCCCTGCGCGTGATCATCCCTCCCATCACCAACCAGTACCTGAACCTGACCAAGAACTCGTCGCTGGCGGTGGCCATCGGCTACCCCGACGTCGTCTCCATCTCCAACACGGCCATCAACCAGACCGGGCGTGCGGTGGAGTGCATCGCCATCATCATGCTGGTGTACCTGTTCACGTCGCTGAGCACCTCCGGCATCATGAACTGGTACAACAAGCGCTCGGCCATCAAGGAGCGGTAAGCGACATGGACAGCTTCCAACCCATCGCTCCCCGGCCGGCGCCGGTCCGCACCGAAGGCTTCGTGCCCTGGCTGCGCAGCAACCTCTTCGCCGACTGGAAGAGCGGCTTCACCACCGTGGTGATGCTGGGACTCTTCCTTTACTGGCTGCCACCGCTGATGAACTGGCTCGTGTTCAGGGCCGTGGCGGCTCCCGACGCCGAGGCCTGCAATGCGGTGCGCGGCATCGGCGCCTGCTGGGGCGTGGTGACCGAGAAGTACCGCCTGATCATCTTCGGGCGCTACCCCTTCGAGGAGCAGTGGCGGCCCGAGGTCGCCACCATCGTGCTGGTGGCGCTGCTGGTTGCCAGTTGCGTGCGCACCTTCTGGAAGCCCTGGCTGGTGCTGCTGTGGGTGGCGGTGCTGGCGCTGTTCTTTGCGCTGATGGGCGGTGGCGTCATGGGGCTGGAGCCCGTGTCCACCGACCGCTGGGGCGGCCTGCCGCTGACCATCATGCTGGCCACGCTGTCCATCGTGTTCGCCTTCCCCATTGCCGTGCTGGTGGCGCTGGGCCGGCGCAGCAACCTGCCGGCGATCAGGACCTTCTGCATCATCTACGTCGAGCTGATCCGCGGCGTGCCGCTGATCAGCGTGCTGTTCATGGCCAGCTTCATGTTCCCGCTTTTCATGCCGCCGGGTGTGAGCATCGACGTGCTGGTGCGCGTGCTGGTAGGCATCACGCTGTTCGCGGCGGCCTACATGGCCGAGATCGTGCGCGGTGGCCTGCAAGCCATTCCCAAGGGCCAGCAGGAAGCCGCCGACACCCTGGGCCTCACCTACTGGCAGGCCCAGCGCAAGGTGATCCTGCCCCAGGCCCTGGCGCTGGTGGTGCCGGGCATCATGAACAACTTCATCTCGATCTTCAAGGACACCTCGCTCGTCACCATCGTCAGCCTCTACGAGCTGACCGGCGCGATGGGCCTGGCGCTGAACTCCGACGCCGATTGGCGGCCGTTCAAGATCGAGGCCTATCTCTTCATCGCCGCGATCTACTTCCTCTTCTGCTTCGCCATGAGCCGCTACAGCCTGTGGATCGAGAAGCAGCTCAATCGCTCGAATACCCGCTGACTAGGGCATCTCCATGGCCGAACCCATCATCACGTTCGAGAAGGTCAACAAGTGGTACGGCAACAGCTTCCACGTGTTGCGCGACATCGACCTGGTCGTCGCCAAGGGCGAACGCATCGTCATCTGCGGGCCCTCGGGGTCCGGCAAGAGCACCCTGATCCGCTGCATCAACCGGCTGGAGGAGCATCAGCAGGGCGTGCTGCGCGTCGACGGCACCGAGTTGAGCGACGACGTGAAGGCGGTGGAGAAGGTGCGCCGCGAGGTCGGCATGGTGTTCCAGCAGTTCAACCTGTTCCCGCACCTGACGGTGCTGGAGAACCTGACGCTGTCGCCGATGTGGGTGAGCAAGATGCCGCGCAAGGACGCCGAAGAGCGCGCCATGCAGAACCTCAAGCGCGTGCGCATCGCCGAGCAGGCGCAGAAGTACCCGCTGCAGCTGTCGGGCGGTCAGCAGCAGCGCGTGGCCATCGCGCGCGCGCTGTGCCTCACGCCCAAGATCATGCTGTTCGACGAGCCCACGTCGGCGCTCGATCCCGAGATGATCAAGGAAGTGCTCGACGTCATGACCGAGCTGGCCAACCAGGGCATCACCATGCTGTGCGTGACGCACGAGATGGGCTTCGCCAAGGCCGTGGCCGACCGCGTGATCTTCATGGACCAGGGCCAGATCGTCGAGCAGAACACGCCGCACGAGTTCTTCAGCAACCCGAAGAGTGAGCGCACGAAGGACTTCCTGTCGAAGATCCTCGGTCACTGAGGCAGGACGTACAACGCCGGAAGGCGTCGTATGCCTGCCAAAGGCCAGACCGCGATGTCACGCGGTCTGGATGATGCGCAGGCACCTGTTCAGATCGGCTTCAGCGGCCCTCTGAAGCGCTCCTTCAAGGGTTCGTGTCCGAGCGGCGGAAATTCCAGCAGGGGTTCGTCCACCGTGTGTTCAGGAATGCGGTCCAGCAGGTTGCGGATCAGCGCCAGGCGGCCGCGGCGCTGGTCGTTGAAGTCCACCAGCGTCCAGGGGGCCTGGTCGGTGTGGGTGGCCTTCAGCATCGTCTCGCGCGCGCTGGTGTAGTCCTCGTATTTCTCGCGCGCCTTCAGGTCGATGGGCGAGAGCTTCCAGCGCTTCAGCGGATCGGCCAGGCGTTCGGCGAAGCGCTCCTCCTGCTGTGCCTGGTCGACGGTCAGCCAGTACTTGAAGAGCAGGATGCCGTCGTCGACGAGCATCTGCTCGAACACCGGCGCCTGCTTCAGGAAGGCCTTCGCCTCGGCGTCGCTGCAGAAGCCCATCACGCGTTCGACACCGGCGCGGTTGTACCAGCTGCGGTCGAAGAGCGCGATCTCCCCGGCCGCGGGCAGGTGCGGCACGTAGCGCTGGAAGTACCACTGCGTGCGTTCGCGGTCGCTGGGGCGGGACAGCGCGACTACATGGCACTGGCGCGGATTCAAGGTCTCCGCGATCGAAGCGATGACACCGCCCTTGCCGGCAGTGTCTCGGCCCTCGAAGATGACCACCAGGCGCTTGCCGGTGTGCTGCAACCAGCGCGCGACGTCGTTGAGCTCCAGCTGCATCGGGGCGAGCTTCTCGAGGTACTCGCCCTTTCCGAGCTTGCCGTTCTTGCTGCCGTTCTTTGCCGTCTTCGCCATCGTCGCCTCCAGTGGTGGACGCCAGCTTAGCGGCGCGACCGAAAAGAACAAGGCCCGCGCGGCGTGGACCGGGCGGGCCTGCAGGCGACCGGAGTGCAGACTACTTGCGGCGCAGCTTCTGGATGGCCGCGAGTTGTGCAGCCATGGCCGCGAACTCGCTCTGCGCGGCGGCCAGGTCGATGTCGCTCTTGGCATTGCGCATGGCTTCCTCGGCCAGCTTCTTGGCCTCGTTGGCCTTGGCTTCGTCGAGGTCGTGGCCGCGGATGGCGGTGTCGGCCAGCACGGTCACCGTGCCCGGCTGCACTTCCAGGATGCCGCCGGCGACGAAGACGAACTCCTCCTCGCCGTTGTCGGCACGCTCGATGCGCACCGCACCCGGACGGATGCGCGTGATCAGCGGCGTGTGGCGCGGCAGGATGCCGAGCTCGCCGTTCTCGCCCGGCAGGGCGACGAACTTGGCCTCGCCGCTGAAGATGCTTTCTTCGGCCGAGACGACGTCGACGTGGATGGTGGCCATGGCTGTGGATTCCGTAGTGAGGTGAGTGGTGCGAGGAGCAAGCAGTCGGTCGCCAGGCTAGGCGCGCCCCGCAGCCGCACACCCGTACGGCGAGGAGCGCAACGACGCATGGCGGCCGAGTGCGCCGCTCATCGTGCCGCTCACTGGATCTTCTTGGCTTTCTCGAAGGCCTCGTCGATGGTGCCGACCATGTAGAACGCCTGCTCGGGCAGGTGGTCGCATTCGCCGGCCACGATCATCTTGAAGCCGCGGATGGTTTCCTTCAGCGGCACGTACTTGCCCGGGCTGCCGGTGAACACTTCGGCCACGTGGAAGGGCTGCGACAGGAAGCGCTGGATCTTGCGCGCGCGGGCCACCGCCAGCTTGTCTTCCGGGCTCAGTTCGTCCATGCCCAGGATGGCGATGATGTCGCGCAATTCCTTGTAGCGCTGCAGGGTGGCCTGCACGGCGCGGGTGGTGCTGTAGTGCTCTTCACCGACGACGTTGGGGTCGACCTGGCGGCTGTTGCTGTCCAGCGGGTCGACCGCGGGATAGATGCCCAGCGAGGCGATGTCGCGCGACAGCACGACGGTGGCGTCCAGGTGGGCGAAGGTGGTGGCGGGTGACGGGTCGGTCAGGTCGTCGGCAGGCACGTAAACGGCCTGGATCGAGGTGATCGAGCCCACCTTGGTCGAGGTGATGCGCTCCTGCAGGCGACCCATCTCCTCGGCCAGCGTCGGCTGATAGCCCACCGCGGACGGCATGCGGCCCAGCAGCGCGGACACTTCGGTGCCGGCCAGCGTGTAGCGGTAGATGTTGTCCACGAAGAACAGCACGTCACGGCCTTCGTCGCGGAACGACTCGGCGATGGTCAGGCCGGTCAGCGCCACGCGCAGGCGGTTGCCCGGGGGCTCGTTCATCTGGCCGTAGACCATCGACACCTTGCTCTCGCCCAGGTTCTCGAGGTTCACGACGCCCGAGTCGGCCATCTCGTGATAGAAGTCGTTGCCCTCGCGGGTGCGCTCGCCCACGCCGGCGAACACCGACAGGCCCGAGTGCGCCTTGGCGATGTTGTTGATGAGCTCCATCATGTTCACGGTCTTGCCGACGCCGGCGCCGCCGAACAGGCCCACCTTGCCGCCCTTGGCGAACGGGCAGATCAAGTCGATCACCTTGATGCCGGTTTCGAGCAGTTCCTGCGAGGGGCTCAGCTCGTCGTACGACGGGGCCTTGCGGTGGATGGAGGCGCTCAGCTCGCTGCTGACCGGGCCGCGCTCGTCGATCGGATTGCCCAGAACGTCCATGATGCGGCCGAGGGTGGCCTTGCCCACGGGCACGGTGATGGCCGCGCCGGTGTTGCTGACCATCAGGCCGCGGCGCAGGCCGTCGGACGAGCCCAGCGCGATGGTGCGCACCACGCCGTCGCCCAGCTGCTGCTGCACCTCGAGCGTCAGCGCCGTGCCTTCGAGCTTCAGTGCGTCGTACACGCGGGGCATGGAATCACGGGGGAACTCGACGTCGACCACGGCGCCGATGCACTGGACGATCTTGCCCTGTGCGCGAACATTCGCTTCAGTGTTGGACATTTCTTGGATCCTTCAGACAGTATTCGGGGCGGCGTTCAGCCGCTGATGGCGGCAGCGCCGCTGACGATCTCGGACAGTTCCTTCGTGATGGCGGCCTGGCGCGTCTTGTTGTAGACGAGCTTCAGTTCACCGATCAGCGTGCCGGCGTTGTCGGTGGCGGCCTTCATGGCCACCATGCGAGCCGATTGCTCCGAGGCCATGTTCTCTGCGACGCCCTGGTAGACCAGCGCTTCGATGTAGCGCTTGAGCAGGTCGTCGATGACGGTCGCGGCATCGGGTTCGTAGATGTAGTCCCAGCCGTACTGCGACTTCTCGGCGGAAGTCTGTTCCAGGCGGGTGGCCGACAGCGGCAGCAGCGGTTCGACCAGCGGCTCCTGCTTCATCGTGTTGATGAACTTGGTGTAGCAGAGGTAGACCGCGTCGAGCCTGCCGTCGACGAAGGCGTCCAGCATGACCTTCACCGGCCCGATCAGCTTGTCGAGCTGCGGCGCATCGCCGAGCTGCACGACGTGGCTCACCACCGTGGCGCCGATGCGATTCAGGAAACCGAATCCCTTGTTGCCGATGGCCACCGTGGAGATGCTGCCGCCGGCGGCTTGCACTTCCTTCATCTTGGTGGTCACCGCGCGCAGCACGTTGGTGTTGAGGCCACCGCACAAGCCCTTGTCGGTGGTCACCACGATGAAGCCGATGGCCTTCGGTGTCGCCACCTCGCGCATGTACGGGCTCTTGTACTCGGGGTTGGCCTCGGACAGGTGGGCCGTGATGTTGCGGATCTTGTCAGCGTAAGGCCGCGCCGCACGCATGCGTTCCTGCGCCTTGCGCATCTTGCTGGCGGCGACCATTTCCATGGCCTTGGTGATCTTCTTGGTGTTCTCCACCGACTTGATCTTGCCGCGAATCTCTTTACCGACTGCCATGGCAGTTCTCCTGGTGGTCGGTGGGCTTAGGCGAAGCTCTTCTTGAACGCCGTGATGGCGTTCGTCAGCTCGGCTTCGGCGTCCTTGTCCATCGCCTTGTCCTTCTCGAGCTTGGCGAGCAGGGCGGCGTGGCTGGACTTCAGGTGCTGGTGCAGGCCGTGCTCGAAGGGCAGCACCTTCTTGACGTCGATGTCGTCCATGAAGCCCTTGTTCACCGCGAACAGCGTGGCGGCCATCAGGCTGATGGACAGCGGGCTGTATTGCGCCTGCTTGAGCAGTTCCGTCACGCGGGCGCCGCGATCGAGCTGCTTGCGGGTGGCGGCGTCGAGGTCGGAGGCGAACTGCGCGAAGGCCGCCAGCTCACGGTACTGCGCCAGGTCGGTACGGATGCCGCCCGACAGGCTCTTGATCAGCTTGGTCTGTGCCGCGCCACCCACCCGCGACACCGAGATGCCGGCGTTGATGGCGGGGCGGATGCCGGCGTTGAACAGGCTGGTTTCCAGGAAGATCTGGCCGTCGGTGATCGAGATCACGTTGGTCGGCACGAACGCGGACACGTCGCCGGCCTGCGTCTCGATGATCGGCAGCGCGGTCAGCGAACCGGTCTTGCCCTTGACCTCACCCTTGGTGAAGGCCTCGACGTAATCGGCGTTCACCCGGGCTGCGCGTTCCAGCAGGCGGCTGTGCAGATAGAACACGTCGCCCGGGTAGGCCTCGCGGCCCGGCGGGCGACGCAGCAGCAGCGACACCTGGCGGTAGGCCACGGCCTGCTTGGACAGGTCGTCGTAGATGATCAGCGCGTCTTGCCCGCGGTCACGGAAGTACTCGCCCATCGTGCAGCCCGAGTAGGCCGACACGTATTGCATGGCGGCCGACTCCGACGCCGAGGCCGCCACGACGATGGTGTAGTCCATGGCGCCGTGGGCTTCGAGCGCGCGCACCACGTTCTTGATCGACGACGCCTTCTGGCCGATGGCGACGTAGACGCAGGTCATGTTCTGACCCTTCTGGTTGATGATCGTGTCGATCGCCACCGCGGTCTTGCCGGTCTGGCGGTCGCCGATGATCAGCTCGCGCTGGCCGCGGCCCACGGGCACCATCGAGTCGATCGACTTCAGACCGGTCTGCACCGGCTGGTCCACCGACTTGCGCGCGATCACGCCCGGGGCGACCTTCTCGATCACGTCGGTCATCTTGGCGTTGATCGGGCCCTTGCCGTCGATCGGCTGGCCGAGCGCGTTGACGACGCGGCCGATCAGCTCGGGGCCGACGGGCACTTCCAGGATGCGGCCCGTGCACTTGACGGTGTCGCCCTCGGAGATGTGCTCGTACTCACCCAGGATCACCGCGCCCACCGAGTCGCGCTCGAGGTTCAGCGCCAGGCCGTAGGTGGCCTGGCCGCTGGCGGTGGGCGGGAACTCGAGCATTTCGCCGGCCATCACCTCGGACAGACCGTGAACGCGCACGATGCCGTCGGTGACGGACACGACCGAGCCCTGGTTCTTGATGTTCGCCGACGCGCCAAGACCCTCGATGCGGCTCTTGATCAGCTCGGAAATTTCTGCGGGATTGAGTTGCATTGCTTTCTCCATCGACCCCCTGCGGCAAAGCCTCAGGCAGTCAGAGCGACCTTCATTTGTTCGAGACGGGCCTTCACCGAGGTGTCGAGGACTTCATCGCCCACCACCACACGAATGCCGCCGATGAGTTCGGGATCGATGACGACCCGGGCCGTGAGCCGGCGCCCGAAGCGCTTCTCCAGCGTTGCCACCACGCCAGCCAGTTCGTCGTCAGAGATCGGAAACGCGCTGTGCACCACCGCGTCGGACGAACCCGACTGACGGTTGACCAGAGCCTTGAACTGCGACGAGATCTCGGGCAATGCCGCCAGGCGGCCGTTCTCGATGATGACCTGAAGCAGGTTCTTGACGCGCGAGTCCAGCGCCGAACGGGTGGCCGAGACCATGACCTCGAACACCTGCCCGACCTGGGCCTTGGGGCTGTCGGCGAAGACCTTCAGGTCCTCGTCGTCGGCCACCTGGGCGAGCTCGGCGAGTTGCGCGGCAGCCGACGGTGCTTCCCCCGCCGGCACGGCCTTGAACAAGGCCTCGGCGTAGGGTCGAGCAAGGGTTGCGAGCTCGGCCATGGCTACAGCTCGGCCTTCAGGCGACCCAGAAGTTCCGAGTGCACGCCCGCGTTGACTTCGCGGCGCAGGATCTGCTCGGCACCCTTGACGGCCAGACCGGCCACCTGCTCGCGCAGGGCTTCGCGTGCCTTGATCACTTCCTGCTGGGCCTCGGCGCGTGCTGCGGCGATGATCTTGGCGCCTTCTTCGCTGGCCCGGCCCTTGGCGTCTTCGACCATCTGCTGTGCCAGGCGCTCGGCGTCGGCGAGGCGCTTGGCCGCGTCGTCGCGCGCAGCCGACAGCTGCTGCTCGACGCGCTTGTTGGCGGCGGCCAGGTCGGACTTGGCCTTGTCGGCAGCGGACAGGCCGTCGGCGATCTTCGCCGCGCGTTCGTCCAGCGCCTTGACGATCGGCGGCCAGACGTACTTCATCGTGAACCCGACCAGGATCAGGAACACGATCATCTGGATGATCAGTGTCGCGTTGATGCTCATGTCACTCCTCCGTCCCCGCAGCGGCAGGGCCGCTCCCCCTGTCGGGGGCAACGCTGGCGGCCCGGCGTTGCCGGCTGCACAGCGTTCGCTTGGGGGCAAAAATTACTTGGGCAGGTTGGCGATCTGGGCGAGGAACGGGTTGGCGGTGGCGAACCACAGCGCGATACCGGTACCGATGATGAAGGCCGCGTCGATCAGGCCGGCCAGCAGGAACATCTTGGTCTGCAGTTCGCCCATCAGTTCAGGCTGGCGGGCTGCGGCCTCGAGGTACTTGCTGCCCATGATGCCGATGCCGATGCAGGCGCCGATGGCCCCCAGACCGATGATCAGGCCGGCGGCGAGGGCGACAAAGCTGATGACTTCCATTTTTTGCTCCTGGTAGGAAGGTTTTTGAGGGAAAGGGAAAAGGACGGGAAGGATCCGTGCAGGCCTGCGGCTTGCGCGAAAGGGGGTGATCAGTGAGCGTCGTGGGCCTGGCCCACGTAGACCAGCGTCAGCATCATGAAGACGAAGGCCTGCAGCGTGATGATCAGGATGTGGAAGATGGCCCAGACGGTGCCGGCGATGATGTGCCCGATGGCCAGGCCGATGCCCGTGGCCGTGAACGCGAAGGCGCCGCCCATCAGCGCGATCAGCATGAAGATCAGCTCACCGGCGTACATGTTGCCGAACAGCCGCATGCCGTGCGAGACCGTCTTGGCGACGAACTCGATGATCTGCATCAGGAAGTTGATGGGGTACAGGTACCACTTGTCGCCGAAGGGGGCGGAGAACAGCTCGTGGACCCAGCCGCCGGCGCCCTTGATCTTCACGTTGTAGTAAAGGCAGACGAGCAGCACCGTCACCGACAGACCCATCGTCACCGAGAGGTCGGCCGTGGGCACCACGCGCATGTAGTCCTTCGCACCCAGGGCCGGGCCGGCAACGTGCCAGATCTGGGGAATGAGGTCGACCGGCAGCAGGTCCATGGCGTTCATCAGGAAGATCCAGATGAACACGGTCAGCGCCAGCGGGGCCACGAACTTGCGGCTCTCGGCGCTGTGCACGATGCCCTTGGCCTGGGAGTCGACCATCTCGACGAGGAACTCGATGGCGGCCTGGAAGCGACCCGGCACGCCCGACGTGGCGGCACGAGCGGCACGCCACAGGATGAAGCAGGTCAGCACCCCGAGCATGGTCGCCCAGAAGACCGAGTCCAGGTTCACGACGGAGAAGTCGACCACCGCGCTCTGCTTGGAATTCTGCAGATGCTGGAGGTGGTGGATGATGTACTCGCCGGCGGTGGGCGCTTGACTTTCGGCTGCCATGTTGTTGTCTGTTCCGTGTCGTCTTTTTCAGCGGCCGCGCCACAACAGCGCAACCCAGTACACCTTCATGCACAGCACCATCGCCGCCAGCAGTGCCGGCCAGCTCAGGGGCTGCACGAGCTTCGGGGCCAGCATCAGCATGGCGACCGAAACCGCGATCTTCACAAACTCCCACAACATGAAGCTGACGGCGCTGGCGCCGGGCGACATGCTGCTGAGCCGACTCGTCATGCCTCGTGCCATCAAGGCACCAGGCACCACCACCGTCGCGGCGCCCCAGAGCGCCGACCAGGCCGTGTCAGTTCTGCCGGTGACCAGCACTGCAAGCAGCGCGGCCACCCCGCCGACCACGCACTGCACGATGATCACGCGCCACGGCGACACCGTGGGTTGTGCTTCACGCAGTGCTTGCGCTTCCTCCCAGGACAGCGGCTTGAAGGCCGGCGCTGCCGCCCCATCTTCTTCATCGACCCAGGGGTCGGAACGGAACTTCCGTTCACTCCGTTCCATTGTCGACACCGTATCGTTGAGGGGTGCGGTCAGCAAAGCCTCGGAATTATACGAAGAAACCCCGATACGTCGAGATGTGCCTGCACATCGCCCGTGTCGCCCCGCGTCGTCTCCCCTGATCCGGGGGGCTGTTCGAGCCTTGCCGCCCTGTCTGCGCCTGCAGTGGGCCCTCGCCGAGTGAGGTGATCTCCGGACGCGATCACCGGGGCCGGCAGCAGGATGCTGCCGCAACGCCGCCGATCGGCGAAACTCCTGCGCTGTGCTTCGACGAGCGGAATTTCCGACGCCTTGAAACCGTAAGCGCATCGCCGACTCCAAGCCTCGCATGCTTCCTCGCCTCCCTCTCGCCGTTTTCGCGCTGTTCGCTGCCCTGATGTCCTGCAGCGCGACGCTGGCTGCCACCTCGGCCACCGTCACCACGCCGCAGGTGCAGGCCGAGCTGCTGGCGCATGCGCCCGAGGGCGTGGCGCCGGGCAAGCCCCTGTGGCTGGGCCTTCAGATCCGGCACCAGCCGCATTGGCACACCTACTGGAAGAATCCGGGCGATTCGGGTCTGCCCACCACGTTGACCTGGCAGCTGCCGGCCGGCGTGGAGGCCGGGGAAATCCAGTGGCCCACGCCGAAGAAGTTGCCCGTGGGGCCTCTGATGAACTTCGGCTACGAGGGCAGCTTGTTGCTGCCGGTGCCGATCACCGTGCCGGCGAACTTCAGCGGCGACAGCCTGCAGGTGAAGCTGCAGGCCGAGTGGCTGGTGTGCAAGGACGTGTGCATTCCCGAGTCGGGCGAGTTCACCTTGAGCGTGCCGGCCGCCGCGGCCACGGCCATGCACGTCGGAGCCTTCGAAGCCGCGCGGGCTGCTGCGCCGCAGACCGTTGCCGGGGCGCTGGCCACCGCGCAGGTCGAGGGGGGGCAACTGGTGGTGCGCGTGGCCGGCCTGCCAGCTGCCTGGCAAGGACGCGCCATTGACTTCCTGCCCGAGACGCCGGGGGTGATCCAGAATGCGGCGAGGCCCGAGCTGGCCTGGGACGGCAACGTCTGGCAGGCGCTAGTGCCACTCGACCCGCAGCGCAGCGAGAGCCCTGCCTTGATGCCGGCGGTGCTGGTGTCCGAGGGTCTGCCGACGGGGCTTCAGATGCAGGTGGCTGTGGCCGGCGCCTGGCCGGCAGTGGCAGCCATGCCGGCCCCCGCTGTCGCGCCCGGGCTTGTGACCACGGCCCCGCCGCCGCGCCCGGCCTCCGCGCCGATCTCACTGCCACTGGCCATCGTGTTCGCGTTGCTCGGCGGGCTCCTGCTGAACCTGATGCCTTGCGTCTTCCCCGTGCTGTCGCTGAAGGTGCTGGGCTTTGCATCGCATGCCGGCGATCGCCGCAGGCTGCTGTTCGGCGGTCTGGCCTACACGGCGGGCGTGGTGCTGTCGTTCCTGGCGCTGGCGGCCTTGCTGCTCGCACTGCGCGCCGGTGGCGAGCAGCTCGGCTGGGGCTTCCAGCTTCAGAGCCCGGTCGTGGTGGCCTCGCTGGCTGCCCTGTTCACGCTGATCGGATTGAATCTGGCCGGCGTCTTCGAAGTCGGCTCGCTGCTGCCCAGCAGCGTGGCTTCGGCGCGCGCGAAACACCCCCTGGTCGATGACGCGCTGACCGGCGTGCTGGCGGTGGCGGTGGCGGCGCCCTGCACGGCGCCGTTCATGGGCGCGTCTCTCGGCCTGGCCGTCACCCTGCCGGCAGCGCAGGCGTTGACGGTCTTCGCCGCACTGGGTGTCGGCATGGCCCTGCCCTATGTCGCCGCCAGTGCATGGCCGGCTGTTGCACGCTGGCTGCCGCGGCCCGGGGCCTGGATGCAGCACTTCAAGGTCTTGATGGCCTTCCCGATGTTTGCCACCGTCGTCTGGCTGGTGTGGGTGCTGGGCCAGCAGGCGGGCATCGACGGCGCCGCGGCGCTGCTGGGCGCGCTGGTGATGCTGGCCTTCGCGGCCTGGGCGCTGGGTGCGCCGGGTCTCGGACCGCGGGCGCGCCTGGGCCTGGGCACCTTGTCGGTGGTGTTGCTGGCCTTCGCCCTGGCCTGGGCAGGGCCGATGCTGAGCAACCCGCCCGCCCCCGCGACGCAGCACGCCGAAGGCGACTGGCAGCCCTGGAGCGCGCAGCGTGTCGCCGAGCTCACCTCGCAAGGCAGGCCTGTGTTCGTCGATTTCACGGCGGCCTGGTGCGTGACCTGTCAGTTCAACAAGCGCACCGCGCTGGCTGACGCCTCGGTGATGGCCGATTTCGCACGTCGACAGGTGGTGCTGCTGCGCGCCGACTGGACGCGGCGCGACCCCGCCATCAGCGCCGAACTGTCCAGGCTGGGCCGCAGCGGCGTGCCGGTCTATGCGCTTTATTCCCCTGGCACAGCAGGGCCTCGGCTTCTGAACGAGATTCTGTCGGTCAACGAGTTGCGCGACGCCGTCGCCAGCCTGCCCTGAAACCCCTGTCGGAGAAGCTCCATGTCGAACCCTCGCGTTGCTGCTTTGCTCGCCTGTGCTGCCCTCGGGCTGACGATGGCCACCGGAGGCGCCGGTGCGGCGGCCGTCGTGGGTCAGGAAGCACCCGCCTTCTCGGCCGTCGACGTGCGCGGCAAGGCCGTCTCGCTGGCCGACTTCAAGGGCAGGCACGTGGTGCTGGAATGGGTCAACCCGGGCTGTCCGTTCGTGGTGAAGCACTACGGGGCCGCCAACATGCAGGCCACGCAGAAGAATGCCGTCGACAAGGGTGTGGTGTGGCTGGCGGTGAACTCCACGGCCAAGGATGCAGGCGACTACCGCACGCCGCAGGCCATGGCCACCTGGATGCAGGGCCAGAAGGCCCATGCCAGCGCCACGCTGATGGACGAAGACGGCAAGGTCGGACGCGCCTACGGTGCGCGCACGACGCCGCACATGTACATCATCGATCCGGCCGGCAAGCTGGTCTACGCCGGCGCCATCGACAGCAAGCCGACCTCGAACCCGGCCGACATCCCGAGCGCGACCAACCATGTGAATGCGGCGCTGGCCGAGACGCTGGCGGGCAAGGCGGTCAGCGTGGCTTCGACGCGGCCTTACGGCTGTTCGGTGAAGTACTCGTCGATGTGACGATGAAGCCAGCGTGCGGCGGTCGCTGCGCGCTCAGGGGAGTTCGCGGTACTGGGTCGCCAGGGCTGTGAACTCGGCCACCGACGCCGCGGCATCGAAAGCGGCGCCCAGTTCCTGCGACAGGATCACGGCAACGGCCTCGGCCTGTCGCGCCGCTTCGGCGGCGTCCAGGAACAGCAGCCTGCAGCGCCGCGCCAGCACATCCTCCACCGTGCGTGCCATCTCGTAGCGTGCTGCGAAGCGCACCATCGCTTCGCTGAGGCCGCCGCGGCCGGATTCGGCGTCGCGCCACAGCCAGCGGTCGGCGCCCGGCTGGCTGTGCAACAGCGCCACCTCGCTGCCATAGAGATGTTCGCCTGGTGCTTCGCTGAGCGGTCGGCCGGGCGCGGCCCCGAGCAGCGGCAGGCGTTCGGTGGCGCCCCCGGCGCGACGTTCGAGCAGGCCTGCGCCCATCGCGCGGTCAAGCACGTCCTCGGCCATGGCGCGGTAGGTCGTCCATTTGCCGCCCGTGACGGTGACCAGGCCCGAGCGACCGACCCGCACCGTGTGCTCGCGCGACAGGGCCTTGGTGTTCTCTGCCTCGTCGGCCGATGGCTTGACGAGCGGCCGCAGCCCGACCCACGCCGAGCGCACATCGCCGCGCTGCGGCGCCAGGTTGAGGCACTTGCCGGCCTCGCGCAGGATGAACTCGACCTCTTCACGGAAGGGCCGCGGTTCGCGCGCCAGGTCGCCGCGCGGTGTGTCGGTGGTGCCCAGGATGGTCTTGCCGAACCAGGGCACGGCGAACAGCACGCGGCCGTCCTCGGTCTTGGGCACCAGCAGCGCGTGCGTGCCGGGCAGGAAGCGGCGGTCGACCACCAGGTGCACGCCCTGGCTCGGTGCAACCATCGGCGCACCCTTCGTACTGCCGTCTTCGTGGTCCATGTCGCGCACCGCATCCACCCAGACGCCGGTCGCATTGACGACACAGCCGGCCTCGAGTTGCAGGACTTCGCCAGTCTCGCCGTCCTTCACGGTCAGGCCGCGCACCTTGCCGCCCTCGTGCAGCAGCGACACCGCGGCGCAGCGGTTGACCAGCAGCGCGCCGCGTGCCGCGGCGGTTCGTGCCAGCAGCACGGCCAGCCTGGCGTCGTCGAACTGGCCATCCCAGTACTTGACGCCACCGGACAGGCCGCGAGGTGACACGGTGGGCAGCAGCTCCCGCGTGCGCGCCGCGCTCAGCCACTCCGTGCGGCCCAGACCGCGGCGGCCTGCCAGCGCGTCGTAGGCCTTCAGCCCGGCGCCGTAGAAGCCTCCCTCCCACCAGCGGTAGCCGGGCATCACGAAGGCCAGGCGCTGGGCCAGGTGCGGTGCGTTGGCCAGCATCGCGCCCCGCTCCTGCAAGGCTTCGCGCACGAGGCCGATGTCGCCCTGCGCCAGGTAGCGCACGCCGCCATGGGCCAGCTTGGTGGCGCGTGACGAGGTGCCCTTGGCGAAGTCGTGAGACTCCACCAGCACCACGCTGAAGCCGCGCACCACGGCGTCGAGTGCCACGCCCAGTCCGGTGGCGCCGCCGCCGATGACGGCCAGGTCCCAGCGGCGCGGCTGACGCAGCCGTTCGACGAGTGGATCGCGCGGCAGCGCGAGGGCCTGCACCATCGGGAGTTCTCAGGGTTGGGCGAAATGCACCGGCAGGCCGGGCACGTCGACGTGCAGGCTCAGCACGTGGCCGGCCCAGGGCTGGGCGGCGAGCTCCTCGGCCGGGCGGTTTTCGCGCGAGGTCGTGACGTAGAGCGTGCGCAGGTCGGCCCCGCCGAAGCAGGGCATGGTCGGGCAGCGCACCGGCAGTTGCACCTCGCGCAACAGGCTGCCGTCGGGCGACAAGCGCAGCAGGCGCTGGCCTTCGAACATCGCCACCCAGTAGCAGCCTTCGGCGTCGACCGCGGCGCCGTCCGGGCGGCCGCCATAGCCCGGGAGCGGCTGCCCCGGGGCTCTGGGTTCGAAGCGCGCGAAGACCCGGCGGCGCGTCAGCGAGCCGTCCTGGCCGTCGAAGTCGAAGGCGTAGACCTCGTGGGCCTTGGTGTCGCTCCAGTACATCGTGCGGCCGTCGGGGCTGAAGCCCAGGCCGTTGCTCACCGTGATGTCGCCCGCCACGCGTTCGAGCCGGCCGCGCGAGTAGCAGTAGAGCGCGGCGTCGGGCGGATCGCGCGGCTCGTAGATCGTGCCCACCCACAGCCGGCCTTGCGGATCGGCCTTGCCGTCGTTGAACCGTTCCCGCGTGCGGTCGTAGGGCGGCTGCGCCAGGTTGTGACGCTGGCCCGTCGAGGGGTCGAAGCGCCACAGGCCGTCCCGCATGGCCAGCAGCATCTGTCCACCCTGCATCGGTGCGCAGCAGACCACGTCGGTCTCGAAGCCCCAGCGCTGGTGCCGCCCGCTGGCGGCGTGCCAGCGGTGCAGCGCGTGGCCGGGGATGTCGCACCACCACAGCGCCGCCTCGTCGGGATGCCACACCGGCGATTCGCCCAGCAGGCTGGGCGGCACGCCCGGCAGGATCTGGATGTCCGGCGCGTCGCCGCTGCCCTCGCCCGTCATTCGACGCTCACACCCGCTCGATGTCCAGGCGCATCCAGGCGTCGAAGGTGGCCCCGGCGGCCAGGCTGCGCAGGCCGTGTGCCGTCGGGTCGGCCATGTGCAGCGCGTTGCTGACGTGGCTCACCGGCTCGACACAGTAGATGTCCTTCAGCTCCGGCGTGTAGACCACCAGGTAGGGCAGTGACGAGGTGAGCTTGAGGTTGAGCTTCTCGTCGCGGATGCGCGCCGGACCCTTCCAGCCTTCGAAACAATGGTCGAAGGCCAGGTGTGCGACGTCGGCGTCGATGCCCGGCTGCGCGACGCGGCGCGTGGGCAGCCCGCTGGAGTCGGACTCCCAGCGATCGGTCAGCTCGATGTGCAGGCGGCTGCGCGGCCGCTTCGGGAAGTAGGGGTGCCAGCCCAGGCCCACCGGCTGCGGGTGGGCTGCGGTGTTGGTGAAGACCAGGTGCATCTCCAGGGCCGATTCGCTCAGCACGAAGCGCTGGCGCAGTTCGAAGGCGAAGGGCCAGTGCATGTCGGGCACATGGCTGTAGCGCAGTTCGGCATCGGTGGCGGTGGCCGAAGCCACTTCGAACGGACGTTGCCAGGCCACGCCGTGCACCGAGTGCGGGTTGTCGTCGAAGTTGGGCGCCGTCGTGTAGTCGTGCCCGAGCCAGCGGAAGCGCCTGTAGCCCAGGCGGTTGGAATAGGGGGCCAGCGGATAGCAGCCCGAGCTGCGTGAACTGGCCAGCAGGGCCGGCTCGACGCTGCGCATCACCGGCAGCTCGCCCAGCCACAGGCCGGCAATGCTGCCGCCCAGATCGGGACGCAGGGCCAGGCGCAACGAGCCGGCACGCAGTTCAACGGAGGGTGAGGTCATGGCGCTCCTGGCGCAGTGGAGGGGGCGTCGGTGATGGTACTGCCGCGTGCAGGCCGGTCCGGGGCGGGGTCACCCGGGGGGCAGCAACTCCGCTTCAGGCCAGATCGACTTTCAGGTAGTGTGCGCCCGGGATGGGATTGAAGTAGTACGGCGGGATCTCTTCGAAGCCCAGCGTGCGGTACAGGCCGCGCGCCGACTCCATGTCGTCCAGGGTGTCGAGCAGCAGCACCGAGTAGCCAGTCCTCGCGGCGCAGTCCATCAGGCGCTGGGTCAGCAGCCTGCCCAGGCCGAAGCGGCGAAAGGCCGGGCGCACGTACAGGCGTTTCATCTCGCAGGCGTTGGCGTAGTCCACGTCGTGCAGCGGACGCACGGCGCCGCAACCGGCCAGCGCGCCGTCGACGTAGGCCAGCAGCAGGGCGCCGCCCGGTGGCGCGTACTCGCCGGGCAGGCCGGCCAGTTCGGCCTCGAAGCCCTGGAAGCAGAGGTCCACCCCCAGTCCTTCGGCGTACTCCCTGAAGATGCCTCGCGCGTCCTCGATCTGCTCGGCCGACTCCGCCTGCAGCACGTCGATCGCGGGGGGGACGTCCATTCAGGCGCCCAGGCTCGCGACCCAGCCTGCGCCGCCGGCACAGAGGGCCAGCAGCACGGCCGCAAGGAGTCTCTGCGACAGTCCGTCGGTGCTGGCCGGCGTACCCGGCGGCAGGGCCTTGTCACCCGACACCATGGGGCGCACCAGGTTGAGCTTCTTCTTCACCAGGTAGAACACGATGGCCGCAACGTGAAGCGCCACCAGTCCGATGATGATCCACTGCCCGTAGTCCTTGTGCCAGCCGGTGGCCTCGACGACGGTGTCGCCGCTCACGAAGCGGTTCAGCGGGCCGATGTTGGCGATCTCGTCGTCGGCCACCAGGCCCGTGGCGACCTGCACGCCGAGGATGCCGATCAGCGCGAACACCGAGAACGCACCCAGCGGGTTGTGCCCGACCTCGTGGTGCTCGTCATGGCGGCTCTGGCCACGCAGATAGCGCAGCACCGTGCCCGGGGCGTAGACAAAGCTGGTGAAGCGCGACCAGCGGCCGCCCACCAGCCCCCAGAGCACCCGGAACACCAGCAGCGCCAGCACCACGTAGCCCAGACGGAAGTGCCAGACCATCGCGTTGCCGCCGATCTTCGCGCTGATGACCGAGCCGATCACGGCGGCGGCCAGCGCCCAGTGGAAGAGCCGGGTCGGAAGGTCCCAGACACGGGTGCTTTGCAGTGGGCGGTCTGCCATGGGCGGGGGTGTTCCGGAGAACGTGGACTCGAGGCTGCAACCTTACCGCGAGATGCCCGTCCTGGGCGTGGCGCCCCCGGCTGAGCGCACGATACGCGGGTTTACCCGTAGTTCGGAATGAGCACCAGGGGCGTTGCGTACACTGGTTCGGCGCTCGCAACGGGCGTTGTGCTTTTAACCCCCTATTGCCGGAGAAACTGATGCGCCGAATTCTTCTCGCCCTCGCCACTGTGGTTGGCGTCGTGACCGCCCTGCCTGCCGCCGCCCAGTTCCAGAAGCCCGAGGACGCGGTGAAGTACCGCAAGGGCGCCTTCTGGGTGATGGGTCAGCACTTCGGCCGCATCGGTGCCATGGTGCAGGGCCGTGTTCCGTTCGACGGCGCTGTGGCCGCGGCCAACGCCGAGATCGTGGCCGACATGTCCAAGCTCCCCTTCGCCGGTTTCGTCGAGGGCACTGCCGGTACCGAGAAAGGCACCCCCAAGGCGAACGTCTGGACCGACAAGGCCAAGTTCGATGCCGGCGCCAAGAAGATGCAGGAAGAAGCGGCCAAGCTGGCCACGGCAGCCAAGGCCAACAACCTCGAGACGCTCAAGACCGCTTTCGGCAGCGCGGCCGCCACCTGCAAGGCCTGCCACGACGACTACCGCAACTGATCGTCGGACCCGGGTCTCGGTGATCGCTCCTGAAGGCCCCTGAGCGCTCCTCGGAAAAGCGCGATCAGCCAGCGACTGGCTCGGCGAAGCCGAGCACGACCCTGCGGGTCATCGCGCTTTTCTTTTCTATCTTCGTGACGACGACGGCGCCGATGTCGGCCGTGCTGGCGACGTGCGTGCCGCCGCAGGGCTGCAGGTCGACGCCTTCGATCTCCAGCACCCGCACGCGGCCCAGTCCGCGCGGGGGCTGCACGCTCATGCTGCGCACCATCTGCGGGTTGGCGTCGAGTTCTTCTTCGCTGATCCAGCGATGCCTGACGGGGTGCGCTTCGGCCACCAGGCGCGCGATGCCGGCGGTCAGGGCCTCCTTGTCCAGCGGCTCGTTCATGTGGAAGTCCAGCCGCGCGTAGCTCGCGGTGATGGAACAACCGTCCACCGGGTGCGGCACCAGCGCGCACAGCAGGTGCGTCGTGGTGTGGAAGCGCATGTGCGCGCGTCGGCGCTCGGCATCGATGCGCGCAGTCACGCGCTGACCCGGCTGCATCCGCGACAGATCGGTTCCGGGGCCGGCCACGTGCACGATGCCGGCCGCCGAGCCGTCGGCGTCCTTGCCCTTCACGGTATCGGCCACCGACCAGCTGCTGCCGTCTTCCAGGATCAGCGCACCGGCATCCCCGGCCTGGCCGCCGCCGAGCGGATAGAACACCGTGCGGTCGAGCACCACGCCGCGCTCGGTCACCTGCAGCACGGTGGCCTCGCACTCCAGCAGGCCGGCGTCTTCGCGGAACAGTTCTTCAGTCATCAGGGGCATCCGGGCTCGTCAGCGCGACCTCGCCGCGCGGGGTGCGCAGTATCGCGCGCAGCGCCGGGCCTCGTGCGGCGGCCGTCACCGGCGCGAAGGCGAGCGATCCCGACACCCCGGCGGGCAGCCCGGCCAGTTCCAGCGACACCAGGGTCAGCCCGCAGTCGGGCATCGCTGTCGTCGGGTGCGAGCCCTGCCACTGGATCAGCGTCGGGCAGGCGCCGCCACAGAGCAGACGCCCGTCGTCGCGCACGGTGATCTGCCATTGCAGCAGCCCGCCCGGCGAGGGGCGGCTGGCCGACACCGGCGTGCCCGGGTCCAGTCCCAGCGCCAGCAAGGCCTGGCGCTGCGCCGCGACATCGATCGTGCGGGCCACCCAGTGCACCAGCCGCGGCGGCGTGCCGGTCGGGCGCTCGTCCATGCCGAACCAGCGGCGACGTGCCGGCGCCAGGGCGTCGGGGTCGATGGCGATGATCTCGAGGTAGGCGGCGGGGAAGTCGGCGGTGGCGATCTTCAGCAGCCGGTTGTGCGTGCCCATCAGCGGGTGCTTGCCGCCGGGCCCGGGAGTCACGCCCAGCGTGGCTTCGCACCAGCGCACGCCGTCCTCCAGCGTGTCGGCGGTGACGACGAGGTGGTCGACGACGGCCGTGACGGCGCGCCCTGCAGCGGGTGTGTTCAAGGGGGTGTTCACAGCTGCACCGTGCCTTCGATGCAGCCGGCCACGTCGCCGCCGATCCAGGTGGCATCGCCCGCCTGCTGCACGTGCACGCGACCGGCGCGGCCCAGCGCGGTGCCCTGGGCGGCCACGTAGCTCGGCGGTGCCAGGCCGGCGCCGATCAACCACTGCGCGATGCCGGCATTCAGGCTGCCGGTCACCGGGTCTTCGTTGACGGCCATCGACGGCACGAAGGCGCGCACCTCGAACTGCGTGGCGTGTCCCGGTGCCTGTGCGCCGACCACGCCGAGCTTGAGCGCTCCCATGGCGACGAAGTCGGGTTTCAGCGACAGCACGCGCTCTGCCGAACGCAGCATCACCGCGCACCAGCCGGGGCCGTTGTCGACCCACTGGTGATGCAGCACGTCGCCGGGCTCCAGGTGGAGCGAGCGCACGATCTGCCTGATCACGGCCAGCTCCAGCGGGCCGCTGCGCCGCAGCGGCGGCGCAGCGAAGGCCAGCCGGGTGCCGTCGCGCCGCACCCGCACCAGGCCGACGCCGCACTGCTGCACCACGGTGGCGGGATCGGCCGGCGTCCCGCCGGCGGCCAGCCAGGCGTGGCAGCTGCCCAGCGTGGGGTGGCCGGCGAAGGGCAGTTCGCCACCGGGGGTGAAGATGCGGACCCGGTAGTCGGCCGCGGGATCGGTGGGGGGCAGCAGGAAGGTCGTCTCCGACAGGTTCGTCCAGCGTGCGAAGGCCGCCATGCGTTCGTCGCTCAGGCCCTCGGCGCCGTGCACCACGGCCAGCGGGTTGCCGCGCAGCGGCTCGGCGGTGAAGACGTCGAGCTGGTGAAAGCGTCTGGACGGGCTCACGGCTGCAGCTCCTCTCGAAGCACCGCGGCCAGCGCCGCCACGCCGCGTTCGATGATGTCGGGGGCCGCGGTCACGAAGCTCAGCCGCATCGTGTGGCGCTGCGGCGCGTGGGCGAAGAAGGTCTCCCCGGGCACGTAGGCCACGCCGGCTTGCACGGCCCTGGGCAGCATCGCCGTGGTGTCCACCGTGGCCGGCAGTTCGAGCCAGAAGAACATGCCGCCGGCAGGCGTCTGCCAGCGGCAGCCGGGCGGCATGTGGGCCAGCAACGCGGCCTGCATGGCGTCACGCTGCGCCTTGTAGCGCGCCCGCACGGTGGGCACGTGGCGCAGCAGGAAGCCGTCCTTGATGACCTCGTGCACCAGGCGCTGGTTGAAGCCCGGGCTGTGCAGATCGGCCGCCTGCTTGGCCTGCAGCAGCTTGGGGTAGAGCGCCTTCGGCGCCACGATGTAGCCCAGGCGCAGGCCGGGCGCCAGCACCTTGGAGAAGGAACCGAGGTAGATCGCGCCGTTGCCCGCGCGGGCTGTCAGCGGTGCCGGCGGCGGCGCGTCGAACCAGAGGTCGCCGTAGGGGTTGTCCTCGACGATGGGCAGGCCGATGGCCGCCGCTTCGGCCACCAGCGCATCGCGTCGCGCATCGCTCAGGCAGCGTCCGCTCGGGTTCTGGAAGTTGGGCAGCAGGTAGGCGAAACGGGCGCCGCGCGCATCGTGCAGGGCCTCGGGCCGCGGGCCGTCGTCGTCGCCTTCCAAGGCCACGAACTCGGGCTCGTAGGGCGCGAAGGCCTGCAGCGCGCCGAGATAGGTGGGTGTCTCCACCGCCACGCCGCTGCCAGGGTCGATCAGCACCTTGCCGGCCAGGTCCAGCCCCTGCTGCGAGCCGGTGGTGATGAGCACCTGCGAGGCCTCGCATCGCAGGCCCTGGCTGCCCAGTTCTGCAGCCACCCATTCGCGCAGCGGACCGAAGCCTTCGCTGGCGGCGTACTGCAGGGCCTCGCGCGGGCAGTCGCGCAGCACGCGGGCGCTGGCCTCGGCCATCGCCTCGACCGGGAAGCTGTCGGCCGACGGCAGGCCGCCGGCCAGCGAGATGATGCCCGGTCGCTCGGTGACCTTGAGGATCTCGCGGATGGTCGACGGGTTGAGTCTTTCGGCGCGGCGCGCCAGCGTCCAGGGTGTCGCTTTCATCTTTCGCCTCCTTCGGGGCCGTAGAACACCACCCAGGTGGCGAAGTCGTCGCTGAATTCGATGAAGCGGTGCGGCCGCCCGGCCGGCACGAAGATCGCGTCACCGGCACGGAAAGCCTGCACCTGGCCACCGTTGTCGAAGAATCCCTGGCCCGAGATCACCAGGTAGATCTCGTCGCGCCGGTGCGGCTGCTGCGGATCGTGACCGCGCGGTGCGTAGAGCTCCAGCTCCATGCTGCCGTGCTGCAGCGCCAGCACGGAGCGCGCGCCTTCGGGCCACAAGGGGTGCGGCGGGCCGGGCAGCCGGGCCAGCCAGTCTTCAGGGTGCAGCGTCATGGTGAAGGTCCCGCGGTGTCGTCGATCATCCACGCCAGCGCCGCTTCGACGTGCAGCGCCGTGCTGTCCAGCAGGGGCAGTGGACTGTCGCCGGGGCCGATCAGCAGGGTGATCTCGGTGCAGCCCAGCACCACGGCGTCTGCGCCGCCGTCGCGCAGTTGCCCGATGAGTGCGACGCAGGCGCTGCGCGAGGCCTCGTCGACCACGCCGCGGCAAAGCTCTTCGTAGATCACCCGGTGCATGGTGTCGCGCCCGGGCGCGTCGGGCACGCTGACCTGCAGGCCGAAGCGCTGGCGCAGTCGCGATGCCACGATGTCGTCGTCCTCCATCGTGTAGCGCGTGCCCAGCAGGCCGACGTGGCGGTGGCCGGCGCGCCGCGCCGCTTCGCCGGTGGCGTCGGCGATGTGCAGCAGGGGCAGGCCGCTGCCGGCCTCGATGCGATCGGCCACCTTGTGCATGGTGTTGGTGGCCAGCACCAGGGCCTGGGCACCGGCTCGCCGCAGGCCCTGCGCGGCCTCGGTCAGCAGGGAGGCCGCGCCGTCCCAGTCGCCTGCGGCCTGCAGCGCGGCGACCGGCGCGAAGTCGACGCTGTGCATCAGCAGACGGGCGCTGTGCAGGCCGCCCAGCCGCCGCGCCACGCCCTGGTTGAGGCCGCGGTAGTACAGCAGGGTCGACTCCCAGCTCATGCCGCCCAGGAGACCGAGGCAGTTCATCGTCGCCGGTTGCTTCGTGCCGTCCTTCATGCCGGTCTGCCCACGGCCATCCTGCGTCCGAGGAAGACCACGCCCATCACCGCCAGCGCGAAGCCCATCGTCATGAGTTCCAGGCGCTCGCCCAGCACGGGCACGGCGAAGAGCAGGGCGATGAAGGGCTGCAGCAGCTGCACCTGGCTCACGCGCATCACGCCGCCCAGGGTCAGCCCGCGGTACCAGGCGAAGAAGCCCAGCCACATCGAGAACAGCGAGACATAGGCAAAACCGCCCCATGCCGACAGGCGTGCCGGCTGCTCGGGCCAGAGCCACAGCGCGACGGGCAGCGTGAGCGGCAGCGAGCCCACCAGCACCCAGCAGATGACCTGCTGTGCCGGGAGCACGGCCGACACGCCGGCGCCGGCCACGTAGCCGATCGATGCGGCCAGCACGGCCAGCAGCAGGTAGCCGTCGGCCGGCGTCAGCCGGCCGCTGCCGGACCAGGCGGCGAACAGCAGCACGAGCGCCGTGCCGCCCAGGGCGCAGAGCCAGAAGCCCAGCGACGGTCGCTGGCGCAGCGCCAGGGCCGCGACCACCGCGGTGCCCAGCGGCAGCATGCCGGTGACCACGGCGGCGTGCATGGCATCCACCTGGCGCAGCGCCAGGGCCAGGAAGAGCGGGAACCCCACCACGGTGCCGAGCGCGCAGAGCGCCAGGGACGGCACATGGCGCCGTTCGGGCCAGCGCGCACCGATGGCCAGCAGCCAGGCCACGCTCAGCAGGCCGGCGACGGCAGCGCGTCCCGCGGTGACGAAGGCCGGCGGCAGCTGCGGATCGCTCACGTCGCCCACGGCCAGTCGCGTCATCGGCACGGTCATCGCGAAGATGACGACGCCCAGCACGCCCAGCCAGAGGCCTCGCACGCTGTCGTTCATGAACGGGCTCGCCCGCGTCGTGTCCTGCATCAGCGGGCACCTCGTGGCAAGTGCGTCGACCCCGGTGCGCGGCGGCGGGCGGTGGGCAGGGCATCAAGGCGCATGACGGCAGTCTAGGGCATCGATAAAGTACAGTATCAATACACTTTCCAGTACAAATAAGCTTGCTGTATCGGTTTCGACATCAGTACACGGAGCGAGTGCACGCATGAGACCCGCCACCCCTGCCCTGGTCGCCCCGCCTTCTTCCCGGCGCTCCCCGGCGTCATCGGGCGTACCAGCCGCGGCGGGGCTGGCGCGAGACGCCGGCACCCCGCTGGCCACGCAGCTGGCCGAACGGTTCGCCGAGCGCATCGGACAGCGCCTGTTGACGCCCGGCTCCCGTCTGCCTTCGGTTCGCGAGTGCGCGCAGCGCCACGGCGTGAGTCCCGGCACGGTGGTCGGTGCCTACGACCTGCTGCAGGCTCGCGGTCTCGTCGAAGCGCGGCCGCAGCGCGGCTTCTTCGTGCGCGAGCAGCGACCGCAGCGTGCCGCCGAGCCCGGCGGCAACGCGCGCGCCGCCGCGCGACCGGCACCGGTCGACGCCACCGCGCTCATCCGCAGCATGTTCGAGGCGCAGGGCGGTCTGCCAGCCCCCGGCATGGGGACGCTGCCCGAGGACTGGCTGGACGCCGCCCTGCTGCAGCGCGCGCTGCGGCGCGTGGCCGCCGGCCCGGCCGAGGCCTGGCTTCGCTATGGCGACCCCGCCGGCGACGTTTCGCTGCGTGGAGCCCTCTCGCGGCGCCTGGCCGACCTGGGCATCGCGGCCGATGTCTCGCAGATCGTCAGCACCGTCGGTGCCTCGCACGCGCTGGACATCGTTTCGCGCACCCTGCTCCAGCCGGGCGACGCCGTGCTGGTGGACGAACCGGGCTGGTCGGTGGAGTTCGCGCGTCTCACGCGCCAGGGACTGCGTCTGCTGCCCGTGCCGCGCGGCCTGGAAGGCCCCGACCTGGCGGTGATGGAGGCGCTGCTGCGCGCCCATCGCCCGCGCCTCTACGTCACCGTGTCCGTACTGCACAACCCGACGGGCTGTTCCCTGTCGCCGTCCGCCGCGCACCAGGTGCTGAAGCTGGCCGACGCCTACGACCTGTGCATCGTCGAAGACGACACCTACGCCTGGCTCGCTCCCGCGCACGCCACGCGCCTGGCGCAACTCGACGCCTTGCGGCGCACGGTCTACATCTCGGGCTTCTCCAAGATCCTCACGCCGCAGTGGCGCGTGGGCTACATCGCGGCACCGCGCGCGCTGGCCGACCGCTTCATCGACACGAAGCTGCTGAGCACGCTCACCACGGCCTCGCCGCTGGAGCAGGCCGTGGCCTGGTGTCTGGACCAGGGTGCCCTGCGCCGCCATGCCGACCGTGTCGTGGCCCGACTCGACGCGGCGCGCGCGCGCACCGTGACGCTGGCGCAGGTCGCGGGCTTCACCTTTGTCACACCGCCGCAGGGATTGTTCGGCTGGATCGAAGTAGGCACCGACACCGAGCGCCTCGCCCAGAAGCTGATGGACGAAGGATGGCTGACCGCGCCAGGGGCCCTGTTCCATGCCAGCGCAGCGCCCAGCAGCCTGATGCGCATCAACTTCGCGACCAGCCAGGACCCACGTTTCTGGCGGTGTCTGCGGCGCACCGCAGGACACACTTGAAACACGCTCCACCGTGTCCGTCACGGTCGATACCTGTACGCTTGGCATCTTCCTCGATGTCTGCCGTGCGACTGCCGCCCGGCTGCAAGCCTGCCATGCTGTTCCAGCCGACCCGGCCAGCCGACGAACCCGACCTGATGCGGGTGAGCGCCTTCCAGCGCCATCTGGAGTCCGTGAGCTCGACCCTGTCGGGCGAACTGAGCAGCGCACGCATGTCCATCCTCGGTCCGTCGCTGATGCAGGACCTGATGCGTTTCGAGCGCGAAGGCCGCGAAACCGAACTGCTGGAAGTGCTGGCCGCCTGCATCCGGCACGCCCGCAGCCTGCTGGTGCATCTGCAGATCGAGGACAAGGTCATCCCGCTGACGGTCTTCCCTACCGACTGGCTGGTGCATTGCACGATGCCGATGCCGCAACTGCTCGAAGCCCCGCTGGGTGATCTGCGCGTGCTGAACCTGGAGCCGCCGGCCGTTCGCGTGCCCGGTGATCGCCAGCGCAGCTTCAGGAACGACGGCCCCTCCTTCGCGCCCCTGGGCCCTCTGCTGTGGGAACTGGCACTGCGCGGGGCACGCGACGAACTGCTGCCCGAGATCGCCGGCAATGCGGCTTACCGTATCGCGCCGGGCGTCGAGTTGCGTGCCCTGAACCTGCAGGGATCGATGGCGTCGGCCGTGCAGAAGCTCCAGCGGCAGACCAGCAGTCTGCGCGACATCTCGCAGTGGCCCGGCTTCGACCGCGAGCGCGCCATGCGCATGCTCAACGGCCTGTACCTGCAGGCCGGCCTGATGGTGAGCCGCACGCATCCGGCGGCCACCAACGAAGGCTGGAAGAGCGACAGCCGCTGACTCGCCGAGGGTCGGGCCTCAGCCTGCCGAGGTGCGCGCGCCCAGCGCTTCCCAGCGTTCCAGCGCCAGCATCAACTCCTCGTCGATGGCCGCGTGGCGCGCCTGCAGCAGCGGCACGCGCTGCGGCTCGCGCGTGTAGATGTCGCTGCCGGCAAGTGCTTCGGCGATGGTCTTCTGTTCGGTCTCCAGCGCGTCGATGCGGGCCGGCAGTTCGTCCAGTTCACGCTGTTCCTTGTAGCTGAGCTTGCGGGGCGCCGCGCCGCGCGCCGCGGGGGCCGACGCGCCCGTCGGCGCCGGTGCGGCGACCGGAATCGTCTTCGCTGCGGCCTCGTCGGCCGTGCGCAGCTTCAAGGCGCGCGCACGCTGCGTCTTCCAGTCCTCGTAGCCGCCTTCGTACTCGCGCCACAGACCGGGGCGACCGCCCCAGGCGGGGTCGCCCTCCCACGCGATGCTGCTGGTCACCACGTTGTCCAGGAAGCGACGGTCGTGGCTCACCAGGAACACGGTGCCGGGGTAGGACTGCAGCAACTCCTCCAGCAGGTCCATGGTTTCGATGTCGAGGTCGTTGGTCGGCTCGTCGAGCACCAGCACGTTGGCCGGCAGCGCGAAAAGACGGGCCAGCAGGAGGCGGTTGCGCTCGCCGCCCGACAAGGTGCGCACCGGCGAGTTGGCACGCTCCGGCGAGAACAGGAAGTCGTTCAGGTAGCTCATGATGTGCTTGCGCTGGCCGCCGATCTCGACCCATTCGCTGCCCGGGCTGATGGTGTCGGCCAGCGTGGCCTCGAGGTCGAGGCCGGCGCGCATCTGGTCGAAGTAGGCCACCTGCAGCCGGGTGCCGCGCCGCACGCTGCCCGCGCTGGGCTCCATCTCGCCCAGGATCAGCTTCAGCAGCGTCGTCTTGCCGCAGCCGTTGGGGCCGATGAGGCCCACCTTGTCGCCGCGCAGCAGCGTGGCAGAGAACTTGTCGATCAGAAGTCGATCACCGAAGCGTTGGCTGACTTCACGAAGTTCTGCCACGATCTTGCCTGGCGGCAGGCCGGCATCGAGTTCCAGCCTCACCTGGCCGACCTGGTCGCGGCGCTGCTGACGCTGTTGCCGAAGTGCCACCAGGCGCGCCACCCGGCCCACGCTGCGCGTGCGGCGCGCTTCGACGCCCTTGCGCACCCAGACCTCTTCCTGCGCCAGCAGCTTGTCGGCACGCGCCGCGGCCTGCGCCTCGGCTTCCAGTTCACGCTGCTTGGCGGCCTCGAAGGCGGCGAAGTTGCCGGGGTAGCTGCGCAGCGCGCCGCGGTCGAGTTCGACGATGCGCGTGGCCACCGCGTCGATGAAGGCGCGGTCGTGCGAGATCAGCACCAGCGCACCGCGCCAGGCGACCAGCAGCTCCTGCAGCCACTCGATGGCGTCGATGTCGAGGTGGTTGGTGGGCTCGTCGAGCAGCAGCACGTCGGGCTTGGCGACCAGGGCCTGCGCCAGGGCGACGCGCTTGCGCGTACCGCCGGACAGCGCCTCGACGCGGGCTTCTGCGTCGAGGTTCAGGCGCTGCAGGGCCTGCGTCACGCGCTGCTCCCAGGTCCAGCCGTCCAGGGCCTCCAGCCGGGTCTGCAGGGCGTCGAGGTCGTCCTCGGGGGCGTGCGCCTCGTAACGTTCGCGCAAGGCGCGAGCTTCGGCCACGCCTTCGGAGACGGCTTCGAAGACGCTGGCGCCGCTGGCGAACAGCGGTTCCTGCGGCACGTAGACGCGTCGCACGCCGGTCTGTACCTGCAGGATGCCGTCGTCGGGCTTCTCCAGCCCGGCAAGGATCTTCATCAGGGAGGACTTGCCGGTGCCGTTGCGCCCGATGAGGGCCAGTCGTTCACCGGCATCGAGCGACATGCCGGCGCCGTCGAGCAGTGGCACGTGACCGAAGGCGAGGTGGGCGTCGGAGAGGGTCAGCAGCGCCATCAGGGGGCGCGGAGAGCGGCGTTCATGGGCGCCGAGTCTATGCGCTGGGCCCGCGCCAGGAGCGGGCAGGGCCGGGCCGGGGGGCCGGCCTTCGCGGCGATCAGTAGCTCAGCAGCACCGGCGTGCGGCGCCACTCGGTGTCCTCGGGCAGGTCGTCGATGTCGGCCGCCAGGCCCAGGGCCAGGAACTCGTCCCAGTCGGGATCCTCGTCCAGGAACGCCACTTCGCCGGCGAAGTCGGCACGGCGCATCGGGGCCTTGACAAGGGGGATGGTGACCTGGGCAGTGTTCATGGCGTGTCCTTCTCGATGGCCTCACTGTAGAGACGCAAAAACCGCGAAGACAGGGACAGATCACGCTGCCGATGTGACCTATTCACATCGGCCGTCTTGGCCGCCCCGTCGCGCCGGTGGTTCTTCGAGATCGGTCCCCACTGCCCTTGGTCAGGCCTGGAGCTCAAGAAGTTCCAGGTCTGCTTCGCCGCGCACGGACCACCTGCACTGAACACGGCAAGCCGTGTGCCCTGCGAGCCACCCGATGAAGCCGGACGAAGAAGTGACGGCCGCTCCCGGGGCCGCCCGTCATCCGCGAGGCCGGTCGCGCGCCTCCTGCACGGCGCGCGACGCGGCCGATCGCCAGTCGTCGCCGCCGTAAGCCGCTTCCTCCTCGCGACAGCTGTCGACCAGCTTGATGAGGTGGTCATCGTCGGAAGCCAGCGCCGCAGCGACGATCTCATCCCAGGACAGCGCCGGCACAGGCGGCAAGACTTGCAGGTCGGCCGCCGCCACGGCCATGGCAAAGGCCTGCCAATACCAGCGCCAGGCCACGTCGGCCGTGTCGACGAAAGGCATCAGCGTGCGCAGCGCGTGTCCGCTGGTCACCAGGTGCAGCGCCGTGAAGTTGCCGCTGCCGGCATAGGCGAAGGCCGCAGCGCGGGCCAGCCGCTGCGCCGTGTGCTCGTCGACCTGCAGTGCGCCGACGGTGGCGTTGATCCGGCCGTCGGAAGCCGCCTCGCGCATGCGTTCGAAGATCAGCCTGCTCCCGGAGCGCCGGGCCGCCAGCTGGCGCAGCAGAACGATGGGGTCGCGTTCGGCCCGTTCACCGCCGGCAGCGTCGAGCGGCCCCAGAGAAAGGTGGCGACAGGCCCAGTACGCCAGGCCGTCCACCAGGCTCGCCGGGTGCACGGCCTGAACGGCATAGGCCGTGCGGATCAGTCCGTGGAAGGCTGCCGCACCGCAACCCGGCATCAGCACCGGCAGGGTCTGGGCCAGCAGGTCGCCCACGCCCTCGTGCGCCAGCCACTGCGCGAACAGGTCCCGGTAGGCCGGCCAGGCCTCGCGCTGGCCCAGGCGGCTCGGCCAGGCGTCGCCCGAGGGCCAGGCCTGCCACGGCGGTGCGGGCTGCAGCCGGGCGGCGTAGGTCCCGGCAAAGCGCTGCAGCTGCGCATCGCCGGCCCCCAGGCGCTGCAGCGCGACCAGCGCCATCGGCAGGTGGTTGCTGAGGCCGTCGCCGTACTCGGCGTCGAAGCCGGTGGCATCGTCGAGCAGGTCGTCGAGGCTCATGCCAATGCCGCCTCGAGGGCATCGATGAACAGGGCCGCCACGTCGCAACCCGTCTGCTGCATGATTTCCTGGAAGCAGGTCGGGCTGGTGACGTTGATCTCGGTGAGGTGGTCGCCGATGACGTCCAGCCCCACCAGCAGCAGCCCCCGCGCGGCGAGCTGCGGGCCCAGCGCTTCGGCGATCTCGCGGTCGCGCGCCGTCAGCGGCTGCGCCACGCCCTTGCCGCCGGCGGCGAGGTTGCCGCGGATCTCGCTGCCCTGCGGGATGCGCGCCAGCGAATACGGCACCGGCTTGCCGCCGATCACCAGCACGCGCTTGTCCCCGTGCACGATCTCGGGCAGGTACTTCTGCACCATCAATGTCTGCGCGCCGTCGCGGTTGAGCGTCTCGACGATGCTGCCCAGGTTCATGCCGTCGGGCCCGACGCGGAAGATGCCCGCGCCGCCCATGCCGTCCAGCGGCTTGAGGATGATGTCGCTGTGCTCGGCGTGGAAGCACCGCACGTCGGCGGCCTGGCGCGTCACCAGGGTGGGCGGGATGTATTGGGGAAACTCGAGGATCGCCAGCTTCTCCGGGTGGTCGCGCAGCGCGGCGGGCTTGTTGAAGACCCGTGCGCCCTCGCGCTCGGCCTGGCCCAGCAGGTGGGTGGCGTAGAAATACTCGCTGTCGAAGGGCGGGTCCTTGCGCATGAGCACCGCGCCGGCCTCGGCCAGGGGCATCGTGCGCTCGGCAGTGGTGGTGAACCAGGCCTCGGCATCGCCGGTCAGGGTGATCTCGCGCACCTGCGCCATCACCGGCCGGCCGCGCTGCCAGTGCAGATGTCGCGGCTCGCACGCGGCCAGCGTGTGCCCGCGTCGCACGGCCTCTCGCATCATCGCGAAGCTCGAGTCCTTGTAGGTCTTGAAGGTTTCCAGGGGGTCGGCAACGAACAGCAGCTTCACGGCGGCACTTCCAGGGGTCGTACGGGCCGACACTGTGGCACAAGCCGCAGCGCGTCGTCGGAGTGAGCTCAAGCACGGCGGCGCTGCGCCGACATCCCGTCATGTGCCGATTTGTCGCGTACCGGGGCGAGCCGCTGTTCCTCGAGGAGCTGATCGCCAAGCCGCGGCACTCGCTGATGCATCAGTCGCTGCGGGCCGAGCAGGCGCGTACGGTCACCAACGGTGACGGCTTCGGCATCGGCTGGTACGGCGAGCGCGAGGAGCCGGGTGTCTACCGCGAGGTGATGCCGGCCTGGAGCGACGACAACCTGCTGGCGCTGTCGGGCACGCTGAAGTCGCACCTGTTCTTCGCCCACGTGCGGGCGGCCACCGCAGGCGGCATTGCGCGGCAGAACTGTCACCCGTTCCGGCACGGCCGCTATCTGTTCATGCACAACGGACAGATCGGCGGTTATGCACAACTGCGCCGTACCCTCGAGAGCCTGCTGCCCGACCCGATGTACGCGGCGCGGCGCGGCGCCACCGACAGCGAACTGCTGTTCCTGCTGTGCCTGGCGCGCATCGACGGTGGCGCCGCGCCCGCCGATGCGATGCGGGACGTGCTGGACCACACGCAGGCCCTGATGCGCGGTCGCGGCATCGAGCAGCCGCTGCGCTTTGCCGCGGTGCTGTCCGACGGGCATCGGCTGCATGCCTTCCGTCTGTCCAGCGACGACCAGCCGCCCACCCTCTACCGGCGCGACGATGCCCAGGGCACGGTGATCGCGTCGGAGCCGCTGGACGACGATCACGCCGCCTGGACGGCGCTGGCCGCCGGCGCCGTGCTGTCGATCTAGCCCGATCCGCTCAGGCTCTCCAGCGCTGCACGGCCAGCGCCAAAGCGCCGGCCACCACACCCCAGAAGGCCGAGCCCACGCCCCACAGCGCCAGGCCGCTGGCGGTGACCAGGAAGGTGATCAGCGCGGCCTCCCGGCTGCCTTCGTCCTTCATCGCCACGGCCATGCCGCTGCCGATGGTGCCGAGCAGCGCGAAGCCCGCCAGGGCCAGCACCAGTTCCTTCGGAAAGGCGGCGATCAGTCCCACCACGGCACCGGCCAGCAGGCCAGTCACGATGTAGAAGAGGCCGGCCATCACGGCGGCGGTGTAGCGGCGGGTCGGATCCTCGTGTGCTTCGCGTCCCATGCAGATGGCCGCGGTGATGGCGGCCAGGTTCAACGCGTAGCCGCCGAAGGGCGCCAGCAGCAGCGTGGCCAGGCCGGTCGTCGCGACCACGGGCGACACCGGCGTGTCGTAGCCGGCGGCACGCTGCGCGGCGACGCCCGGCAGGTTCTGCGAGGCCATGGTCACCACGAAGAGCGGCAGCGCCACGCCGATGGTCGCGGCGAGGCTGAAGGCCGGCGTCGTGAACACCGGCGTGGCCCATTCCCACACGATGCCGCTGCCCTGCATCTGCCCGCGCAGTGCCGCGACGGCTCCGCCCACGGCCAGCACGCCCGGCACGGCGTAGCGCGGCCACAGCCGCCGCCCCAGCAGGTAGGCCGCCAACATGGCGCCCACCAGCACCGGTTCGGTCTTCAGCGAGAGGAAGGCGTCGAGGGCGAAACGCGTCAGCACGCCGGCCAGCAAGGCTGCCGCCAGGGCCTGGGGGATGCGGTCCATCACGCGCGCGAACAGGCCGCTGGCGCCGGCAGCGGTGATGAGCAGGGCGCACACGATGAAGGCGCCCACCGCTTCGGCCATGGGCAGGCCGACGCCGGCCGTCACCAGCAGCGCAGCGCCCGGGGTCGACCAGGCCGTCAGCACCGGCTGCCGATACCACAGGCTCAGGCCGGCGCTGGTCAGCCCCATGCCCAGGCCCAGCGCCCAGATCCACGAGGTGGTCTGCGCCGGCGTGGCGCCCAGCGCGGCGGCCGCCTGGAAGACGATCGCCACCGAACTGGTGAAACCCACCAGCACGGCGACGAAGCCCGCCACCACCGCCGACAGCGACAGGTCCTTCAGCATCGCGCGCATATATCAGGGGCGCCTGGCCGTCCGAAGCCACGGCCTGCCAGTTCGGGGGGCCGTGGCGAAGCGCTGTGGGGCTGATCGCATTTCAGGCCGTCGGCAGCCGGGTTCGAAGCTGCGCCCAGCCCTGCCACGCCGCACCGGCCTGGCCAGCGGCCGCGGCGTCCTCGATCTGGGCGGCCAGCGCGCTGTCGATGCCCTGTCCCAATGAGCGCAGCACGGTCTTGAGGCTGTGCGCCAGCCGTCGCAAGGCCGGCAGGTCGCCGTGGGTCGCGGCCTCGTCGCCGCTGCGGACGTCGGCCGGGAACTGCGCCACGCAAGTGGCGCGGAAGGCTCGGTAGAGCGACTCGTCGCCGGCGAAGAACTCGGTGACGGGGTCGGCCGCCGGGTGTTGCTCGGCGGGGGGCGCTGCAGCCGACGAGGCGGGCGAGGCGGCGCCGGGCACCGTGGCCCAGCGCACGCAGTCGAGCAAGGCCCCCAGCGGGGCCGGCTTGGTGAGCACGCGCTCGACGCCCAGACCGGCCAGGCGCTCGCGCGTGGGTGCCGACACACCGGCGCTGAACACCGCCAGGCGGGCGGCGCCGCGCAGCGCCGGGCGCTCGGCCAGCGTCTGCAGCAACTCGAGGCCGTTGCCGTCGGGCAGCATCAGGTCGGTCAGCACCAGGGCGAACGGCTGCAGGCCCGGCGTCTGCAAGGCCTGCAGCGCCTCGGCCAGGCCGGCGGCCGTCACCAGGTCGACCGCTTCGTCTTCCAGGGCCAGTTCGATGAAGCGGCGGATGGGTGCATCGTCTTCCACCACCAGCACGCGCGGGCGGTTCACCGAGCCAGGCTCTCTCGCACCAGCGGCGGCAGCCCGGCCACCAGGCGCGACTTGTGCAGCACGGGCAGGCCCTCCAGCGCAAAGGCGTAGGGCTGCAACCCGGCGTCGTCGAGCGAGGTGACGACGATCAGGCGGGTGCCCGCGAATTGCGGGTGCGAGCGCAGGCTGGTGATCAGCGTGGCGCCATCGATGCCGGGCAGGAGGATGTCGACCAGCAGCAGGCGCGGCTGGAAGCGGCCGGCCATCGCCAGGCCGGCGATGCCGTCGTCGGCGACATGGAGTTCCAGGTCGGGAAAGTGCTGGCGGAACAGCAGCGTCACGAGGTTCTGGAAGTGCTTGGAGTCCTCGATCAGCAGCACGCGCGGCCGCTCCGGTGCGCCGGCGCCATCGGCCGGTGGCGTCGGCGCAGGGGCGTCCGTGGCAACGGCAGCAGCAGAAACAGGGCTGCCGACGCCCGGCGCCGAGGGCTCGCGCAGGGCCGACCCCTGGCGCGACGCTCGCCAGCGCTCCACCGAAGCGCGCAGGATTCGCCGGTGTCCACCCGGTGTCTTCCAGGCTTCGAGTTCGCCGCGGTCGACCATCATCTGCACCGAGCGCACTGCCATGCCCAGCAGGCGGGCCACCTCGAGGGTGCTGTAGTGGTCGCTCACGCAGGGGCTGAAGGGGTGCTCATCTAGCCGCGAATTTTTGCCGATTTTGGGCGTTCAAGGCGGGAGAACTTGTTAATGATAAAAACGATACATGTGACAATGCCGGCTCCAGCCTTCTGCACGAGACTGCCATGTCGTCCTTGACCTTGCCCATCGCCACCGAGCTCCAGCGGCCGTCCGCGTTCGCTCCTTTCCTGGAGCCGCCGGCCATGACCTCGGCCGACGAGGACGGGCCCGAACCGCTGAGCGAGCGCTGCTTCGACCCGACGGCCTGGGCCCAGATGGAGCGCATGGTGCAGGACCTGGGTCGCATGTACCGCGAGCGCAACGAGGCGCTGCAGGAGGTGGCGCGTGCGCACCATGACGCGCTCTTCCGCCTGGCCCTGGCGGCCGAGTACCGCGACGACGACACCGGCCAGCACATCGTGCGCATGGGCTTTCTGGCCGAGGCGCTGTCCCTGGCCACGGGTTCCGACCCCGGTTATGCGGCCATGCTGCGCAAGGCCGCGCCCATGCACGACGTCGGCAAGATCGGCATTCCCGACGCCGTGCTGAAGAAGCCGGGGCGCTTCAATGCCGAAGAGCGCCAGGTCATGAACCAGCACCCGATGCTGGGTGCGGCGATCCTGGGCCAGTCGCGCATCCCCTTGTTCCAGCTGGCCGCCGAAGTGGCGCTGTCACACCACGAACGCTGGGACGGCTCGGGCTACCCTGCAGGCCGCCATGGCCTGGAGATCCCCTTGTCGGGCCGCATCGTGGCCATCGTCGACTTCTTCGACGCGCTGACCATGGACCGCTGCTACCGCCCCGCCTTCTCCGACGAGCAGGCGCTGCAGATGCTGATCGACGAGCGCGGCCGCGCCTTCGATCCCGACCTGGTCGACCTGTTCCTGTCGCGCGCGGCCAAGATGATCTCGCTGCGCGACCGCATCAACCTGCTGCAGCCGAGCTTCGCCGAACTGGCCGACGGCGTCGACCTGCGCTGAGAGCGATCCCGTCACGCGTGCTCAATTCCCAAGGACCCGCCATGAACTCCCGACCCAGCCAGCTGCTTTCCGTCCTGATGCGAAGTCTTGCGCTGTGTGCCGTGCTGCCCGTGCTCGGAGCGGCCACGCCGGCCACCGCGAGCGAGGTGATGCAACGCGTCAAGCAGACCGGAACCGTTCGCGTGTGCATCTGGCCCGATTACTACGGCATCACCTTCCGCAACCCGCGCACCCAGCAGCTCGGCGGCATCGACATCGACCTGTCGGCCGAGCTGGGCCGCGACCTGGGCGTGAAGGTGCAGCATGTCGACTCGTCGTTCGTCTCGTTGATCGACGACCTCAAGGCCGATCGATGCGATGTCGCGATGTTCGCCATCGGCATGCTGCCGCAGCGCATGGCGCAGCTCAAGTTCACCCGCCCGTACATGCAGAGCGACATCTATGCCGTGACGACGAAGAGCAACCGTGCCGTCAAGCGCTGGGCCGACATCGACCAGCCCGGGGTCGCCGTTGCAGTCCAGGCCGGCACCTTCATGGAGCCGGTGATGGCCGCAACGCTGAAGCAGGCACGGCTGGTGAGCATCAGGCCGCCGGCCACGCGCGAGCGCGAGCTGGAGGCCGGCCGCGTCGATGTCTTCATGACCGACTACCCCTACAGTCGCCGCCTGCTCGACAATGCCGAGTGGGCCACGCTGGTGGCGCCGCCCAGCCCCTTCCACGTGCTGCCCTATGCCTACGCCGTGAAGCCGGGTGACGAGGCGTGGCTGGCGGCAGTCGACCAGTTCGTCGGCCGCATCCGCAGCGATGGCCGCCTGGACGCCGCGGCGCGTCGCCACGGCCTGTCGGAGATCGTGCTGAAGTGAGTTCGTCCGTGCCGCCGCGGGACGATGGGTCTCCCGCTCGCCAGCGGGCGCCGGAACGGGCCGCGCGCACGGCGCGCCTGACCGCCTGGGTGCTGTGGGCCGGCCTGGCGCTGGCGGGCGCCGTGCTGCTGGCCGCCGTGGCGCTGCTCTGGTACGAACGCGGCAAGGCGCTCGGCCACGAGCTGGACCGCTCCGAGCTGCTGGCCCGCGTGCTGGAAGACCACGCCACGCGCAGCGTGGAGACGGTGGCGGTGGCGCTGTCGGCGCTGTCCGACGTGCTGGCCAGGACACCGGCGGGCAATGCGCTGCAGCTCGGCGAAACCCTGACGCAGGCGCTGTCCGGCCTGCCATTGCTGCGCGGCGCCGCGGTGCTGGACGCGCAGGGCCGCGTGCTGGCCAGCACGGTCCCCGGCGAGGTGGGTCTGACGGTCGAGCTGTCCCGCCTCGGACCTCTGCCGACCGTCGGCCGCGACCGACTGGGGCCCTTCGTGCCGGGTCGCGGCCTCGGTGCGCTGGCGGCTGCATCGGGCGCTGCGGCCGCTCCTCGGGGTGTGGGCTTCCTGCCGCTGGTGCGCAACATCGAGTCGGCCCAGGGCCAGGGCCTGCTGCTGGTCGGCCTCATCAATCCAGACGCCATCGCCAACCACCAGGAGCAGACGCTGACGGGCGAACGTGGCCTGGCGCTGCTGGCCGGTCTCGACGGCAAGCTGCTGGCCGGTACCCGCGAGGTGCGGCAGCTGCCGGGCGAAGTCCTTCCGCCGTTGCCGGTGTTCACCCAATACCTGCCGAACATCGAGTTCCGCGGCTACATCGGCCAGGGTCTCGGCTCGGGCACGCAGCTGGTGGCCTTCCGCGCGTCACGCACGCGGCCGCTGGTGGTGGTCGTGGAGAAGCCCCAGGTCCATGCCCTGGCCATCTGGGCCGAAGGCGCACGGCTGGTCGCTGCGCTGGCCGGTGTGGCGGCGATGGTCATCGTGGCCATGACGCTGGCCGCCGCGCGCAGTCTGCGCGCGCGCGAAGCGGCCCAGGCCGAGGTGGCGTTCCGCGAGCGCGAGCTGAGCGTGATCGTCAAGAGTGTCCAGGAGCTGATCTTCCGCACCGATGCCGAGGGTCGGCTGACCTTCGTCAATGCCCGCTGGCAGGCCGCCACCGGCACGCCCGAGGCGCAGGCCCTGGGCATGTTGCTGCCGAGCCTGGTGCACCCGGACGATCGTGCCGACGCGCTGGCGCTGTTTGCCGCCAGCGGGTCGGGCGGCCTGCGCAGCTGTGCGGCACGCATGGGCAGCGGCGCCGCCGTGCGCCGCTTCGAACTGGCCGTGGCGCCGCTGCGGGGTGGATCGGGCATCGTCGGCTTCGCCGGCAGTGCGGTCGACGTCACCGAACGCTGGGCGGCTCAGCGCCGCCTGCAGCAGCAGCTCGTCTTCAACGAGCTGATGATCGAGACGCTGCCGCTGCCCCTGTCCATGCTCGACCTGGACGGCCGCTACGTCATCGTGAACCAGGCCTGGGAGGCCTTCACCGGGCGCTCGCGGCAGGAGGTGATCGGCACACCGGCACGCGATCGTCTGCCACCCGATGAAGCCGCGCTGCACGAGGCGCGCGACCGCGAACTGCTGGCCAGCCGTGGCCAGCTGCGCTACGAGAGCACCATGCGGCGTCGCGATGGATCGCGCTGCGACCTGGCCATCACCAAGGCCTGCGTGCTGGGCGAGGACGGCCGGCCGGCCGGCATCCTGGTGACCTTCATGGACATCACCGAGGTGCGCGGGGCCGAGCGCGCGACGCGGGAGGCACGCGACGCGGCCGAAGAGGCGTCGCGCGCGAAGTCGGAGTTCATCGCCAACATCAGCCACGAGCTGCGCACGCCGCTGCAGTCCATCATCGGCTTCTCGGAGCTGGGCCAGGCGCGCAGCGGCGAGCAGCTGCGGCTGGCCGGCATGTTCGGTGACATCCACAAGTCGGGTCACCGCATGCTGGCGCTGGTCAACGACCTGCTCGACGTTTCCAAGATCGAGAGCACGGTGGGCACCTTCCACCTGGAGCGCACCGACCTGCGCCCGCTGGTGCGCGAGGTGGTGCGCGAGCTCGAGCCGCTGCTCGGCCCGAAACAGCTCCGCGTGGAGCTCGCGCTGAGCGAGGGGCCGCTGGTGGCCAAGGTCGACCCGACACGCTTCCAGCAGGTGGTGCGCAACGTGCTGGCCAACGCCATCCGCTTCTCGCCGCCGGGCCAGGCCATAGACATCGGCGGCGACATCGTGGTCGAGGACAGCCAGATCGAGATCGTGGTGCGCGACCGCGGCCCCGGCATCCCGCCGGCCGAGCTGGAAAAGATCTTCGAGGCCTTCGTGCAGTCCAGCAAGACCAAGGACGGCTCCGGTGGCACCGGTCTGGGCCTGGCCATCTGCCGCAAGATCGTCGAAGCGCAGGGCGGCCGCATCGTGGCCGGGAACATGCCGGACGTCGGCAGCATCTTCCGCATCCGCCTGCCCGCACGCGGTTTCAACGAGACCCAGCCGGGCGAGATCTGATCGCCGCAGCCGGGTCGATCCCTGGCACCGATCTGCAAGACCGAAAATATCATTTAAGTGCGAAAATTCACAGCGCTAAAAATGATAAAAACGAACAATGGGTCATCAACCCGGAGTCTTCGCCATGAACCCGAGCCTTGCCGAACTGCTGGAATCCCTCAAGCCAGGTCTGTTGTGGGTGGGCCGTGATGGCGCGGTGCGCTACGCCAACGCCGGTGCCATGCAGAGCACGGGCCTGAGCACTGGTCGCAAGCTGTACGACCCGGACCTGATGCGCGCCACCGGCGAGGCCATCGCCAGCCGCTCGCCGCGGCAGGTGCAGATTCCCGGCCGCGTGACGGCTGCCGGTGCGCCGGTGCCGGAACTGCCGTGCAAGGTGATCCCCGGCCTGGGCAGCGACGACGCCCTGGTGCTCATCCATGGGGACTCTTCGCGCGACCGCAGCGTCGACTACGACAACCTCATGCTGGCCATCCGGGCCGACGTGGCCGACCCGCTGAGCGGTGCGCGCTCGGCGCTCGCCCGGTCCCGTGCCGGCGACCCCGAGGCGACGCAGGCGGCGCTGGCGCAGGTCGACGACCTGCTGGGCGTGATGAACAAGCTGCTCGACCTGGCGCAACTCTGGAGCGGCAGCACGCTGATGGCCAATGACCGCATCGAACTGTGGCCGCTCCTGCAGGCCGTGTGGGCCGACGCCGAGCCACTGGCGAAGTCCCGCAACGTGTCCGTGCGCTTCCGCAGCCGCTCGCAGGGCCTGACGCTGGCCACGCTGTACGGCAGCCAGCCGTGGATCCAGCGCGTGCTGCTGGAATGCCTGGAGGCCGCCGTGCGCAGCACGCGCAAGGACGGCGCCCTGGACATCGAGTACTGCCAGATGGGCCCGCGTGCGCTGATCATCTTCCGCGACTGCGGCGTCTTCCGGCCGGCCGACGACCCGAATGCGGTCGAGATGAAGCCGGCGCCAGCGGCCAAGGGTCCGGCCCCGGCCCCGGCCCCGGCCCGCGGCAAGACCGCCCCCCGGCTGACGGCACGCGACCAGATCGGCCTGAAGCTGTGCCAGCACGTCATCGCCATGCATGGCGGCCTGCTGCGCGAGGAGGACGAAGACGGCCTGCGCAACTTCCTCATCGACCTGCCGACCGGCGCACCGCACCGCGACGACCAGTCCCAGCTCGACATCGAGCAGGCGCAGAGCTATGCGCGCGACCTGTCGGCGCTGATGATGCGCGCCCGCCGCCGCCCGGCCGCCTGACACGGCCTCCCGCCGCCCGACGACCCCCCCCAAAACACGAGGTATCCCCCATGAAGCGCGTCCTGATCGTCGAAGACCAGACCGACATCCGCAAGCTCATCCGCATGACGCTCGAGTTCGAGAACTACGAGATCCACGAAGCGGCCGACGGTGCCACCGGCCTGCGCCTGGCGCGCGACCTGGCGCCCGACCTGATGCTGCTGGACGTGATGATGCCCGGCGAGATGGACGGCCTGCAGGTCTGTCAGGTGGTCAAGAGCGAGGCCGCGACGCAGGGCGTGAAGGTGGTGCTGCTGACCGCGCGCGGGCAGGCCCGTGATCGCGAAGCCGGCGACCAGGCAGGCGCCGACGAATACCTCGTCAAGCCCTTCTCGCCGCTGCAGCTCATCGACACCATCGAACGCCTGCTGACCGTGGCCTGACCCCCTTAGCTTCTGAGAGCCTCCCATGCAGACCCACTTGTTCTCGGAAGAAACCGAATCTCCTCAAACACCCTCCGGACCGGCCACCGCCGCGCGCGGCACCCAGTCGAGCCTGGAGGCCATCCTCCATGCGGCGCCCGATGCCATGCTGGCCCTGGACGAACAAGGGCGCATCACCATCGCCAACCCGGCGGTGGCCAGCATCTTCGGCCTGCAGCCCGAGCAGATGGCGGGCATGGCGCTGGCCAGCGTGCTGCCCGGCATCACCGCCGAAGTGGCTGCGCAGCGCACTTCCGACGGTCTGTACATGCGCGCCAGCCGCACCTGGGTGTCGCGCTTCGAGACGACGGCGCTGCGCCACGACGGCACGCCCTTCCCGGCCGAGGTGTCGCTGTCGCGCACCGATGGCGAAGACGGCGCGCTGTACGCCTGCGTGGTGCGGGACGTCACCGAGCAGCGCATGAGCCTGGCCATGCTGAACCTGTACAGCCAGGCGCTGGACTGCACCAGCAACGGCGTGGTCATCTCGGACATGACCCTGCCCGGCCAGCCGGTCTTCTACGCCAACCCGGCCTTCCACCGCATCACCGGCTACGACCCCGGCGAGGCGATCGGACGCAACTGCGGCTTCCTGCAGCGCGGCGACATCGCGCAACCCGAGATCGACGTGCTGCGCCAGGCCGTCGTGCGCGGTGAGGGCGCCGCTGTCGTGCTGCGCAACTATCGCAAGGACGGCACGCTGTTCTTCAACGAACTGGCCATTTCCCCGGTGATGGCGCCCGACGGCGTGGTGCGGCACTACGTGGGTGTGCTCAACGACGTCACCGAGCGCGAGCGCGCCCGCCTGGCCATCGCCGAACGCAGTGCGCGGTTGAACGCGGTGTTCGACCTCAGCCCCGACGGCTTCGTCGTCTTCGACCGCGACGGCCGGCTGGTGTACACGAACCGCGCCTTCGGTGAGATGACCGGTCTGCAACTGGTGGGCGGCGCCGAGGACCTGGGGGTGGAGGACTTCGACCACCGCTTCGCAGCGCTCTGCGATCCGGCAGCGCCCTGCCGCCTGGTGGCCGACGTGCTGGAGGACGACAGCGGCAGCGTGGCGGAAACCTTGTACCTGCAGCGCCCCGAGCGCCGGGTTCTGGCGCGCGTGGTGCGCAGCCATGCCGCCGACGGGGGCGAGTCGATCCTGTTCTTCCGCGACGTCACCCGCGAGACCGAGGTCGACCGCATGAAGAGCGAGTTCCTGACCACTGCGGCGCACGAGCTGCGCACGCCGATGGTCAGCGTCTTCGGCTTCACCGAGCTGCTGCTGAACCGTCCCGTCAACGAGGAGCGGCGGCGCGACATGCTCGAGACCATCCACCGCCACGCGTCGCTGCTCATCAACATGGTCAACGAACTGCTCGACCTGGCACGCATCGAGGCGCGCCAGGGCAAGGACATGAAGCCGCGGCTGTGCAGCTTCTCGCGGCTGGTCGAGCAGGCGGTCGGCTCGATGATGGTCACCGGCGATGCGCGGCGGGTGCAGGTCACGCTGGAACACGACGAAGCCGAACTGCTGCTCGACCCCGACAAGACCCTGCGCGCGCTGACCAACGTGCTGTCCAACGCCTACAAGTATTCGCCGCAAGGCGGCGAGATCACGCTGAGCACCCACGACGGCGAGGTCGACGGCCGGCCCATGGTGGGCGTGACCGTGCGGGACTGCGGCATCGGCATGAGCGCCCAGGAGTGCCAGCGCGTCTTCGAGCGCTTCTACCGCGCCGACCCCTCGGGCAACATTCCCGGCACCGGCCTGGGCATGAGCCTGGTCAAGGAGATCGTCGAACTGCAGGGCGGCCGCATCGACCTCGACAGCGCTCCCGGCCAGGGCACCGCGGTGACGATGTGGTTCCCTTCGGAGCCCTCGCCCGCGGGCTTGCCGCGGCCACTGGCCGGACTGCCTGTCGGCTGACAGGGCGCGCGCTCCCAATGAGAAGGGGCCACCGAAGTGGCCCCTGAGCATCGGGCAGCAAGCGCCCGATGACGAGCTTACTTGCTGTAGGCGGTTTCGCCGTGCGAAGTGATGTCGAGGCCTTCGCGCTCCTCGTCCTCGGGTACGCGCAGGCCGACCACCATGTCGACGATCTTGTAGGCGATCGCCGCGACGACGCCTGACCACAGGATGGTGATGACCACACCTTCGGCCTGCACGAAGAGCTGGCTGGCGATGGAGAAGTCGGGCTTGCCCGTGCCGCCGAGCCAGGGTGCCGTGAAGACACCGGTCAGCAGCGCGCCCACGATGCCGCCGACGCCGTGCACGCCGAACACGTCCAGCGAGTCATCGGCACCCAGCATGCGCTTGAGGCCGTTCACGCCCCACAGGCAGACGAAGCCGGACACGAAGCCGATCACGACCGCACCCATCGGGCCGACGGAGCCGCAGGCCGGCGTGATGGCCACCAGGCCCGCCACGGCACCCGACGCGGCGCCCAGCATCGAGGCCTTGCCCTTGCTCAGCGCTTCGCCCACGCACCAGGCCAGCACCGCTGCTGCCGCGGCGATCAGTGTGTTGATGAAGGCAAGCGCTGCACCGGCGTTGGCTTCCAGTGCCGAACCGGCGTTGAAGCCGAACCAGCCCACCCAAAGCATCGAGGCACCGACCATGGTCAGCGTCAGCGAGTGCGGGGTCATCGACTCCTTGCCGTAGCCGATGCGCTTGCCCAGCATGTAGGCGCCCACCAGACCGGCGATGCCGGCATTGATGTGCACCACCGTGCCGCCCGCGAAGTCCAGCGCACCCTTGCCGAGCAGGTAGCCGCCAGCGCCCCACACCATGTGGGCGATGGGCAGGTAGGCGAAGGTGAACCACAGCACCGAGAAGATCAGCACGGCCGAGAACTTCATGCGTTCGGCGAAGGAGCCGACGATGAGCGCGCAGGTGATGCCGGCGAAGGTGGCCTGGAAGGCGATGAAGATGAACTCGGGCAGCTTCACGTCGGCCGTGAAGGTGTCGGCCAGCGAATCGACCGTCACGCCCTTCAGGAAGACCTTGTCGAAGCCCGCGATGATCGCTCCTTCGCCGCCGAAGGCCAGGCTGTAGCCGTAGACCACCCACAGCACGGCGATCAGGGAGAACACGACCATCACCTGCATCAGCACCGACAGCATGTTCTTGCTGCGCACGAGGCCGCCGTAGAACAGCGCCAGGCCGGGCAAGGCCATGAAGACGACGATCACCGTGGCGGTCATCATCCAGGCCACGTCGCCCTTGTGGACGGTGGGAGTGGCGGCCGCCGCAGCCGGCGCAGCAGGCGCAGCGGCCGATGCGGCTTCGGCTGCTGGCGCGGCCACGGCTGGAGCGGAGGCGGCGGCAGCCGAGGCCGCAGCGTCCTGGGCCCATGCAGCGTCGCCGAAGCCCAGGACCGCGAGGCCCAGGGCGAGGGTGGCAATCAGTTTTTTCATGATCTCTTCTCTGGTGTGATGGGGCTCAGAGCGCGGCCTTGCCGGTCTCGCCGGTGCGGATGCGCACCACCTGCTCGAGCGAGCTGATGAAGATCTTTCCGTCACCGATCTTGCCGGTGCGGGCGGCGCCTTCGATGGCTTCGATGACGCGGTCGACGATGGCTTCGTCGACGGCCGCCTCGATCTTCACCTTGGGCAGGAAGTCGACCACGTACTCCGCGCCGCGGTACAGCTCGGTGTGGCCCTTCTGGCGGCCGAAGCCCTTCACTTCGGTCACCGTGATGCCTTGAACGCCAATGCCGCTCAGGGCTTCGCGAACTTCATCGAGCTTGAATGGCTTGATGATCGCCGTCACCATCTTCATGGTCATCTCCAAACGAGGTAAGGACGGTGAACGGCACGCGGCCGTTCACCGGGCCGGGCTTCAGAAGTTGTACTTGACACCCAGCACGACGCCGGTCTTGCCGAGGAACTTGGTGCTGTTGGCGTTGGCGCCGGGCGAGTAGAAGCTCTTGTCGGCATCGGTGCCGACGACGGCGGCGCTGACCACCAGACCGCTGAAGTCCTTGGACACCGTCACCGAGTAGTCGGTGTAGCTGGCGGGGTCGCTGGCCGGCCCCTTGATCTTCTGGTAGCCGATGTGCGGCGTGAGCATCAGCCCGCCGCCGACGTCGAAGCCTGCCGACAGGTCGAGGTAGTAGCTGTTCTTGCTGTCCGCGTTGGCGAAGGTGTTCGTCACGGCGTGCGAGTACTTCAGCGTGGCCGGTCCGAAAGTCACGGCACCGTAGAGCTCGGTGGTGTTGGCGCTGGGGCTCAGCTTGTTGCTCGGATAGATGTAGGTCAGCACGCCGACGTCGTAGCCGACGCCCTTGACCAGTTCGCCCTTGTAGCCGCCATACAGGTCGACCTCGATGCCCGCGTCGCCGCCCGGAATGTCCTTGATCCACTTGATGGTCGAGGCCCAGACACCCAGGTACAGGCCGCCGGCGCTGTAGTCGGCGCCGCCCTGCACGGCGGGCTTGACGCGGGTCTGGGAGATGCCGCGATAGCGGTAGTCGCTGACCACACCGACGTTGAAGGCCAGGTCGGCGAAGGAGACGCTGGGCACGGCGGTGAGTGCAAGGACGGCTGACGTGGCCAGGATGAGTTTTTTCATGAGCGCTCCATGTTGTTGGGAAGGTCTGCTGGGCAGGGTTGTCCCTCGGGTTGCAGCTTCCGTGCCACCCGCCATCCCCTTGCAGTTCCCCGGCCAGCGCCCCAGCGCAGCGCATCGAGCGCTGCCCGCCGGCTTTGTGTGCACCAAAGTGGTGTAAGCGCGGCGAGCGCATCGATTTGGTGCACGACCCCGTGGCGGCCGCTCGCCACCGTGCGGGCGCCCCCTTCGGGTGGCGTCCCGCTGGGGGTGCGGCGCGTCGGCGCCGGATCCCAGAATCAGGAGCATCGAGACACAGGGAGAGCGGGACATGAGCCTGGCAGTGGTCCACAGCCGCGCGCTGGACGGCATCGACGCGCCCGAAGTGCAGGTGGAAGTGCACCTGGCCAATGGCCTGCCCAGCTTCACGCTGGTGGGCCTGGCCGACACCGAGGTGAAGGAGGCCCGCGAACGCGTGCGTGCGGCGCTGCAGCACAGCGGCTTCACCTTCCCTCACAACAAGCGCGTGGTGGTCAACCTCGCGCCGGCCGACCTGCCCAAGGAGAGCGGGCGCTTCGACCTCGCCATCGCGCTGGGCATCCTGGCAGCCGGCGGCGAGATCGACATGGCGCGGCTGGCCGCCCATGAATTCGCCGGCGAACTGTCGCTGGCCGGCGACCTGCGGCCGGTGCGCGGCGCGCTGGCGCTGGGCCTGGCCTTGCGGCGCGCCGGAAGCGCGCGCACGCTGGTGCTGCCGGCCGAGAGTGCCGCTGCCGCCGCGCAGGCGCAGGGCGTGCGCGTCTGCGGCGCGCGCCACCTGGGCGAGGTGGTGCAGTCACTGCGCAGCGGCGACGAGGCCGTGCCCCTGGCGCTGGCGCAGCCGCTGCCGCGCGCGCTGCGCCAGGACGGCCCCGATCTGCGCGAGGTGAAGGGACAGGCCGGCGCCAAGCGCGCCCTGGAGATCGCGGCGGCCGGCATGCACAGCGTGCTGCTGATCGGCCCGCCCGGCACCGGCAAGTCGATGCTGGCGCAGCGCCTGCCGGGCATCCTGCCGTTGATGGACGACGACGAAGCGCTGGGCAGCGCCGCCCTGCGCGGCCTCTCGTCGCAGGGTTTCGACCCCGCCGCGTTCGGCCAGCGGCCGGTGCGACATCCGCATCACTCGGCCAGCGCGGTGGCGCTGGTGGGGGGCGGGTCACCACCGCGGCCCGGCGAGATCTCGCTGGCCCACGGTGGCGTGCTCTTCCTGGACGAACTGCCGGAGTTTCCGCGCAGCGCGCTGGAGGCCTTGCGGGAGCCGCTGGAAACCGGCGTCATCACCATCTCGCGCGCAGCGCGTCAGGCGCAGTTTCCGGCCCGCTTCCAGCTCGTCGCTGCCATGAACCCCTGCCCCTGTGGCTACCTGGGTGCCGCGGCGGCCACGGGGCGCCACTGCCGCTGCACGCCCGAGGCCGTGGCGCGCTACCAGGGGCGGCTGTCAGGGCCGCTGCTCGACCGCATCGACCTGCAGATCGAAGTGCTGGCGGTCAAGCCGTCGGAGCTGATGGCGCTGCCCGACGGCGAGCCGTCGGCCGTGGTGGCCGAGCGGGTGGGCGCGGCGCGCCGGCGCCAGATCGAACGCCAGGGCGTGCCCAACGCCCTGCTCGAGGCCTCGGCCCTGGACGAGCACGCCGCGCTCGACGGGGCGGCGGCGAAGTTCCTCAGGAGCGCAGCCGAGCGCCTGGGCTGGTCGGGCCGGCGCCTGCACCGCACGCTGAAGGTGGCGCGCAGCGTCGCCGATCTGGCCGGTGCGGCCCAGGTCGGCACTGCGCATGTGGCCGAGGCGCTGCAGGCGCAGCGCGGCCTGCAGGCGCCCTGATGAAGGCCGCAGCGCTCAGGCGTTCATGAAGCCCAGGTTGCGTCGTGCGGCGTCGAAGTTCGCCAGGTTCGGGAAGACGTCGAGCAACTGGGCATCGCTGAGCCCGAACCAGCGGCCCAGCGTGGCGCCGAGCTGGTCGACCGAGGTCCCCGGCAGCAGCGAGCCATTGCCCAGCTGGTCGGGGCTGCTGTCGAAGTTGTTGTTGCCCGGGTTCTTCGCGCCCAGCGTGGGGAAACGGCCATAGAGATTGCCGCCGCGCACGGCGCCGCCCATCACCAGGTGGTGCGAACCCCAGCCGTGGTCGGTGCCGTCGCCGTTGCTGGTGAAGGTGCGGCCGAAGTCCGATGCCGTGAAGGTCGTCACCTGGTTCGCGGCGCCGATGGCCGCCAGGGTGGTGTCGAAGTAGCGCAGGCCGTGCGCCAGGCGCGCCATCAGGTCGGCCTGCAGACGGTTCTGCTGGTCGTGCGTGTCGAAGCCGCCCAGGCTCACGAAGAAGACCTGCCGGCGCACGCCCACGGCGCCGCGCTGGGCCGCGTCGATCATCCTGGCCACCACCTGCAGCTGCTGCGCCAGGCCGTTGAAGGCCTGGGTGCCGGTCAAGGGGTTGTCGTAGCGCAGCTTGGGGTCGGCGTTGGCGTTGTAGGCACCGCTGGCCGGTGCGGTGCCGAAGGCGGCTTCGCCGGGAGCCCTCAGCGCCGTGCGCAGCGCGGCTTCGGCGTCCACGCTGCGCTGCGCGATGGCCGCCACGTCGGCTTCCAGCACGTGCGTGCCGCGAAGGCCGCCCACGATGCTGTTGAGTGCGGCACCGGCAGCGGCCGAGCCGTACAGGCGGCCGTTGCCGTCCTGCCCGACGCGCACCGCGCCGCCGGTGCTCACCTGGTAGGGTCTCACCCTGTCGCCGGCCAGCCAGACGGCGTTGCCGGCTGCCGAGACCGAGGTGAAGATCGGCTGCCCGTTGGCGGCGGCCAGCATGTCGGCGATGCGCCCGCCCCAGCCGCGCGTGGCGCCTTCGGGCGCCAGCGCCTGCCAGGTGTTCTGCTGGTCGTTGTGCGAGTACAGGCGGGCCGGCTTCGGGTGGTTGTTCTGGCCCATCTGCGCCTTGGTCGTCGGCATCACCAGGGGGCCGATGTTGGGCAGGATGGCCAGTCGCCGGTCGGTGTCGAACATCGACTGCAGCGTGCCCATCACCGGATGCAGCGCGAAGCTGCGGCCCTGCGCATCGAGCGGCCGGATCGGCAGCACACCGCCCAGCCGCGCGGGCGAAGCGGCGGCAGCATTGCCCTGTAGCGCGGTGCCGGGTGCCAGCAGCGCAATGGAGTCGGGCGCCTGGTTGCGCGTGGCGCTGTAGGCGGCCCAGGACGCGGCGTCGGTCGGCAGCACCATGTTGAAGGCGTCGTTGCCGCCGAACAGGAACAGGCACACGATGGCCTTGTAGTCGCCCGCGCTCTGCGCCAGCGCCGAGCCCGCCGCGGCCAGGTTCAGCGCCAGCGGCGCCCCCACGCCGGCCAGCGCGCTGAAAGCCGAGGCCTGCTGCAGAAAGAGTCGCCGCGAGGCGGAAGAAGCGTTTGTCATGCGGGGTCTCCGGCTCATCGCTGCACCTGGAATTCGGGCGACACCAGCGTCAGCAGCACGGCGACGTTGACGCGCGCGCGCCTGGCCTCGTCCACGGCCCGCTGGTTGCTGGCCGTGGCGTTCAGCGTGGGCACCACGATGCTGCCGACCGCGCCGACGATCTGGCTCTTCAGCGTGGCGGGCGCCGCGCCGGTGATCAGGCGGCCCGTCACGCGGTCGACCAGGTCGGCTGGGCGTTCGGCCAGTGCCAGCTCGGGCGCGAAGTCGGGCTGGATGTCGCGCCTGCCGCTGGCGCCGTTGGGCCCGATGCCGCCCGACACGACCTCGCGCATGTAGTTGACGTAGCCGGCCGTGGTGGTCTCGTGCATGGCCTGCAGCTCCGGCGCCACCAGTCCGGCCGCTGCCGACTTCGAGCCCGGTGCCACGTAGCCCGGCCGCCAGAAGTTGAAGACCGAAGGTGCGCGCAGCACGGTCTGGCCCAGCGAGTTGGCCGGGTTGTCGGTGTTGCCCACACGCCAGAGGCCGGTCTCGGACCGGTAGTCGAAGGCGCGCAGCAGTGCGGACAGCCGCAGCACGGGCTCGCGTACCTTGCCCGTGCGGTCAGACACCTGGCGCGCCTCGGGGTGCATCAGCACGGCCTTGATCACCGCCTTCATGTCACCGCGCTGGCCCGCACCGTTGTTGGCGAACGCGCGCGAGACGGCCGTCACGTAGGCCTCGCTGGGGTTGCTGGTCACCAGTCGCTGGATGAGCTGCCGACCGATGAAGGGGCCGACGTTGGGATGTGCGGCCAGCGTGTCGAGTGCGGCCTTCAGGCTGGCGTCGGGATTGGACTGCCCCTGCGGCGCGATGGCGGCGGTGAGGAAGCGCTTTTCTTCCGTGCTGTGGTACTGCGGATAGCCCAGCATGGGCTTGAACCAGCGGTCGGCGTCGCTGCTGTTGTTGGCGCTGCCGCGTGAGAAGCAGCTGTTGTCGGGCCAGTCGGGACAGGCCCAGCTGAAGCCCGTGAAGACGCGGGCCAGGCCGCTGATGTCGGCCGGCGTGTAGGTGGCTTCGGTGCCGGCACGGCCGGCCTCGTCGAGCTGGACCACGCCGATGGCGAAGAGCTGCATCACCTCGCGCGCGAAATTCTCGTCGGGCACCCGGCCGCTGCGGGCATCGGCCTTCTGGTTGCGCAGGTGCGACAGGTAGGCGCCCATCAGCGGGTGGCGCGCCACGCCTTCGATCAACTCACGGTAGCTGCCCAGCCCCTTGTCGCCCAGCATGTCCAGCCAGGCCGCGGCGGCGCGCGGCTGGTCGCCCACGGTGCCGTCGACCATCGAGATCACGAAGATCTGCGACAGCGCGAACACGACGCGCTGGCGCAGCTGGTCGGGCCCGGTGATCGCCTGCGTCCAGAAGCCGTCGAAGACCTCGGTCTGGCCGGCCGAGGCGTTCGCCTGGCGCGCCTTGACGGCGGCGTCTGCGGCCTCCCAGGCCGCCCGGTGCGAGCGCGCGGGCAGGGTGAACTGGCGGTCGATCCAGGCCGCGTAGCCGGACTGCATCAAGGCGTCGATCTCGGCCTCGGTGGGGCCGAACGTGGCCTGTGTCAGGAAGCGCGCGGCCTCGGCTCGCGTGGCGGGCCGCTCGACCACGGCGGCAGGCGGCGTGGGCGGCGTGGCGACCGGGGCCGGGCCCGGCGACGTGGGGGCCGGAGCCGCCGGGCTGGGAGTTTCGGCGCCGCCGCCACCGCCGCAGGCGGCGAGCAGGAGGGCCAGTGCGAAAGCGGCAAGCAGGCGGGTCGGACTCAAGATGCGGGCTCCGTGAAGGCCCGCGGATGATGTAGGTTTGCGGGCTCGCCGCATGCCCAGGAGTGCGCCGAATGAACAATCCTTACGCCTGCACGCAAGTCTTTCCGACTTGCTGCAGCCAGTGCGGGCGTTCGCTCAGCCGAGCACAGGCGCCAGCCAGCGCGCGGCCTGCTCCACCGCCACGGCCTGCCTCGCGGCCCAGTCGCGCAGTTGGTCGTCGCCGATCCGGCCCACATTGAAGTACGTGGCGTCGGGGTGCGCGAGGTAGAAGCCGCTGACGCTGGCCGCCGGCGACATCGCCAGGCTCTCGGTCAGCGCCATGCCGATGTCCTCGGCCGCCAGCACGCGGAACATGTCACGCTTGACGCTGTGGTCGGGGCAGGCCGGGTAGCCCGGCGCCGGGCGGATGCCGCGGTACTGCTCGGCGATCAGCTCGGCGTTGCTCAGCGTCTCGCCCTCGGCATAGCCCCAGAACTCGGTGCGCACGCGCTGGTGCAGGCGCTCGGCGAAGGCTTCGGCGAGGCGGTCGGCCAGGGCCTTCAGCATGATGGCCGAGTAGTCGTCGTGGTCGTCGGTGAACTGCCTTTCCTTCTTCTCGACGCCGATGCCGGCCGTCACCGCGAACATCCCGATGTAGTCGGCCTTCACGCCCCTGGGCGCGATGAAGTCGGCCAGGCTGCGGTTGGGGCGCAGCACGCCGTCGACCACCGGGCGCTCGGTCTGCAGGCGCAGCGGCGACCAGCGCAGCAGCACCTCGCTGCGCGACTCGTCGGCGTAGACCTCGATGGTGTCGTCGTCCACCGTGTTGGCCGGCAGCAGCTGGATGACGCCGTTGGCAGTGAGCCAGCGCCCTTCGATGGCGCGCTGCAGCAGGCGCTTGCCGTCGCTCATCACGCGCGTGGCCTCGGCGCCGACGATCTCGTCGCGCAGGATCTCGGGAAACTTGCCGGCCAGGTCCCAGGTCTGAAAGAAGGGCGCCCAGTCGATGCAGCCGGCCAGCTCGCCCAGGTCGTAGTTGCGGAAGACGCGGCGGCCGATGACGCGAGGCTTCGGCGGCACGCAGGCCTGCCAGTCGATCGGTGTCTTGTTCGCGCGTGCCTGCGCCAGCGTGACCAACGGCGTGGCCTTCTTGCCGGCGTGCTGCTGGCGCACGCGCTCGTAGTCGGTCTTCAGCTCGTCGATGAACTTCGCGGCGCGCTCGTCGGACAGCAGGTCGCTGCACACGCCCACGCTGCGCGAGGCGTCGGGCACGTAGACCACCGGGCCGTCGTAGTGCGGCGCGATCTTCACCGCGGTGTGCACGCGGCTGCAGGTCGCGCCGCCGATCAGCAGCGGCGTCCTGCGGCTGCGGAAGTGTTCGTCGCGCTGCATCTCCGCGGCCACGTACTGCATCTCTTCCAGGCTGGGCGTGATGAGGCCGCTCAGGCCCACGATGTCGGCGCCTTCCTCGCGCGCCTTGGCCAGGATGTCCTTGCACGGGACCATCACGCCCATGTTGATGACTTCGAAGTTGTTGCACTGGAGCACGACGGTGACGATGTTCTTGCCGATGTCGTGCACGTCGCCCTTCACGGTGGCGATGACGATCTTGCCCTTGGGCTTGGCCTCGCCGCCGCCGGCCACCAGGGCCAGCTTCTCGGCCTCGATGTAGGGCAGCAGGTGCGCCACGGCCTGCTTCATCACGCGCGCGCTCTTCACCACCTGGGGCAGGAACATCTTGCCCTGGCCGAAGAGGTCGCCCACCACGTTCATGCCGGCCATCAGCGGGCCTTCGATGACGTGCAGCGGCCGCCCGCCGCGGGCCTGGATGGCCTGCCAGGCCTCTTCGGTGTCGGCAGTGATGAACTCGGTGATGCCGTGCACCAGCGCGTGGCTCAGGCGGTGGTCGACGTCGCCTGCGCGCCAGGCCAGCTTGGCGCTGTCGTCCTTGGCGGCACCCTTGGCGGTCTCGGCGATCTCGATCAGGCGCTCGCCAGGCGACAGCATCGGCTCGCCGTCCTTGTACGCCGCCTTGCGGTTCAGCACCACGTCTTCGACACGCTCGCGCAGCACCGGCTCGAGGTCGTCGTACACGCCCATCATGCCGGCGTTGACGATGCCCATGTCCATGCCGGCCTGGATGGCGTGGTACAGGAACACGGTGTGGATGGCCTCGCGCACGGGGTCGTTGCCGCGGAAGCTGAAGCTCACGTTGCTCACGCCGCCAGAGACCTTGGCGCCGGGCAGGTTCTGCTTGATCCAGCGCGTCGCGTTGATGAAGTCGACGGCGTAGTTGTCGTGTTCCTCGATGCCGGTGGCGATGGCGAAGATGTTGGGGTCGAAGATGATGTCCTCGGCCGGGAAACCGACCTCGTCGACCAGGATGCGGTAGGCGCGCGCGCAGATGTCGATCTTGCGCTGGAAGGTGTCGGCCTGGCCCTGCTCGTCGAAGGCCATCACCACGGCCGCGGCGCCGTAGCGGCGCACCAGCGTCGCCTGGCGCCTGAACTCTTCCTCGCCTTCCTTCAGGCTGATGCTGTTGACGATGCCCTTGCCCTGGATGCACTTCAGGCCGGTCTCGATCACGCTCCACTTCGAGCTGTCGATCATGATGGGCACGCGCGCGATCTCGGGCTCGCCCGCGATGAGCTTGAGGAAGCGCTCCATCGCCGCGGCCGAGTCGAGCATCGCCTCGTCCATGTTGATGTCGATGATCTGCGCGCCGTTCTCCACCTGCTGGCGGGCCACCGACAGCGCGTCCTCGAAGCGGCCTTCGAGGATCATCTTCGCGAAGACGCGGGAACCCGTGACGTTGGTGCGCTCGCCGATGTTGACGAACAGCGAGTCAGGGCCGATCGTGACGGGCTCGAGGCCCGACAGGCGCATCGGCTGGGACAGGACTTTGGCATTCATGGCGTTTCACCCGGGGCTCTTGGAAGCAGGGTGAGCGCCGTTGCGGTCGCCAGCGGGTGGCGCGGTCCGAGCCTGGCGCCGCCGGTGAAGGCGGGCGTCGCAACGCTCCTCGGAACCTCGTGGATTCTATCGGCCGCCCGTGCCGGACCCGGCCGCAGGGGTGCGCAGGATTGCCGGGAATCCCGCGGCGGCCGGTTGCCGGCCCTCAGGCCGCTTCGAGCAGTTGGCTGAACATCCTGTCGTGCAGCCCTCGGGGCCGGTAGCTGCCGACACGCCTGGCGATCTCGGCGATGTGCTCCGGCGTCGTGCCGCAGCAGCCGCCGGCGATGTTCAGGAAGCCAACGCGCGCGAAGTCCTCCATCAGGCTGCCGGTGACCGGTGGCGTCTCGTCGAAGCCGGTGTCGCTCATCGGGTTGGGCAGGCCGGCGTTGGGGTAGCAGCTGATGAAGGTGTCGCCGGCCACCTTGGCCAGCTCTTCGATGTAGGGGCGCATCAGCGCAGCGCCCAGCGCACAGTTCAGGCCCACGGCCAGCGGCCGTGCGTGGCGCACCGAATTCCAGAAGGCGGCGACGGTCTGGCCCGACAAGATGCGGCCCGAGGCGTCGGTCACGGTGCCGCTGATGATGACGGGCAGCCGCTCGCCGCTGGCCTCCATCACTTCGTCGAGCGCGAAGATGGCGGCCTTGGCGTTGAGCGTGTCGAAGATGGTCTCGACCAGGAACAGGTCGCAGCCGCCGTCCAGCAGCGCCTGGGCCTGCTCGCGGTAGGCCTCGCGCAGCTGGTCGAAGCTGACGTTGCGCGCGCCGGGGTCGTTGACGTCGGGGCTGATGCTGGCGGTGCGCGGCGTGGGGCCCAGCGCGCCGGCCACGAAGCGCGGCTTGTCGGGTGTGCTGGCTGCGTCGGCGGCCTGGCGCGCGATGCGCGCGGCCGCCAGGTTCATCTCGCGCGCCAGGTGGCCCAGGCCGTAGTCTTCCTGTGCGATGGAGGTGGCGCCGAAGGTGTTGGTCTCGATGATGTCGGCACCCGCGGCCAGGTACTGGGCGTGGATCTGCTCGATGACGTCGGGCCGCGTCAGCACCAGCAGATCGTTGTTGCCCTTGAGGTCCTTCGGGTGGTCGGCCAGCGCGGCGTTGCGGAAGTCGGCCTCCTGCAGCTTGTAGCGCTGGATCATGGTGCCCATGGCGCCGTCGATGATCGCGATGCGATGGCGGAGAATCGCGGGCAGTGCCGCGCCTCGGCTGTACGTTCCGGCCTGGGTCGTCGAGTTCATCGCCGCATTGTAGGAAAAGCCCCTTCACCCCACCATGAAGCACCTCACGCCGCGCGAGAGCTGGCAGTACCTGTTGGACCACCCCGACGCCTTGTTCGTCGATGTGCGCATGGAGATCGAGTACCTCTATGTCGGCCACCCTCCCGGCGTGGTGCACATCCCCTGGTACGAGTACCCCGAGATGCAGGCCCACCCCGAGCGCTTCGTCGAGCAGGTGCAGCGCGAGGCCGGCGGCAAGGCGCGGCCGGTGGTGCTGCTGTGCCGCTCGGGGCGCCGCACCATAGACGCCGGTGAAGCGCTGGAGGCCGCGGGCTTCGCCGACGTGGTCAACGTACTGCACGGCTTCGAGGGCGAGCTCGACGAGCACTTCCAGCGCGGGCGCCTCAACGGCTGGCGCTTCGACGGCCTGCCCTGGGAGCAGATGTAGAAACTGGCTAGGGGCCAGGGGCTACGGGTCCAGCGGCAGCGCGTTGGTGTCCTCGAACAGCGAGGGCCTGAACATGCCCTCGGCCCTCGGGCCGTCGTCGCTGGCCCACAGCGCCAGCGCCTTGGCCGACATCGGCTTGGCGAACAGGAAACCCTGCAGTTCGTCGCAGCCGAGCAGGACCAGCAGGTCGCGCTGCGCTTCAGTCTCCACGCCCTCGGCCACCACGCGGAGGTCCATCGAATGCGCCATCTGCACCACTGCGGTGACGATGGCGCGTGAATCGTGGCTGGTTTCCAGGTCGCTGACGAAGGCGCGGTCGATCTTCAGTTCCGCGGCAGGCAGGCGGCGCAGCGAGGCCAGGCTCGAGTAGCCGGTGCCGAAGTCGTCGATCGAGACGTGCACCCCGGCACTGCGCAGGCGGTCGAAGGCCTGCTGCGTGATCTTCGTGTCCTCCATCGCCACAGACTCGGTGATTTCGCAGGTGAAGCGGGAGGGCACCAGGCGGTGCGCCTTCAGCGCCGCCTCGATGCGGTCGACGAGGTCGTGCTGGCGCACCTGGAAGCCCGACAGGTTGACGGCCACGCGCATGCGCAGCCCCTGTTCGCGCCACTCGGCGGCCTGGCGGCAGGCTTCCTCGATGACCCAGTTGCCGATGGCGCCGATGAGCCCGTGGCGCTCGGCCACCGGGATGAAGACGCCCGGGCTGACCACGCCGCGGCGCGGATGGTTCCAGCGCAGCAGGGCCTCTGCGGCGGTGATCTGCAGGCTGAGCGCGTCGATCTTGGGCTGGTAGACCAGTTCCAGTTCGCGCCGCTCGACGGCCGTGCGCAGCTCGTGCGCCAGCTCGGCCTGCTCGCGTACGTTCACGCCCATCGACGGCTCGTACTCCGAGTAGGCCCCGCCGCCGGCGGTCTTGGCCGCGCGCATGGCGGCGTGGGCATTGGTGGTCAGACGCTGGCGCGCGCCATGCAGGGGGTACAGCGCCAGGCCGATCGAACAGCCCACCTGCAGTGGTTGGCCGTCCACCTCGAACGGGGCCTTGAAGGCGTCGAGCAGCTTCAGCGTCCGCTGTCGGACGAGGGCGTCCTGCCCAGGCACCAGCACCACGAATTCATCGCCGGCCAGGCGTGCTGCGGCGCAGCCTGGCAGCGCTTCGGTGATGCGCGCGGCCACGCGCTGCAGCAGGGTGTCGCCCAGGGCATGGCCGAAGGCGTCGTTGACGACGCGGAACTGGTCCAGTCCGAGCATCAGCACGCCCAGCGTGCTGCGGTCGCGGTCGCAGGCCGCGGCGGCGATCTCCAGCGAGGCTTCGAACTCTTCGCGGGTCTTCAGGCCGGTGAGCCGGTCGTGAAGCAGCGCGTTGTCGAGGCGCGAATGCGCGGCTTCGAGCTTGCGCCCCAGCCGCCTGCCGCGCCTGCGCTGGCGGTTGTAGAGCACCAGGGCCACCACCAGCGCCGTCGCCATCAGCAGCAGCCCGCCCTGCAGCAGGCTCTCGAGCAGGGGAGTCTGCGCCGGCGGAGTCATGCCCACGTTGTCGGCGCACTCGCCGCCGGGTTGAGCCGGCGGGTGCGCAGCAACGCACGCCGTGGCAGCTTCAGTTCGTGCGGCCGAAGCCGATACCGCGGCGCTGTCGCACCTCGGGCTTCACGCGGTGCTCGCTCTCCAGCTGAGACAGGAACTCGTCGGCCTCGAACGGCAGTGCAAGGATCTCGACCTGGCGCTTGACCGCCGCGAAGTCGCCGGGCACCAGCTGGTCGAGCGCGAGCAACCGCTGGCGCTGCTCGCCAGTGAACCGCGTGTCGTCGCCGGCCAGGGCCTCGGTCACGAACATGCGTTCGCGCTGCAGGGCGGTGAGCGGGTGGAAGCGGATCTTGAAGGTGAAGCGGCGCAACGCGGCCTCGTCGAGTTCGTCGAAGAGGTTGGTGGTGCAGATGAACACGCCCGGAAAGCGCTCCATGCCCTGCAGCATCTCGTTGACCTCGGTGATCTCGTAGTTGCGCTCGGCCAGCTTGCGGCTGCGCAGGAAGCTGTCGGCCTCGTCGAGCAGCAGCACGGCCTGCTCGGTTCCTGCTTCCTCGAACATGCGCGCCATGTTCTGCTCGGTTTCGCCGACGTACTTGCTGGCGATGTCGCTGGTCTGGCGGATCATCAGCGGGCGCTGCATCGCGGTGGCAATGTGTTCGGCCAGCGCCGTCTTGCCGGTGCCCGGCGCACCGTGGAAACACAAGGTGCCGTGGCCGCGGCGCTGCAGCGCCTCGATGATCTTCGGGATCTCGAAGCGTGTCTCGACGTTCAGCAGCGAGAGGTCGTAGCCGGTGACCACCGGTCGGGCGCCGCGTTCGGCGTTCGACCCGCCCAGTGCACGGTCGGCATTGCCCAGCTGGCGCTGCACCAGGGCCTCGAAGGCCTCGGCATCCGACGCGGCATCGGCGGGTTGCGCCAGACGCGCGAAACGCACCGCCGTGCGGATCTGCGCCGGCGTCAGCCCGCGGCGTTCGGCGAGCTTGGCCGCGAAGCCCTCGCTCACCGGCGTGCCGGCCAGGGCCCGCGTGACCACCGCCTGCCGCGCCCCCGGCGGCGGCGATTTGAGCATCAGGTGGTACTGGAAGCGGCGGCGGAAGGCGGGGTCGATCTGCTCGATGCGGTTGGTGACCCAGATCACCGGCACAGGGTTGGTCTCCAGGATCTGGTTCACCCAGGCCTTGCCGTTGACGCTGGCCGAGGGAGGGGCTTCGCCGCTGCTGTCCAGCCGCGCGATGAGCTGTGCCGCTTCGCTGGAGATGGGAGGGAAGACGTCTTCGACCTCGTCGAACAGCAGCGCCACGCCGGCGCTGCTCTTCAGGAACACCTGGCTGATCTGCAGGCTGCGGTAGCGGTCGCGGCCCGACAGGCTGTTGCCGTCGCGGTCGGCGTACTCGACCTCGTAGAGCTCCAGGCCGGCCGCCGCGGCGCAGACCTTGGCCAGCTCGGTCTTGCCGGTGCCGGGCGGGCCGTACAGCAGCACGTTGACGCCCGGCTCCTTGCGCTCGGCGGCGTTCTTCAGCAGGGCGGTGAGCATCTGCACGTCGTCGGCGACGAAGTGGAAGTCGCCCGGCACCAGTTCACTGCGCGGCGCGGGCCGCGTGAACACCGCCATCAGGTCGCTCGGGCCGCGGTACTCGCGCATCAGCACCGGGGGCAGCTGTTCGCTGACCTTCATCAGGTCGGCCAGATCGGTGATGTTCTGCTCGGAGATCAGGTTCTCGATCATGCCGATGCGTTCCAGCCGCGAGCCGGCACGCAAGGCCTCGGCGACGTCGCTGGCCTCGACGCCGGCCACCGAGGCGATGGCGCTGTAGGCCTCCTGGGCGTTGGAGACCTTGAACTCCACCAGCAGCCCGCGCAGGTCGCGCTGGTAGCGCGCCAGCGTGCCGTACAGCAGCAGCGCGCGCTCGGCCGGGTTCAGTTGCAGCAGTCCGGCCAGCGCGTCGATGTTCTTCTGCACCAGCGTCGATTCCTTCTTCAGGCGCCGCGCCAGCCAGTCGCAGGTGACGCCCAGCACCGTCAGCAGGTCCTTGGGCGCGTCCTTGATGTATTCGTCGATGTAGAAGAAGAGCGTGCCTTCTTCGTAGGGGCCCCTCCAACCGCCATGGCGCGTGATGAAGGCATCGTCGCTCAGTGCATCGTGGCCCTTCCAGGCCGCGTTGCCCTTGCAGCGCTGCTTCAGGAAGGCGCGCACGCGGCCCAGCACCGGGGCCGGCCACACCAGGTGGCGGCCGGTCAGCGAGAGCAGGCTGTTCCAGTCCCGACGGAGATTGAAGCGTCCGGCCTGCCGCAGCGTGAGCGTGAGAACGAAGTGCGAACACAGCACGTCCAGCACGGGCGCTTCCGCCAGACCGGGGGACAGAACGTTTCGCGCATCACCGGCAGATCGCACCATCGAGCCACTTTCCCAAGGCCGCAGATTGCGCACGATCTTGGCGCAGCAGGGGTCGGCCGGCAAGCCCTTGCGGTGGGTCAACGGTGTTCGGCGGACTCTCGTTGACCCAGGCCGTCACTTCTTCACTGCCGGGCGCATGGCGTCGCGTCAGTGCAGGGTGACCGTCTGTTGCGCCAGTTGCGTGTAGCCCGAGATGTAGTCGTCGATCTGTTCGGGCGTCGGATCGTTCCTGGCCAGGGCCTGCACGCCCTCGTGAAAGCGCTCGGCCAGCGCCCCTTCGAGGTAGATGCCCTTGCCTGCGAACTTGTCGACGATCTCGAAGCCGCCGCGCGCCGACGTCTGGACCGGATCGGGGCCGTCGCCCGCCGCCACCTCGAAACGCACGACGACAAAACTGTCAGAGTTGTAGACCATGTTCATGATGACCCCTCCTTGAGTGGAAGAGGTGGGCCCGCAGCCTGGGAATTCAAGACAGGGTCACCCTCAAGGCTGAAGGGTCATGGACTCCAGCAGGAACTCGTTGCCATCCCCGGCCTCGACCGAACTGAGCCTCAGGCGCACCGGCAGATGGTGCCGGGCGGGGTCGAGCCACACGTCGACGCGCGTGTCGAAAGGCTTGCGGGGTTCGCGGCGCAGGCGCAGCGTGGTCTCGATGCGGCCGGCCGGCAGGTCGACCGCCTCGCGGCCTTCGACGGTGAAGGTCCACACCTCGGCATCGCCGCGCGCGCCCACCACGAAGATGCCGATGCGCTCGCCCGGCACGAAGACTGCGGGCGCGGCCGCCACGATCGCGGGCAACTGCAACATCCACGACACCCGGTCCTGCGCGCCCGGCACCAGCGGGTACACCGTGGCCGGCCCCGAGAACGTGATCTGCCCCTTGTCGCGCTGGAAGTTGGCGGCGCGGGCATCCCGGGCGCGGCGGCGGTCGACGTAGCGGACGGGGGCCAGTCCCGCATTATCGAAACCACCCTCGCTCGTCCACTCGATGATGTTCAGCGAGAAGGCCGTGCCGCGCATGGCGAGCGAGTAGCCCTCGGGGCGCGGCCGCCAAACCAGCTCCCCGGTGCCGCGCAGGCCGCCGCGGCGCAGTTCGAAGCGCAGCGTGGCAGGCGGGGCCGGCCGCGTGGCGTAGACCGGCAGCGGCGCGCCACCGGTCATCTCCAGGTCGACGTTCTCCAGCGGCGGCGTGCCGCGGGAGGTGGCAGGCGAGGCAGCTGCCAGGACGCGGGCCGCTTCCGGCTCTGGCGCTGTCGCCAGCACCGGCTGCGGCGCGCTGGCAGCCACTTCTGCAGCTTCTGCCGGTGCGGCGGGTTCGGTGGCGCTGGGCTCGGGTTCGGGCCGAGGCTCGGGTGCCGTGGCAGGCTGCGGCTCGGGCCGGGGTCGTACCGGCCCCACTTCTGCCGGCGGTGGGGGTGTCGTCGCGGGCGTGGGTGCCACAGGCGCCTCGGCGGTCGGGGCGGGAGGTGTCGCGGCCACCGCCGCCGACATCGGCGCGGCAGCCAGCACGATCTGCCGGACCTGCAGCGGCCGCACGGCACCTTCGCTGCCCGGCCCCACGCCCCAGGGCACGGCCCCCATCACCAGGGCATGCAGCAGCACGGCCATCAGGGTGG
>JALHMT010000008.1:195517-205831 GCA_022843905.1 Rubrivivax sp.
GGCAGCCAGCACGATCTGCCGGACCTGCAGCGGCCGCACGGCACCTTCGCTGCCCGGCCCCACGCCCCAGGGCACGGCCCCCATCACCAGGGCATGCAGCAGCACGGCCATCAGGGTGGTCACGGCCAGCGGCTTCCAGCGGCCTCCTGGAAGCCAACGGGGCAGCCACCTGGGGAGTCGGGTCGGGGGGCTCACTCCACAATAGTGCCATCCCCGCAGCGATCCCATCGAATGAAACTAGCCACCCTCAAGGACGGTTCTCGTGACGGTCACCTGGCCGTGGTCTCGCGAGACCTCTCGACCGCGCACTTCGCCACCGGCATCGCCACCCGGCTGCAGCAGGTGCTGGACGACTGGAACTTCGTCTCGCCGCAGCTCGAGGACCTCTACGCCACGCTCAACGGCGGCAAGGCCCGCCATGCCTTCGCCTTCGACCCGCGCCAGTGCATGGCGCCGCTGCCGCGCGCGTGCCAGTGGGTCGACGCCTCGGCCTACCTCAACCACGTCGAGCTGGTGCGCCGGGCGCGCGGTGCCTCCCTGCCCGACAGCTTCCACACCGACCCGCTGATGTACCAGGGCGGCAGCGATGACTTCATCGGGCCCACCGACGACGCCCGCTTCGCCGACGAGGCCTGGGGCATCGACTTCGAGGCCGAGATCGCGGTGGTCACCGGCGACCTGCCCATGGGAACCACGCCCGAGGCTGCGCTGGAGGGCATCCGGCTGCTGATGCTGGTCAACGACTGGACTCTGCGCCACCTGGTGCCCGCAGAGCTGGCCAAGGGCTTCGGCTTCCTGCAGAGCAAGCCGGCCACCGCCTTCGGCCCGGTGGCCGTGACGCCCGACGAGCTGGGCACGGCCTGGCAGGGCGGGCGCGTGCACCTGCCGCTGGTCAGCACCTGGAACGGGCGCGAAGTGGGCCGCTGCGACGCCGGACCGGAGATGAGCTTCCACTTCGGCCAGCTCGTCGCGCACCTGGCGCGCACGCGCCGGGTGCGCGCCGGATCCATCGTCGGCTCGGGCACCGTCAGCAACCGGGCCGGCTCGCAAGGCTGGGGCTGCATCGCCGAGGTGCGGGCGGTCGAGACCATCGAGCACGGCGAGCCCAGGACCGACTTCATGAAGTTCGGCGACAGCATCCGCATCGAGATGCCGGGCGTCGACGGCAGCAGCGTGTTCGGCGCCATCGAGCAAAAAGTGGCGCCGCTTTGAACGAGTTGCCGCATGGGCTGAAGATCGCCACGGTCTGGCTGGTGGTGGCCACCGTGGTCTTCCTGGGCGTGCAGGCGCTGATGGATCGCCAGCAGCGCACGCGTTTCGTGGCCGACGGGACGCAGGTGGAAATCCGCCGGGCCGGAGACGGTCACTACCACTGGCCGGGGCAGGTCAACGGCCGGGCCGTCGACTTCCTGGTCGACACCGGCGCCACCGGCAGTGCGCTGCCCTTGTCGCTGGCACGGGAGCTCGGGCTGCCGGTGCTCGGCAGCACGCAGTCCAACACGGCAGGGGGCATCGTGCAGGGCCAGGTGGTGCAGGCCGACCTGGTGCTGCAGGGCGGCGTGAGGGCGGACCGACTGCGCATGGTGGCCTTGCCCGGGCTGAGCACGCCCCTGCTGGGCATGGACGTGCTGGGTCGCCTGAAGTGGCAGCAGGACGACGGCGTGCTGCGCTTCGACCTGGGTTCGGGCGCGCGTTGATGCGCCGGCGTGCCGCCTGGCTGCTGGTGCGGGTGCTCGCGCTGGCCGCGCTCGCGGCCCCGGCATCGGCCCGGGCGCAGTCGGGGCAACACCTTGCGCCCACCTGCCCGCCGACCGCGCAGTGGCCCTCGGCAGAAGAGCGCCGCGCGGCGAGCCGGCAGGCTCCCGACCGTGGGCTGCTGTGGCGCATCGAGCGCGACGGCCGCACGTCCTACCTCTTCGGCACGCTGCACATCGGCCGCCCCGACTGGCTGGCGCCGGGCCCGCGCGTGCAGCAGGCGCTGCGGTCCAGCGACCTGCTCGCACTGGAGATCGATCTCACCGACCCGGCCGTGACGGCGCTGCCGCCCACGCCTACGCCCGGCGCCGGCCTGCCGCCGTTGCCCGCGGCCCTGGGTGCGCGCGTGCGCCGCGAGGCCGAGCGCGCCTGCCTGCCCCCCGAGGCCGTGGCGCGGCTGCACCCGGTGATGCAGGGCGTGATGCTGTCGCTGGTGGCCTTGCGGCGAGACGGCCTGGACAGCGCCTTCGGCCAGGAGATCGCGCTGGCCGGCGTGGCGCGCGAGGCCGGGCTGCCCATCGTCTCGATGGAGACGATGGCCCTTCAGATGGCCGCACTGCTGCCCGACACCCCCGCCGAGGCCGAGGCCCTGCTGGAGGGCGCCTTGACGCAGCTCGAAAGCGGCCGCGCCCGCCCGCTGATGCTGCGCCTGGCCCGCGCCTGGGAGCGCGGCGATCTCGAGGACCTGGCGGCCTATCCGAGCTGGTGCGAGTGCGCGCGGGACGCCGCCGAGCGTGCCTTCTACCGTCGCGTCAACGACGGCCGCAATGCCGGGCTGGCCGCGCGCATCGACGAGATGCACCGCAGCGGCCGCAAGGTCTTTGCCGCCGTCGGCGCGCTGCACATGACCGGCCCGCAGGCGCTTCCCTTGCTGCTGGCCGGCAAGGGTTACCGGATCGAGCGTGTGCACTGAAGGGCCGGCCGTCCAGCGCGCTCGTGCCGCTGTCAGCCTGCGGTGACCATCCCGCCGCACAATGCAGCCGGCCCGACCCACCGAGGAGACAACCACATGACCGGTCCGACCGATTTCGCCCGCCTCGTCCCCGGCTTCGACTTTCTGCAGGGACTGATGAAGAACGCCGGCCAGGCACTGCCCGACATGAGCCAGTGGATCGCGCCGACGCTCGATCCCGAGGAACTGGGCAAGCGCATCGAGCAACTGCGCACGGTGCAGTTCTGGCTGGAACAGAACGCCCGCATGCTGGCCACCACCATCCAGGCGCTGGAGGTGCAGCGCATGACGCTGTCGACGCTGAAGAACATGAACATGCCGATGGACAGCCTGCGCGAGGCCTTCACCCTGCCCGACCCGCCGGCCCCTGCGCCGGCGCCGGTGGCGGCGCGCGCGCCCGAGCCCGAACCGGCGCCCGCACCGGCGCCGCGTGCCTCGCGTGGTGCCAAGGCCGGCACCTCGGCGTCGCGCAGCAAGGCCGCTGCGTCGGCGCCTGCGTCCGCCGGCGTGGTCGATCCGATGCAGTGGTGGGGTGCGCTCACGCAGCAGTTCACCGAACTGGCCGCCAGCGCGCTGAAGGAGACGGGTAGCAACGCCGACGCGATGCGCAACCTGACGGGCCAGGCCGTGAAAGCCGCGGCCGTGACGCCCGCCCGGCCGACCGGCGCGCGCAAGCGCAGCCGCTGAGCGGAGACAGCCCCCATGGCCGCCTGGATCGTCGGACACGCCACGCACCCCGACTGGCGCGCAGCGCTGGCGCTCGCCGCCACGCAGGTCGACGCCAGGGCGGCCGCCGGCGCACCGCCGCCGACGCTGGGTTTCGTCTATCTCACCGACGCCTATGCGGCACACGCTGCGGCGCTGTTGTCGGGCCTGCAGCAGCGCTGGCCGGGAGTGGCCTGGGTCGGCACGGTGGGCGTCGGCGTGGCCGCGTCCGGGGTCGAGTACTTCGACGAGCCCGGTCTGGTGCTGCTGCTGGCCGACCTGCCCGTCGGGCACTTCGAGGTGTTCTCCGGCGCACGGCCGCTGTCTCGCATCGAGCCCTTCAGCGCCCTGGTGCATGCCGATCCGGCCACCGCCGACATCGACGATCTGGTGGTCGACATGTCGCAGCGCACGACCTCGGGCTACCTGTTCGGCGGCCTGGCCTCGTCGCGCTCGAGCAGCTTCCACATCGCCGACGGCGTCTGGCACGGCGGGCTGTCGGGTGTGGCCTTCGGTGCCGAGGTGTCGCTGGTCTCGCGCGTCACACAGGGTTGCCAGCCCATCGGCGCCCAGCGCCGCGTGACGGCCGCCGAGCGCAACATCGTGCTCGAGCTCGACGGCAAGCCTGCGCTGCCCTGCCTGCTGGCCGAGCTGAAGATCGACAGCCTGGACAACCCGCGCCAGGCGCTGCCGCGGCTGAAGGCCACGCTGGTGGGACTGTCGGCACCCGCCGACAGCCTGCTCGGCCGCGGCGGGCAGTTCGGCACCGACACGGTGGTGCGCCACCTCATCGGCCTCGACCCCGGCCGCCAGGCAGTGGCCGTGGCCGATGAGGTCGAACCCGGCATGGGTCTGGCCTTCTGCACGCGCAATGCCGAAGCCGCGCGGCGCGACCTGGTGCGCATCTGCGCCGAGATCCGGGACGAGGTGGAATCGGCCGAACCGCCGCGGCGCATCGCCGGGGCGATCTACGTCAGCTGCAACGGCCGCGGCGGTGCGCACTTCGGCGGCCCCTCGGCCGAACTGCAGATCGTGCAGCACGCGCTGGGCGATGTGCCGCTGGCCGGCTTCTTCGCTGCCGGCGAGATCGCGCGCCATCACCTCTACGGCTACACCGGCGTGCTGACGGCCTTCACCGAAGCGCTCTGACACCCTGCAACCCGCCGCCGGGCGCCGCCGGCGACATAACGTCGGCCCAGGTCAAAGCTGAAGGGACAAAGGGCAATGATTGTGTTCAGGCAAGGTCAAGGTGCCCGGCGCTACAGTTCGCCCTGATGCCCGAGGACGCTTGCCCATGAACGCTCCCTTGCCCCTGCAGGCCACCGACGATGCCGGCGCCCGCGCGCGCCGTCAGGCCGAGGTGGTGTCGGCCCTGTCGCCTCTGGTGCCGGCCCATGCCCTGCTGTGGCAGCGCGAGGACACCACGCCCTACGAGTGCGATGGCCTGACGGCCTACCGTGCCTTGCCGCTGGTGGTGGTGCTGCCCGAGACCGAAGCCCAGGTGGCGGCCGTGCTGAAGGCCTGCCATGCCTTGCAGGTGCCGGTGGTGGCGCGCGGCGCGGGCACCGGGCTGTCGGGCGGTGCGCTGCCGCACACGCTGGGCGTGACGCTGTCGCTGGCCAAGTTCAACCGCATCGTGAAGATCGACAAGACCGCACGCACGGCCACCGTACAGAGCGGCGTGCGCAACCTGGCCATCAGTGAAGCCGCGGCGCCGCACGGGCTGTACTACGCGCCCGACCCGAGCAGCCAGATCGCCTGCACCATCGGCGGCAACGTGGCCGAGAACTCCGGCGGGGTGCACTGCCTGAAGTACGGCCTGACGCTGCACAACGTGCTGCGCGTGCGCGGCTTCACGGTGGAAGGCGAGCCGGTGGAGTTCGGCTCCGAGGCGCTCGATGCGGCGGGGCTGGACCTGCTGGCCGTCATCGTCGGCAGCGAGGGCATGCTGGCGGTGACGCTGGAGGCCACCGTCAAGCTGGTGCCCAAGCCGCAGCTGGCGCGCTGCATCATGGCCAGCTTCGATGACATCCGCAAGGCCGGCGATGCCGTGGCCGCCGTGATCGCCGCCGGCATCATCCCGGCGGGCCTGGAGATGATGGACAAGCCCATGACGGCGGCGGTCGAGGACTTCGTGCACGCCGGCTACGACCTCTCGGCCGAGGCCATCCTGCTGTGCGAGAGCGACGGCACCCCGGAAGAGGTGGCCGAAGAGATCGACCGCATGCTCGACGTGCTGAGCGGCGCCGGCGCGTCGCGCCTGGAAGTCAGCAAGGACGAGGCCCAGCGGCTGCGCTTCTGGAGCGGGCGCAAGAACGCCTTCCCGGCCTCCGGGCGCCTGAGCCCCGACTACATGTGCATGGACTCGACGATCCCCCGCAAGCGGCTGGCCGACATCCTGCTGGCCATCCAGCAGATGGAGCAGAAGTACGGCCTGCGCTGCGCTAACGTCTTCCATGCCGGCGACGGCAACCTGCACCCGCTGATCCTGTACGACGCCAACGACCCCGACCAGCTGCACCGCTGCGAGCTGTTCGGCGCCGACATCCTGGAGACCAGCGTCGCGCTGGGCGGCACCGTCACCGGCGAACACGGCGTGGGCGTCGAGAAGCTCAGCAGCATGTGCGTGCAGTTCAGCCCCGGCGAGCGCCAGCAGATGCTGGCGTTGAAGGCCGCCTTCGACCCGCATGGCACGCTCAACCCGGGCAAGGTCATCCCCACGCTGCAGCGCTGTGCCGAGTACGGGAAGATGCATGTCAGGAAGGGCCTGCTGCCCTTCGCGGAACTGGAGCGCTTCTGATGGGCGACGACACTGCAGCGGTCGCCGGCGCACCCACCGATGCCGCGCTGGCGCGCCTGGTCGACCAGGTCATGACGGCGCGTGCGCAGAAGGCCGCGCTGGACATCCGCGGCGGCGGCAGCAAGGCCTTCTACGGCGGCGTGCCTGCCGGTGAACCGCTGGACGTGCGCCCGCTGCGCGGCATCAGCAGCTACGAGCCCAGCGAACTGGTGTGCACCGTGCGCGCCGGCACGCCGCTGGCCGAGCTGGAGGCCGCACTCGCCGAGAAGGGCCAGTGCCTGCCCTTCGAGCCGCCGCGTTTCGGCGATGGCGGCACGGTGGGCGGCATGGTCGCCGCGGGCCTGGCCGGCCCGGCACGCGCCGCGGTGGGCGGCGTGCGCGACTACGTGCTGGGCGCCACCCTGGTCAACGGCCAGGGCGAGGTGCTGAGCTTCGGCGGGCAGGTGATGAAGAACGTCGCCGGCTACGACGTGTCGCGCCTCCTGGCCGGTTCGATGGGCGTGCTCGGCGTCATCTGCGAGGTGTCCTTGAAGGTGCTGCCGCAGCCGGTGGCCAGCGTCACGCTGCGTTTCGACATGGACGAGGCGCAGGCGCTGCGCAGGCTCAACGAGTGGGGCGGCCAGCCGCTGCCGCTGTCGGCCAGTGCCTGGTGGGAGGGCACGCTGGTGCTGCGGCTGGCCGGCGCTGCCGCGGCCGTGCAGTCGGCGCAGGCGCGGCTGGGCGGCGAGGTCATCGAGGCCCCGCTGGCCGCCACCTTCTGGGCCGGCCTGCGCGACCACCGCGACGAGTTCTTCGCCGGTGCAGCCATGGCCGTGCAGGGCGGGGCTGCGCTGTGGCGGCTGTCGGTGCCGCAGACGGCGCCCCCGCTCAAGCTCTCGGGCGAGCAGCTGGTGGAATGGGGCGGCGCGCAGCGCTGGTGCTGCACCTCGGCGCCGCCGGCCACGCTGCGCGAGGCGGCCGCTGCGGTGGGCGGTCACGCCACGCTGTTCCGCGGTCTCGACAAGGGCGCGGGTGCGTTCGCGCCGCTGTCGCCGCCGCTGGCGCGCATCCACCGAGAACTCAAGCTGCGCTTCGACCCCGACCGCCTGTTCAATCCTGGCCGCCTCTACGCGGCGCTGTGAGATGACTGCTGCGGGCGCCGACGTCGTCGAGACCATGCGCGACTACTACGTGCAGCGCGCGGCGTACTACGAGCGCGTCTACGGCAAGCCCGAGCGGCAGGCCGATCTGCGAGCCATCGAAGCCTGGCTGCCGGGCCCCTTCGCCGGCCGCCGCGTGCTCGAGATCGCGTGCGGCACCGGCTGGTGGACGCCGCACGGCGCGCGCGACTGCACCCGCTGGCTGGCCACCGACGTCAACCCCGAGACGATGGCCATCGCGATGACCAAGCCGCTGCCGGAAGGCAAGGTCGCCTTTGCCGCGGTGGACGCCTACGGCTTCGAAGGCCTGGGCCAGCAGACCTTCAACGCCGCCTTCGGTGGCTGCTGGTGGAGCCATGTGCCGCTGGCCCGGCTGCGCCCCTGGCTCGAACTGCTGCACGCCAGGCTGGAGCCCGGCGCGCGCGTGGTGATGCTCGACAACAGCTTCGTGCAGACCAGCAGCACGCCGCTGTCCAGGCGCGACGCCGACGGCAACACCTACCAGGACCGCGTGCTCGACGACGGCTCGGTGCACGAGGTGCTGAAGAACTTCCCGACACCGGCCGAAGCCATCGCCGCGCTCGGCCCGCGCGCCCGCGATGCGCGCTGGACCGACTACACGCACTACTGGGTGCTGTCGTATGCACTGGCCTGAGCACGCGCAGCGATGGACGCCCTGAAAGGCCTCACCGTGCTGCTGCTGTGCCAGTCTGTCGGCGAAGGGCTGGCGCGCGGGCTGCAGCTGCCGCTGCCCGGCCCCGTGCTGGGCCTGCTGCTGTGCCTGGCGCTGCTGCAATGGCCGGCACTGCGGCCGTCCGTGCAGTCTGCTGCAGAGCCGCTGCTGATGCACCTGTCGCTGCTCTTCGTCCCGGTGGGCGTGGGCGTGATCACGCACCTGGGGCTGATCGGCCAGTACGGCTCGCGCATGCTGCTGGCGCTCGTGGTGTCGACCTGGATCGGGCTGGCGGTCACCGCGCTGGTGCTGCGGGCACTGCTGCCTGCCGCCGCGCAGGCGCCGGCATCGAAGGCCTGAGCATGACGTCCTTCGTCGAGCTCTGGGTCTATCTCTCGGCCACGCCGCTGTTCGGTCTGACCGCCACGCTGGCCGCCTACGTCGCCGCGTCGGCGGTCTACGAACGACTGGGCCGCGCGCCGCTGGCCAACCCGGTGCTGTGGTCGGTCATCGTGCTGGCGCTGCTGCTCACCGCCACCGACACCGCCTATCCGGTCTACTTCTCAGGCGCGCAGTTCATCCACTTCCTGCTCGGTCCGGCCGTCGTCGCGTTGGCCTGGCCGCTGTGGCAGCGCCGGGCCGAACTGCGTTCACGCGCCGCCGCGCTGCTCGTCGCGGCGCTGGTCGGCGGCGCGGCGGCCGGCGGCAGCGCGGTGGCCATCGGCTGGGCCGTGGGCTTGCCGGGGGAGGTGCTGGCCTCGCTGGCGCCCAAGTCGGTCACCGCGCCGGTGGCCATGGGCATCGCCGCACAGCTCGGCGGCATCCCGGCGCTGGCGGCGGTGTTCGCCGTGCTCACCGGGCTGGTCGGCGCCGTCACCGCCAAGTTCCTGTTCGATGCGCTGCGTGTCGTGCCGCCGGCCGTGCGCGGCTTCGCGCTGGGCACGGCCTCGCACGGCGTTGGCGCTGCGCGGGCCCTGCAGGTGCACCCCGATGCCGGGGCCTACGCCGCGCTGGCGCTGGGCCTGCAGGTGCTGCTCGCCTCCTTGCTGATGCCCATTCTTTCGCGGCTCTTCTGAATCCGGACCCCACCGCCCATGCAAACCAACCTCAGCCCGGAGTTCAAGGACACGCGTGACGGCCAGGAGGCCGAAGCCATCCTGCGCAAGTGCGTGCACTGCGGCTTCTGCACCGCCACCTGTCCCACCTACCAGCTGCTGGGCGACGAGCTCGACGGCCCGCGTGGCCGCATCTACCTGATGAAGCAGGTGCTGGAGGGCGCGCCGGTCACGCGCAGCACGCAGCTGCACCTGGACCGCTGCCTGACCTGCCGCAATTGCGAGAGCACCTGCCCCAGCGGCGTTCAGTACGGGCACCTGGTGGACATCGGCCGCAGGATCGTCGAAGAACGGGTCGAGCGCCCGACCGGCGAAAAGGCGGTGCGCTGGCTGCTTAAGGAAGGGCTGACCTCGCCGCTGTTCGGCCCGGCCATGAAGATGGGCCGGCTGGTGCGCCCGCTGCTGCCGGCGTCGTTGAAGGCCAAGGTGCCGGCCAGGAGCCATCCGCGCGCCTCGTTGTGGCCTACACGCTCCCACCCGCGCAAGGTGCTGATGCTGATGGGCTGCGTGCAGCCCGCGATGATGCCCAACATCAACAGCGCCACCGCGCGCGTGCTCGACGCCGCGGGCATCCAGACCCTGGTGGCCGACGGCGCCGGCTGCTGCGGCGCCCTGCGCACGCACCTGAACGACACCGAAGGCGGGCTGGCCGACATGCGGCGCAACATCGACGCCTGGTGGCCGCTGGTCGAGGGACTGACCTCGGAGGGCAAGGTCGAGGCCATCGTGATGAACGCCTCGGGCTGCGGCGTCATGGTCAAGGACTACGGCCATGCCCTGGCGCATGACCCCGACTATGCCGAGAAGGCCCGGCGCATCGGCGAGCTCACCCGCGACATCAGCGAACTGCTGCCCTCGCTGGTGCCTCTGCTGAAGACCAAGGTGCGCTCATCGGGCGTCGGCGCGATGGCCTTCCACCCGCCCTGCACGCTGCAGCACGGGCAGCAGCTTCGCGGCGGCGTGGAGTCGCAGCTGGGCGAGCTGGGCTTCGACGTGAAGACCGCGCCGGTGGAAAGCCACCTCTGCTGCGGCTCGGCCGGCACCTACAGCGTGCTGCAGCCCGAACTGTCCACGCAGCTGCGCGACCGCAAGCTGCTGAACCTGGCGCCGCTGGAGGCCAGCACCATCGTCTCGGCCAACATCGGCTGCATCCAGCACCTGCAGACCGGCACCGC
>JALHMT010000009.1 GCA_022843905.1 Rubrivivax sp.
TCCGCAGCCGCGCGGCCGACGTGCGGGGCATCATCAACGGCATCGACGAGCAGACCTGGAACCCCGCCACCGATCCCGCCATCGCCACGCGCTACGACGTCGGGCATCTCGAGAACAAGCTGCTGTGCCGTCGCGCGCTGCAGACCGAGCTCGGGCTGGACGCCGACGACGCGGCCCTGGTGGTGACCATCGTGAGCCGGCTCAGCGCGCAGAAGGGCCTGGACCTGGTGCTGTCCTGCCTGCCGGAGCTGTTGCGCAGCGGCGTGCAGCTGGTGGTGCAGGGCACCGGCGAGCCGGCGCTCGAAGCTGCCTTTCGCATGGCGCAGCAGGCTCATCCGGGACGCGTGCACGTGCACATCGGCTATGACGAGGCCCGCGCGCACCGGCTGATCGCCGGCGCCGACGCCATCGCTGTGCCCTCGCGCTTCGAGCCCTGCGGCCTGACACAGATGTACGGCCTGCGCTACGGCACGCTGCCCATCGTGCGGCGTGTGGGCGGCCTGGCCGACACGGTGGTGGACGCCGACGAAGCCGCACTCGCGGCGGGCACCGCCACCGGCTTCAGCTTCGGCGCCGCCACGCCCGCGGCTTTCGAGGCCTGCGTGCAACGTGCACTGTCGCTGCACCGGCAACCGGCCATGTGGCAGTCGCTGATGCGGCACGCCATGGCGCAGGAACTGTCTTGGGCAGGGCCGGCGAGGGACTACCTGGCCTTGTACCAGGGGGCGCTGGAGCCGGGAGCGCTGCACGCGGCGCCGACGGTCTGAGGCCGGTTGCCGCCGGCGGCGGCTGGTGGGGCCTGGTGACTTATGGCGGAGGGAGCGGGATTCGAACCCGCGGGGGGCTGTTAACCCCCACACGCTTTCCAGGCGTGCGACTTAAACCGCTCATCCATCCCTCCGGCGCAGCCTGCGATTCTAGCCCGCCGGCGAAGGCGCCACCGCGTGCTTGCGCAGCCAGTCGAGCAACACGTACTCCAGAGCGCGCGCATGGGTGCTTTCCAGCACCACCGGCGGGGCGTATCCGGCCTCGTAGGCCTCGCGCCAGCGCAGCGCGCACAGACACCAGCGATCGCCGGGCTTCAGCCCCGGGAAGCGGTACTGCGGTCGCGGTGTGATGAGGTCGTTGCCGCGCTCCATCTGGTAGTTCAGGAACTCCACCGACACCTTGGCGCAGATGACGTGGCTGCCGGCATCCTGCGCGTCGGTATGGCAGCAGCCGTCGCGGTACCAGCCGGTCAGCGGGTCGAAGGAGCAGGCCACGAGCGGCGTGCCCAGCACGTTCAGGGCTGGCTTGCTCACGGGCTTGTTCGAGGGCTCGGTCACGCGGCGGCTCACTTCGGCGCCGGCGGCGCGCCCTTCAGCAGCGTCATCGCGGTACCGATCAGGCCGGCCACCTCGCCCATGTGGCCCGGCACGATCATGGTGTTGTTGATCTTGGCCAGATTGCCGTACGCGTCCACCGCCTTCTCGGCCACCTTCAGCTGCACGGCCTGCTCGCCGCCCGGCTCGCGGATGGCGCCGGCGATCTTGCGGATGGCGTCGGCCGTGGCTTCGGCCACCGCGGTGATGGCGGCGGCCTCGCCGAAGGCCTTGTTGATCTCGGCCTGCTTCTCGCCCTCGGAGCGCGCGATCGAGGCCTCGCGTTCACCGGTGGCGATGTTGATCTGCTCCTGGCGCCGGCCTTCGGAGGCCGCGATCAGCGCGCGCTTCTCGCGCTCGGCCGTGATCTGCGCCTGCATGCTGCGCAGGATCTCGGCCGGCGGCGTCAGGTCCTTGATCTCGTAGCGCAATACCTTCACGCCCCAGTTCAGTGCCGCCTCGTCGAGCGACAGCACCACCGATGCGTTGATCTGATCCCGCTCCTCGAAGGTCTTGTCCAGCTCCATGCGGCCGATGACGCTGCGCAGCGTGGTCTGCGCCAGCTGCGTGATGGCCACGATGTAGTTGCTGCTGCCGTAGCTGGCACGCATCGGGTCGGTGACCTGGAAGTACAGGATGCCGTCCACCGTGAGCTGGGTGTTGTCCTTGGTGATGCAGACCTGGCTGGGCACGTCCAGCGGCACCTCCTTCAGCGAGTGCTTGTAGGCCACGCGCTCGACGAAGGGAATGACGAACTTGAGCCCGGGCGTCAGGGTGCGGTCGTACTTGCCCAGGCGTTCGACCACCCAGGCGTTCTGCTGCGGCACGATCTTGAAGGTACGGGCGATGAAGACGACGGCAATGACGACGAGGACGAGGGCGAGTTCCATGACCGGCTTTCGGTTGTTGTTGGTGTGGTCGACGAACGGCGGCCGCTCAGCGAACGCTGCCGGCCGGTGCCACGCGAAGCTGGCTGCCGCGCACGGCCACGATGACGAATTCACCCGGCGACGGTGTGCCGCTGCCTTCGAACTGCACCGACCACGCGGCGCCGCGGTAGGAGGCCCGCGCGCTGCCGTCGGGCGACCACTGTGACACGTGCAGCGTCTGACCGATGTCCAGGTTGGCGTCGCGGTTGCTTTCGGCCGGGGCGGAGCGCGGTGATCTCGCGCGCTTGAAATGCCAAGCCGCCGTGGCGCCCCCGCCCAGCAAGGCCGCACCTACCCACTGCCCGCTGGGCGCGACGCCGGCATGGGCGAGCAAGGCGCCGGCCACGCAGCCCAGCGCCAGCATCAGCAGATAGAAGGTGCCGGTGGCCATCTCGATGGCGACCAGCGCGCCGGCGGCGATCCACCACAGCACCGGTGCACTCAGGTCCATTGTTGTCTCCCGTCAACAGCGGATCGCCGGAACGGCGACCCGGGCATCGGTTGCAGTGTAGCGAGCGCGTTGCGGGGCCGCTGCGCCCCTACACTGCGCGGTCTTGCTCATCAGGTGCCCGAGGCCCGCGACATGCTGCGTTTCCGCTTTCCCATCGTCATCATCGACGAAGACTACCGTTCCGAGAACACCTCCGGTCTCGGGATCCGCGCCCTGGCCGACGCCATCGTCAAGGAGGGCTTCGAGGTGCTGGGCGTCACCAGTTATGGCGACCTCAGCCAGTTCGCCCAGCAGCAGAGCCGCGCCAGCGCCTTCATCCTGTCCATCGACGACGAGGAGTTCACGCCCGGTCCAGAGCTCGATCCGGCGGTGCTGAACCTGCGCAAGTTCATCGAGGAGATCCGGCGCAAGAACGCCGACATCCCGATCTACATCTACGGCGAGACGCGCACCAGCCAGCACATCCCGAACGACGTGCTGCGCGAGCTGCACGGCTTCATCCACATGTTCGAGGACACGCCGGAATTCGTGGCGCGCCACATCATCCGCGAGGCCAAGAGCTACCTCGACGGGCTGGCGCCGCCCTTCTTCAAGGCGCTGATGGACTACGCGCAGGACGGCAGCTACTCCTGGCACTGCCCGGGCCACAGCGGCGGCGTGGCCTTCCTGAAGAGCCCCGTGGGCCAGATGTTCCACCAGTTCTTCGGCGAGAACATGCTGCGCGCCGACGTCTGCAACAGCGTGGAAGAACTCGGCCAGCTGCTCGACCACACCGGCCCGGTGGCGCAGAGCGAGCGCAATGCCGCGCGCATCTTCAACGCCGACCACTGCTTCTTCGTCACCAACGGCACCAGCACCAGCAACAAGATGGTGTGGCACCACACGGTGGCGCCGGGCGACGTGGTGGTGGTCGACCGCAACTGCCACAAGAGCATCCTGCACAGCATCATCATGACCGGCGCGGTGCCGGTCTTCCTGCGCCCCACGCGCAACCACTACGGCATCATCGGACCGATCCCCGAGTCCGAGTTCTCGGTCGAGTCGATCCGCAAGCGCATCGCCGCCAACCCCTTGCTCAAGGGCACCGACGCGCGCAAGACCAAGCCGAGGATCCTCACGCTCACGCAGAGCACCTACGACGGCGTGCTCTACAACACCGAGACCATCAAGCACGCGCTCGACGGCTACATCGACACGCTGCACTTCGACGAGGCCTGGCTGCCGCACGCGGCCTTCCACCCCTTCTATGGCAGCTTCCATGCCATGGGCAAGAAGCGCCAGCGGCCGAAGGACCAGCTCGTGTTCGCCACGCAGAGCACGCACAAGCTGCTGGCCGGCCTCAGCCAGGCCAGCCAGGTGCTGGTGCAGGACGCACGCGAGCGCAAGCTGGACAGGCACCTCTTCAACGAGGCCTACCTGATGCACACCTCCACCAGCCCGCAGTACGCCATCATCGCCAGCTGCGACGTCGCCGCGGCCATGATGGAGCCGCCGGGAGGCACGGCGCTGGTGGAAGAGAGCCTGCTCGAGGCGCTGGACTTCCGCCGGGCCATGCGCAAGGTCGACAAGGAGTTCGGTCGCGACTGGTGGTTCAAGGTCTGGGGTCCCGACAAGCTGGCCGCCGAAGGCATCGGCAAGGCCGACGACTGGATCCTCAAGGCCGGCGCCAAGTGGCATGGCTTCGGCGACCTGGCGCAGGGCTTCAACCTGCTGGACCCGATCAAGAGCACCATCATCACGCCGGGGCTGGACGTGTCCGGCAAGTTCGCCAAGACCGGCATCCCGGCCAGCATCGTCACCAAGTACCTGGCCGAGCACGGCATCGTGGTCGAGAAGACGGGCCTGTACTCGTTCTTCATCATGTTCACCATCGGCATCACCAAGGGCCGCTGGAACACGCTGCTGACGGCGCTGCAGCAGTTCAAGGACGACCACGACCGCAACGCGCCGATGTGGCGCGTGCTGCCCGAGTTCTGCGCTGCGCATCCGCAGTACGAACGCACCGGCCTGCGCGACCTGTGCCAGAGCATCCACGACATGTACGCCAAGGGCGACATCGCGCGGCTGGTCACCGAGATGTACCTGTCGGACCTGCACCCGGCGATGAAGCCCAGCGATGCCTTCGCGCACATCGCGCACCGCACGACGGAGCGCGTGGCCATCGACAGGCTCGAAGGCCGCATCACCACGGCGCTGCTCACACCCTACCCGCCGGGCATTCCCCTGCTGATTCCCGGCGAGCGCTTCAACAAGAAGATCGTCGACTACCTGAAGTTCACGCGCGAGTTCAATGCCGCCTTTCCGGGCTTCGACACGGACGTGCACGGCCTGGTCGAGCAGGAGGGTGCCGCCGGCACGGCGCGCACCTACTACGTGGACTGCGTGCGCGATTGATCCCGGGTCTGCCCGGGGCGGCCGGCCGCCACAATGCGGCCATGTCGATGCAATGGACTCCGGGGCGGTGTGTTCGGGCGCTTGCGTTCTGGCTGCTTTGCGTCTGGGGCTCGGCGGCCCTGGCGCAGCGAGCACCGGCCGTCACCCATCTCGTCGACCCGTACATCGGCAGCCTGGGGGCGGGCCGGGTCTTCTCGGGGGCCAGCATGCCTTTCGGCATGGTCGCGCCGGGGCCCGATCTCGACACCAGCGTGCAGACGCCGAGTTCGCCGCGCATCCTCGGGTTCTCGACCACGCACGTCAACGGCGCGGTGGACGCCGCACTGGGCGACGTGCTCCTGCAGCCGGCCTTCGGCGTGCGGCCCAGAAGCTGGAGCAGCCGCTATCTGGTGCAGACCCAGCTCGCGCGGCCGGGCTACCACGCTGTCACGCTGCAGGACCACCGCGTCTACGTGGAGCTGACCGCCACGCCGCGTGTCGCGCTGCATCGCTATACCTTTCCACGCAGCCAGCGTGTGCAGGTGCTGCTCGACCTGCAGCACGCGCTGGGCCCCGACGCCGGCCAGCGACTGGGCATGCGGGATTGGCAGGTGGCCGAGCAGGAGGTCTCGGGTGTCATCGAGTCGCGCGGCCTGGTGACGCGTCTGACAGCCTTCGTCATCCACTTCGACCGTCCGGTCGCAGCGGCTTCGCTACTGCCGGGCAGCCAGGGCGATGCCGCCGGCCGCTGGGTGCTCGACTTCGACCTGCCGGCCACCGCCAAGCCGCAGTTGCAGGCGCGCGTCGCGTTGTCGACGATCGACGTGGCGGGGGCCCGGCGCAACCTTGCCGAAGCCGAAGGCCGCTCCTTCGACGGGGTGCGCAAGGACGCCGACGCCGCCTGGAACGCCCTGTTGTCCCGCATTCGGCTGCCCGGCGCGCCCGAACAGCAGCAGATGACCTTCTACTCCGCCCTCTACCGCTCGCTGCTGCATCCCAGCGTGGTCAGCGACCTGGACGGCCGGTATCGCGGCGCTGCCGGCCAGGTTGAGAACGCCGGCACCGGGGCGCACTACTCCTCCTTCACGCTGCGTCCGGCATCGCGCGCAGCGTTGCCCCTGGTCGGATTGCTGGCGCCCGAGCGCCTGGGCGACATCGTCCAGAGCCTGTTGGCCGACCAGCGCAGCCTCGGGCACCTGCCGGCCAGCAGCCGCTGGGGGCAGCTGGGCGCCGCAGGCCTGGGCAACCCGGCCTTGACGGTCATCGCGCAGGCGCTGGCGCAGGGGGTGCCGGGCGTCGACGCCGGACAGGCGCTGAGCGCCATGCTGGCCACCGCGACACAGGACCGCGAGGGCGCGCCGCCCTGGGGTGCACTGGCTCTTCACGGCTACTTCCCGTTCGATGTCGTGCCCGAGGCTTCGGTCACGCGGACGCTGGAAGCCGGCCTGGGCGACGATGCCGTGGCGCGCGTGGCCGAGCTGCTGCGGCGGGCCGACCTGGCGCGCGCCTTCGCCGACCGGGCACTGGGCTACCGCAAGCTGCTCGATCCCGGCACGCGCATGCTTCGCGGCCGCGACTCCCGCGGCGTCTGGCGCGACCCTTTCGTGGCCTCCTTGCCCGGCAAGCCCTTGCGGGGCAGCGACCACGTTGACGCCCATCCTCTGCAGGAAAGCTTCGCGCCCGCGCAGCATGACCTGCCGGGCCTGATGGCGCTGTGGGGCGGACCACCTGGCTTGACGGGAATGCTCGACCGGCTGTTCGCCCCGGCCGTCGATCCCCCGCCTTCGCAGGGGCCTGCCGGCGTGGGGGCGGGGCCCGGCATCATCGGTCGCTATGACCATGGTGCGGCGACCGGCCAGCACATCCCCTGGCTCTACGCCTTCAGCATGGCGCCCTGGCGGGGCCATGCCCTGGTGCAACGGCTTTCACGGCAGGCCTACACCACCCGCTGGGACGGTTTGCCGGCGGCCGACGTCGGTGCCTTGACCAGTGCCTGGTACGTCTTTGCGACGCTGGGTTGGTATCCCGTGGCGCCGGCCAGCGGCAAGTTCGTGCTGGGCGCGCCGCAGGTGCAGCGCGCCGAGATCCATTGGCCCGGCGGGCGCGTGCTGCGCGTGATGGCACCGGGCGCATCAGCGTCGCGCCCCCACGCCTCGGCGGTGACTTTCGACGGCCGGGCGCTGGACTGGCCCGAGATCGACCACGCGCAACTGGTCGGCGGGGGCGAGCTGCGCTTTACGATGAGCCCGTTGCCGCTGCGCCCCTGACCTGAAGGCGTCGGCTGTCGCAGCGTGGGGGCCTGAAGTCGCCTCGGCCTGCTGTCGGTCCCCGCGGTCAGGTCATCGGATCGTCGAGCGCCGCAGCGGCGCCATCCAGCGCCACCAGCGTATCGATGATGAGGGCCGTGGGGATCGCCTTCAAGTAGGGCTCGAAGCGCCCCTTGGACTCGAAGCTCCGGCGGAAGCTTGAAGCGAAGAAGAAGTCGGCCATCCGCGGCACGATGCCGCCGCCGATGAACACGCCGTCGCGCGCACCCAGGGTGAGGGCGACGTTGCCGCAGAAGCTGCCGAGCAGGGCGCAGAAGGTCTCCAGCGTGCGGCGTGCTGCGGCGTCGCCGGCCAGGCCGCCCGCGATGATGGCGCTTGGTTCCAGCGGGGCCCCTGGTTCGCCCATTGCTTCGGCCACCGCCCGGTGCAGCGTCGGCAGGCCGACACCCGACAGCAGACGTTCTGCCGACAAGTGTTCGTGCTCCTTGCGCGCGGCCCGCAGCACCTCGGCCTCGAAATCGTCGCGGGCCGCCAGCGTGGCATGGCCGCCCTCGCCGGGCAGAGCCTGCCAGCCGGTGCGCGTCTGCACGAGGCCGGCAACCCCGAGGCCCGTGCCGGGGCCCACGACGGCCATCGTGCCCCCTGCCTTGGGCAAGGGGCCGTGCGCCCGCAACTGCGGCGGCTGCAGCCGCGGCAGCGCCAGGGCCAGAGCCTCGAAGTCGTTGAGCACGGTCAGGCGTTTGACGCCCAGCGACTGCTGCAGCGCCACCCGGGAAAAGCTCCAGGGGCTGTTGGTGAAGGCGATGCGGTCGTCGACCACCGCCGTGGCGACGGCCAGCGCGGCTGACGTCGGCGGCGTAAAGCCTGCGCCGAGCCGGGTCTTCAACGCCGCCAGGTAGTGGTGTGCGGCCTCGGTGATGTCGGCGAACTTCGTGACCGGCAAGGTGTCGACCTCGGTCACCCGGGTGCTGCCGGGCGCCAGCCAGCCGAAGCGGGCGTTGGATCCGCCGATGTCGGCCACCAGGCCACTGCGCGCCACCGCTGCGGTGCTCATCCTGGGCCGCCTGGGTGCAAGCTCCGAGGTGTCAGGCGTTGACGCCTGACAACGCCATCTGGCTGAAGCCGCCGTCGACGTAGGTGATCTCTGCGTTGACGCCGGCGGCGAGGTCGCTGAGCAGGAAGGCGGCGACGTTGCCGACGTCGTCGACCGTCACGTTGCGGCCCAGCGGGACGGCCTCGGCCACCAGCTCGAGCATCTTGCCGAAATCCTTGATGCCCGACGCCGCCAAGGTCTTGATGGGGCCCGCGGAGATGCCATTGACGCGGATGTCGCGCTGGCCCAGTGCGCTGGCCAGGTAACGCACGCTTGCTTCGAGAGAGGCCTTGGCCAGTCCCATGGTGTTGTAGTTGGGCACGGAGCGCATGGCGCCGAGGTAGGTCAGCGTCAGCAGCGATGAGCGCGCGCGCAGCCGTGGCAGGGCGGCCTTGGCCAAGGCGGGAAAACTGTACGACGAGATCTCGTGGGCGATGCGGAAGTTCTCGCGCGTCAGGCCGTCGAGGAAGTTGCCCGAGATCGCATCGCGCGGAGCGAAGCCGATCGAATGAACGAGTCCGTCGAACTCCGGCCAGGCGGCGCCGAGGTCGACGAACAGCTGGTCGATCTGCGCGTCGTCCGCGACGTCGCAGTCGAACACCAGAGACGAGCCGAATTCGCCGGCGAACCCCGCCACGCGCTCGCGGAAGCGCTCTCCCTGGTAGCTGAAGGCCAGCTCCGCTCCCTCGCGATGGCAGGCCTTGGCCACGCCATAGGCGATCGATCGGTTGGACAGCAGCCCCGTGATCAGCAGTTTCTTGCCGGCCAGAAATCCCATCTCTACTCCATCAGTCGCTCGAAGGCGCGGGATTCTCGCACGCGAGAAGCCGACTCTTGCCCGGTCCTCGGCGCGTGGCTATAATGCGACCTTTCCGGGTAAAGCTGAGTGGGCGGAATCTTCCAGCCCATTTTTTTTGCTTGATCGATGCTTGGTTGGTGCGGGGCCGCTCTGCGGTCGTTTTGAGGTTGTTCTGTTGGTGGCTCGGCATTCTGAAGGATGCCCTATCCAGTGCAGAGAGACCCCGGCGCCAGATCGGGTGAAGATCATGCTCAGCGGCGCCGGTGGCCGGTGGCGGTGTTTTTCGCAGGGGCACGACGGGCGAATCGGTGGGTGGATGTTTTCCGCCGGTCGAGGATGCCCTCCCCGCAGGAGTGGGTGCCGCGACCGACCGCCGTCGTCGCGATGGCGCAGCCAGCCCGGTGTGCAACACGACAGTGCAACGGGCAGGACACAGTTGAGCGAAAGCGGAGCAGACAGCCCCGGCGTGAGCAGCGCCGGCACTCCCCGGCCGACGGGGTGGCGCGGAGCGATCGAAACCACGGTGACCGGGTTGGGATACGACCTGGTCGACGTCGAACGGGCGCCGCGCGGTCTGCTGCGCGTGATGATCGACCGCCTGCCCGATCGCACTTACCCCAGCGGCCCTGGCGAGTTCGTGACGGTGGACGACTGCGAGTCGGTCACGCGGCAATTGCAGTACGTGCTGGAAGTCGAGAACTTCGACTACGAGCGCCTGGAGGTCTCGTCGCCAGGGCTCGACAGGCCTCTTCGCCGCGAGGCCGATTTCGTCCGCTTCGCCGGGCTTGAAGTGAGTTTGACGTTGAAGCTGCCATTCCAGGGGCGCAAGAATTTCCGCGGCCCGCTGGGCGGCGGCTTGAAAGAGGGTTGGAGCCTGCAGTTCCACGATGGCAAGGCCGACCAGGTCCTCAGCTTCTCGCTCGACGAGGTGCGCGAGGCCCGGTTGGTGCCGGTGGTGGACTTCAAGGGGCGACGGGTTTCGAAAGCCGGGGCCGAGGGGGCCGTGGCGCAGTCTGGGGTTGACGGAGGTCAGGATCGATGAATCGCGAAATGCTGATGCTCGTGGACGCGATTTCGCGCGAGAAGACGGTCGACCGCGACGTGGTGTTCGGTGCCGTGGAAGCCGCGCTGGCGCAAGCCACCAAGAAGCTGCACGGCGGTGACTGGGACATCCGTGTCGCGGTCGACCGCGACACCGGCGACTACGAGACCTTCCGGCGCTGGCTGGTGGTGCCCGATGCCGCCGGCCTGCAGATGCCCGATGCCGAGGAAATGCTGTCCGATGCCCTGGACCGCATTCCCGACATCGAAGAAGGCGACTACATCGAAGAGGCGATGGAGTCGGTGCCCATCGGCCGCATCGGCGCTCAGGCGGCCAAGCAGGTCATCCTGCAGAAGATCCGCGATGCCGAGCGCGAGCAGCTGCTCAACGACTTCCTGGCTCGCGGCGACAAGATCTTCGTCGGCACCGTCAAGCGCCTGGACAAGGGCGACGTGATCGTCGAGTCCGGCCGCGTCGAAGGCCGCCTGAAGCGCAGCGAGATGATCCCGAAGGAGAACCTGCGCACGGGCGACCGCGTGCGAGCCTACATCCTGGGTGTCGACCCCACGCAGCGCGGCCCGCAGATCATGCTGTCGCGCAGCGCTCCGGGCTTCATGATCGAACTCTTCGCGCAGGAAGTGCCCGAGATCGAACAGGGTCTGCTCGAAATCAAGAGCTGTGCGCGGGATGCAGGTTCGCGCGCCAAGATCGCCGTCGTCTCGCACGACCGTCGCGTCGATCCGATCGGCACCTGCGTCGGCGTGAGGGGTTCGCGCGTCAACGGCGTGACCACCGAGCTGGCCGGCGAGCGGGTCGACATCGTGCTGTGGTCGGAAGACCCGGCGCAGTTCGTCATCGGGGCACTGGCGCCGGCGAACGTGCAGTCCATCGTCGTCGACGAAGAGCGTCATGCGATGGACGTGGTGGTCGACGAGGAAAACCTCGCCATCGCCATCGGCCGCGGTGGCCAGAACGTGCGCCTGGCGTCCGAACTCACGGGCTGGCGCATCAACATCATGACCGCCGAAGAGTCGCAGGCCAAGCAGGCCAGCGAGTCCGAGTCGGTCCGCGCCATCTTCGTCGACAAGCTCGACGTCGACGAGGAGGTCGCCGACATCCTGATCGCCGAAGGCTTCACCAGCCTCGAGGAAGTGGCCTACGTGCCGCTGCAGGAAATGCTCGAGATCGAGGCCTTCGACGAAGACACCGTGCAGGAACTGCGCACGCGTGCCAAGGATGCCTTGCTGACGATGGAGATCGCCCGCGAAGAGCAGGTCGACGAGGTTTCGCAGGACCTGCGCGACCTGACCGATCTGACGCCGGAGATCATCTCCAAGCTCTCCGAAGGCGGCATCCACACCCGCGACGACCTGGCTGACCTGGCCGTCGACGAACTCACCGAAATGACCGGGATCGACGATGCGAAGGCGCGCGAGCTGATCATGAAGGCCCGCGAACACTGGTTCACCGCTTGATCCACGCACATTCCAGAGAAGTCCTGAAGGAAAATCGACCCATGGCCGTGACCACCGTCGCCCAGTTTGCCGCGCAGCTCAAACGCGAGGCAACGGCGCTGCTCGATCAGTTGCAGTCGGCTGGCGTGACAAAGAAGTCGCCCGACGATGCGCTGACCGAGGCGGACAAAGAGCGCCTGCTCGAGTTCCTGCGCTCGTCGCACGGCACCGCGGTCAGCGGTGAACGCAAGAAGATCACGCTCACCAAGAAGAGCACGAGCGAAATCAAGCAGGCCGACGCCAGCGGGAAGGCCCGCACGATCCAGGTGCAGGTCGTCAAGAAGCGCGTGTTCGTCAAGCGTGACGACGCGTCGGCGGCCGTCGAAGAGCCCAGCGGCCCGAGCGCAGAAGAGCTCGAACACGAGCGTCGCGAGGCCGAGGCCCTGGCCCATGCCGAGGCGCTGCGCCAGCAGGAGGCCGAACTGGCCGAACGCCGGCAGCGCGAAGAGCAGGAGCGCATCGCCCGCGAGGCGGCTGAAGCCGCTGCCGCCGCGGCTGCGGCGGAGGCGGCTCGCGCTGCGGCCCAGGCGGCTGCGGAGAAGGCCGCCGAGAAGGCGGCCGAGAAGGCTTCGGCCTCGTCCGCCGCCGAGACACCGGCCGCCTCGCCGGCGCCTGCCGTTGCTGCCCCCGCACCGGCCGAAGCCGTCAAGCCCGCCGAGCCGGCCAAGCCGGCGCTGCGCGTGGTGAAGGCCGCCGACAAGGCGGCCGAAGACAGCGCCCGTGCCGACGACCTCGTGCGTCGCCGCAAGGCCGCCGAGGCCGAAGCCGCGGCCATTCGCGCCATGATGTCGGGGACCAAGAAGACTCTCGTGGCGAAAAAGCCGGAAGAGCCGAAGCCGGCCGATCCGTCCAAGGAAGCCATCAAGGGCACCATCCACAAGCCCAAGGCGGCCCCGGGGGCCGCGACGACCACGGCGACCACGGCTGGCGCAGGCAAGCCGGGTGACCGCAAGCAGGTCAAGAGCGAGAAGCTGTCTTCGAGCTGGGCCGACGACGCCGCCAAGAAGCGCGCGGCGTTGAAGGGTCGCACCGACTCCAGCGGACGTGCCGGCTGGCGCGCGCCGCGCGGAGGCCGTCGGGGCGAGCGCGACAGTGGCGCGAATTTCGCGCCCCTGCCCGAAGCGCAGACCCAGGAAGTGCATGTGCCCGAAACCATCAGCGTGGCCGATCTGGCGCACAAGATGTCGGTCAAGGCCAGTGAGGTCATCAAGCAGTTGATGAAGCTGGGTCAGATGGTCACCATCAACCAGCAGCTCGACCAGGAGACGGCGATGATCGTCGTCGAGGAAATGGGCCACAAGGCGTTTGCCGCCAAGCTGGACGACCCGGAGGCCTTCACCGAGGAGGAACAGGCCGCGCAGGACGCCGAGCAGCTGCCGCGCGCCCCGGTGGTCACCGTCATGGGTCACGTCGACCATGGCAAGACCTCGCTGCTGGACTACATTCGCCGTGCCCGCGTGGCCGCGGGCGAGGCTGGCGGCATCACGCAGCATATCGGCGCGTACCACGTGGAAACGCCGCGCGGCATGATCACCTTCCTGGACACCCCGGGCCATGCCGCCTTCACCGCGATGCGTGCTCGCGGCGCCAAGGCCACCGACCTGGTGATCCTGGTGGTGGCCGCCGACGACGGCGTGATGCCGCAGACCAAGGAGGCCATCGCGCACTCCAAGGCCGCAGGCGTGCCCATCGTGGTGGCCATGAACAAGGTCGACAAGCCCGACGCCAACCTCGAGCGACTGAAGAGCGAACTCGTGGCCGAAGGTGTCGTGCCTGAAGACTTCGGTGGCGACTCGCCTTTCGTGCCCGTGTCCGCCAAGACCGGCCAGGGCATCGACACCCTGCTCGAACAGGTGCTGCTGCAGGCCGAAGTGCTGGAACTGAAGGCGCCCACGGCGGCCATGGCCAAGGGTCTGGTCATCGAAGCCAAGCTCGACAAGGGTCGTGGCCCGGTGGCCACCGTGCTGGTGCAGAGCGGCACCTTGCGCAAGGGCGACGTGGTGCTGGCCGGCAGCAGCTACGGCCGCGTCCGTGCCATGCTCGACGAGGACGGCAAGTCCACCGAAGAGGCCGGACCGTCGATCCCGGTCGAGATCCAGGGCCTGACCGAAGTGCCGCAGGCCGGCGACGAATTCATGGTGCTGGGCGACGAGCGCCGGGCGCGCGAGATCGCCACGTTCCGCCAGGGCAAGTACCGCGAAGTGACGCTGAACAAGCGCCAGGCCGCCAAGCTCGAGAACATGTTCGAGAACATGGGCGAAGGCCAGGCGCAGACGCTGTCGCTGATCGTGAAGGCCGACGTGCAGGGCTCGCAGGAAGCGCTGGCCCAGTCGCTGCTGAAGCTCTCGACCGCCGAGGTTCGCGTGCAGATCGTTCACGCCGCCGTGGGCGGCATCACCGAGAGCGACATCAACCTGGCCATCGCCTCCAAGGCCGTGATCATCGGCTTCAACACGCGCGCCGATGCCGGCGCGCGCAAGCTGGCCGAGCACAACGGCGTGGATCTGCGCTACTACAACATCATCTACGACGCGGTCGACGAGGTGAAGGCGGCGATGACGGGCATGCTGGCGCCGGAGCAGAAGGAAGAGATCATCGGCACGGCCGAGATCCGCACGGTGTTCGTGGCCTCGAAGATCGGCACGGTGGCCGGTTGCATGATCACCGCCGGCCAGGTCACGCGCAACGCGCGCTTCCGCCTGCTGCGCGACAACGTGGTGATCTACACCGGCGAGATCGAGTCGCTCAAGCGCATGAAGGACGACGTTCGCGAAGTCAAGGAAGGCTTCGAGTGCGGCATCAAGCTCAAGAACTACAACGACATCAAGGAAGGCGACCAGTTGGAAGTCTTCGAAGTCAAGGAAGTGGCCAGAACGCTGTAGGCCCCCACGCTCCCTCCCGGTCGCTGCCCCCCGAGGGGGCTCAGGCAGCGGACCGGTGGAGCCGGATCCGAGCCTGCGGCTTGATGGCCGCTTCGGGAGCCTCGCCTTGGCGAGGCTCCCTCGTTTCCGAGATCCCTCCATGAAGCACAAGAGATCCATCCCCAACCGCAGCTTTCGCGTCGCCGACCAGATCCAGCGGGATCTGGCCGAGCTGGTGCGCGAGCTGAAGGATCCGCGCGTCGGCATGGTGACGATCAATGCCGTCGAGGTGACGCCCGACTATGCGCATGCCCAGGTCTATTTTTCGGTGCTGGTCGGAGACGCCGAAGCCTGCGCTGCGGGCCTCAACGAGGCAGCGGGGTTCCTGCGCAACGGCCTCTTCAAGCGCCTGGCCATCCACACGGTGCCGACGCTGCATTTCCATTACGACAAGACGACCGAACGCGCTGCCGACCTGTCGGCCCTCATCGCCAAGGCCAACGCGACGCGGGCGAAGGAAGACTGAGCCGATGGACAGCGCAGCCCGCCCCGTCCGCCAGAAGCTGCCGCGCCGCGCCGTGCACGGCGTGCTGCTCATCGACAAGCCGCTGGGCTGGACGAGCAACGACGCACTGCAGAAGGCCAAGGGCCTGCTGCGCGCGGAGAAGGCGGGCCACACCGGAACGCTCGACCCGCTGGCCACCGGCCTGCTGCCCTTGTGCCTGGGGGCGGCCACCAAGTTCTCGCAGGTCAGCCTCGACGCCGACAAGCGCTACCTGGCCACCTTGCGCCTGGGCCAGCGCAGCAGCACCGGTGACGGCGAAGGACAGATCGTCGAGGAGCATGCCGTGCACGCGACCCTGGCCGACGTGCAGGCTGCCTGCATGCGATTCACAGGCCCCATCGACCAGCTGCCGCCCATGCACTCCGCGCTCAAGCACGAAGGCAAGGCGCTGTACGAATATGCACGCCAGGGCGTGGAGATCGAACGTGCCGTGCGTCGCGTGGTCATTCACCACATCGACATCGTCGACTGGCAGTCTCCCCTCCTGGTGATCGACGTGAGCTGCAGCAAGGGTACCTACATCCGCACGCTGGCCGAGGACATCGGCACGGCGCTGGGTTGCGGCGCCCACCTGGCCGGCCTGCGCCGCACCGCCAGCGGGCCGCTCGACGTCGGCCGCGCCATCACGCTCGAGGCGCTGGCCGCCATGAGCGACATCGAACGCGAAGCCTGCCTGCTGCCAGCCGATGTGCTGCTGGCCGGCTGGCCCGCCGTGACCCTGCCCGACGACGAGGCGGGGCGCTTCCTGTGCGGCCTGCGCCGACGCGTGACGCTGCCCGATGCGGCAGCCGTTCGCGTCTACGGCCCCGCCACCGATGCGGCACACCCCGGTGCCTTCCTCGGCTCGGCCCATATCTGCGGCGGCGAGCTCATCGCCGACCGTCTTCTCAGTCCCACCGAGGTACAGGCACTGACCGCCTGAACGACCATGACCACCCAACAGCAGATCCGCAACGTCGCCATCATCGCCCACGTCGACCATGGCAAGACGACGCTCGTCGACATGCTCCTGCGCCAGAGCGGCACCTTCCGTGAGAACGAGAAGGTGGCCGAGCGCGTGATGGACAGCAACGACATCGAGCGCGAGCGAGGCATCACCATTCTGGCCAAGAACTGCGCCGTGACCTGGAAGGGTACGCACATCAACATCGTCGACACGCCCGGACACGCCGACTTCGGTGGCGAGGTCGAGCGAGCACTGTCCATGGTGGACGGCGTGGTGCTGCTCATCGACGCCCAGGAAGGCCCGATGCCGCAGACGCGCTTCGTCACGAAGAAGGCGCTGGCACTCGGTCTGAAGCCGATCGTGGTGGTCAACAAGGTCGACAAGCCCGGCTCGCGCCCCGACTACGTCATCAATGCCGCTTTCGATCTGTTCGACAAGCTGGGCGCCACCGAAGCCCAGCTCGACTTTCCCGTCGTCTACGCCTCGGGCCTCAACGGCTGGGCCTCGCTGGAAGAGGGCGAAGGCGGCCAGGCCTGGGGCACCGACATGAGCCCGCTGTTCGAGACCATCCTCAAGCAGGTGCCGGCACACGAGGGCGACGCCGCCGCACCGCTGCAGTTGCAGATCTCCTCGCTCGACTACTCGTCCTTCGTCGGCCGCATCGGCGTGGGGCGCGTCAACGCCGGCACGCTGCGCCCGGCGATGGACGTGCTGGTGATGGAAGGCCCCGACGGGCGTTCCTACAAGGGCCGCGTCAACCAGGTGCAGACCTTCGAGGGCCTGGAGCGCATCCAGGTCACCGAAGCCGTGCCCGGCGACATCGTGCTCATCAACGGCATCGAGGACATCGGCATCGGCGTGACCATCACCGACCCGCTGGACCCGCAGCCGCTGCCGATGCTGAAGATCGACGAGCCGACGCTGACGATGAATTTCTGTGTCAACAACAGCCCGCTGGCCGGCCGTGAAGGCAAGTACGTCACCAGCCGGCAGCTCTGGGACCGCCTGCAGAAGGAGCTGCAGAGCAACGTCGCGCTGCGCGTCAAGGAAGGCGACGAGGAAGGCATCTTCGAGGTCAGCGGGCGTGGTGAACTGCACCTGACCATCCTGCTCGAGAACATGCGCCGCGAGGGCTACGAGCTGGCCGTCAGCAAGCCCCGCGTGGTGTTCCGCGAGGTGGGCGGCGAGCGCCACGAGCCGATCGAGCTGGTGACGGCCGACATCGAGGACCAGCATCAGGGCGGCGTGATGCAGGCGCTGGGCGAGCGCAAGGCCGAGCTGGTCAACATGGAAACCGACGGTCGCGGGCGTGTGCGGCTGGAGTACCGCATCCCGGCGCGCGGCCTCATCGGGTTCTCCAACGAGTTCATGAACCTGACGCGCGGCACCGGCCTCATCAGCAACATCTTCGACGGCTACGAGCCTTACAAGGGCGAGATCGGCGGCCGCAAGAACGGCGTGCTGATCAGCATGGACGACGGCGAGATCGTGACCTACGCGCTGGGCAAGCTCGACGACCGCGGCCGCATGTTCGTGAAGGCCGGCGACCCGGTCTACGAAGGCATGGTCGTGGGCATCCACAGCCGCGACAACGATCTCGTGGTGAATGCCGTGCGCCAGAAGCAGCTCACCAACTTCCGCGTCAGCGGCAAGGAAGACGCGATCAAGATCACGCCTCCGATCGACGCCACGCTGGAGTACGCCGTGGAGTTCATTGCCGACGACGAACTGGTCGAGATCACGCCCAAGAGCATCCGCATCCGCAAGCGCCATCTCAAGGAGCACGACCGCAAGCGCGCCAGTCGCGAAGCGGCGTGAGATGACCCCCCCCCGAAGCGGCTTCGCCGCTCCCCCCCAGGGGGGCGCCGCTGCTGGCCCGGCAGAGCCGGGCCACGGCGGCCGCTTGGCGCTTTGCGTTCAGGCATCGCCGATGTCGATCGGCGCGATGGGTCGCTGAGATGGTCGGCGGCATGTCGCACCGGCGTGCGGTGCTGGTGATGATCGGCGTCACGCTGATGTGGAGCATCGCCGGCGTGGTGTCGCGCTTCATCGAGCAGGCCAAGGGCTTCGAGCTCACCTTCTGGCGCAGTGCCTTCACGGTGCCCGCGCTGCTGGTGCTGCTGGTGGCTTCGCGCGGCTGGGGGCCGCTGTGGCGGTCTGTCCGCGAGGGCGGTCGGGCGCTGTGGATCTCGGGCATCTGCTGGTGCGTGATGTTCACCGCCTTCATGATGGCGCTGTCGCTGACGACGGTGGCCAATGTGCTGATCACGCTGGCGGTGGCGCCGCTCTTCACGGCACTGGCGTCGCGACTGGTCCTGGGCCATCGCCTGGCGCCGCGCACCTGGGTGGCCATCCTCACCGCTGGTGCCGGCATCGCGTGGATGTACGGCCGCGAGGTCAGCGGCGCCGACCCGCGCCATCTCGCCGGGACTCTGGTGGCTCTGGGCGTGCCGGTGGCCGCGGCGGTGAACTGGACGCTGCTTCAGCACATCAACCGCGCCCGGGCCGTCGGCGCCGCGCCGCCGGGCGACATGCTGCCGGCCGTGCTCATCGGCGCCGTGATGTCGGCGCTGCTCACGCTGCCGCTGTCGCTGCCCTTCAGTGCCACCCCGACCGACCTCGGCTGGCTGGCGCTGCTGGGCACCGTGCAGCTGGCCATCCCCTGCCTGCTGGCGGTGACGGTCAGCAAGGTCCTGAGCGCGCCCGAAGTGTCTCTGCTGGCCCTGCTGGAAGTGGTGTTCGGTGTCGCCTGGGCCTGGCTGGGTGCGGGTGAAGCGCCCAGCGGCGCGGTGATCGGGGGCGGCGCCCTGGTGCTTGGCGCGATGGCGATGAACGAAGGCCTGGCGCTGCGCGAACGCAGCACCTTGTCGCAGCGCCGGTCCTAGGGACTCCCCGGGGCCGGGCCGCCATGCACGAGACCTAGCATGGGCGCCAACCCCGCCTTGGAGCGCGCATGAAGCAGCTGTCCGGCCTCGACGCCACCTTCCTGTTCCTGGAGACCCCCCAGATGCCCATGCACGTGGGCGCGCTGCACGTCTTCGAACTGCCTTCCGGCTATCCCGGCAAGTTCGTCACCGCGCTGCGCAAGCACATGGCACAGCGGCTGCCGGTGGCGCCGGTGCTGCGCCGCAAGCTGTGGTGGATGCCGCTGAACCTGGCCAATCCGGCCTGGGTCGATGCGGTGCCCGACATGAAGCAGCACATCGTCGAGGTCCAGCTGCCGAAGAACGCCGGCCTGGACGATCTCGAAGCTGCGGTCGGCCGGCTGCACCCTCTGCTGCTGGACCGCAAGAGGCCGCTGTGGAAGTTCCATGTCTTCGAAGGCCTCAAGCCCGGACCCAACGGCCTCAGGCGCGTGGCCATGTACACGCAGCTGCACCACGCGGCGGTCGACGGGCAGGCCGCAGTGGCGCTGGCCAACGCCATCCTCGACGTCACGCCAGAGCCCAAGGCGCCGGACATCCGCCCCAGTACGCGGCAGAAGACCTTCCGCCTGGAGATGACCGAGATGCTGCGCGGCGTGCTGGGCAACCAGGCGCAGAAGGTGGCGCAGATCGTGCGCGAACTGCCGGCCACCGTGGGCACGCTGAAGGACGCGGCGTCGACGGCCCTGGCGGGCACGTCGCTGCTGGGCGGCAAGAAGGGGCCCAGCAACATCACCCTGGCGCCGCGTACCTCCCTGAACCTGTCGGTCACCGAAGGCCGTGCCTTCGCCGCGGTCACCTTGCCGCTGTCCGAAGTCAAGGCCCTGGGGCGGGCGCACGGTGCGACCATCAACGACATGGTGCTGATGCTGTGCAGCTCGGCGCTGCGCCGCTACTTCGCCAAGCGCCGCGCGCTGCCGCGCAAGTCGCTCGTGGCCGCCGTGCCGATCTCGCTGCGCGAGAAGGGCGACAGCACGGCCGACAACCAGGCCTCGATGAGCCTGATCAGCCTGGGCACGCACATCGCCGACCCGGCCAGGCGGCTGGCCCACGTCAAGGCTGCCACCGCGGCCATGAAGACGACCATGGGCAGCCTGAAGAGCGTCCTGCCGACCGACTTCCCGTCGCTGGGCGTGCCCTGGCTGATCGAGGCCGCCACCGCGCTCTACGGCAAGGCCAAGGTGGCCGACCGCATCCCCCAGGTGGCCAACCTCGTCATCTCCAACGTGCCGGGGCCGCTGGTGCCGCTGTACATGGCGGGGGCCAAGATGATCACCAACTACCCGTGCTCCATCGTCGTGCATGGTCTGGCGCTGAACATCACCGTGCAGAGCTACGACCAGTCGCTGGACTTCGGCCTGATGGCCGACGCCGCGGCCATGCCCGACGTGCGGGAGCTGGCCGATGCCATCGCCATCGCCTTCGACGACATCAAGGCCTTGCCGATGCCGGGCGACCCCGACCATGCCGACACCGTGCCGGCCGAGTCGATGGTCAGCCGCGCCGGCCGCAGACTGGGCGACACCGTCGGCAGGGTGACCCAGAGCGTGGTGGGCGGTGCAGTGGACGCGGCCGTCTCGCAGGTGACGCGGCGGGTGCTGTCGTCGCCGGCGAAGAAGAGCACGCGGCCCGCCCCGCGCAAGCACCGATGAAGATCAGCGCCAACGGCCTGTCCATCGAAGTCGACGACCAGGGCCTGCCGGGGGGCGAGCCGGTGCTGCTGATCATGGGCCTGGGCATGCAGCTGCTGGGCTGGCCCGATGAGCTGGTGCAGAAGCTGGTGACGCGCGGCTTCCGCGTGATCCGCTTCGACAACCGGGACATCGGTCTCAGCCAGGGCTTCGACCACCTGGGCGTCCCCAGCGTGCCGATGGCGGCCATCCGCTACGCGCTGCACCTTCCCGTGAAGGCGCCGTACCGCATCGCCGACATGGCCGAGGACGCGTGCGGTGTGCTCGACGCGCTGGGCATCGCATCGGCCCATGTCTGCGGCGCCTCGATGGGCGGCATGATCGCGCAACATCTGGCCGTGCGCCACCCACGGCGCGTGCGCAGCCTGACCCTGCTGATGACGACCAGCGGGTCGCGCAAGCTGCCGCAGGCCCAGGCGCGTGTGCGTCGTGCGCTGCTGGCCCGGCCGCGCAGCAACCAGCCTGCCGACGTGGTGGCGCACCTGGAGAAGCTGCTCGGCGTCATCGGCAGCCCGGCCTGGCCGCCCGAGCCCCAGGCGCTGCGCGAACGGCTCGACCGCATGGTGCGCCGCGCCTGGCGTCCTGCCGGCACCGTGCGGCAACTGGTGGCCGTGGTGGCCGACGGCGACCGCTCGCCGATGCTGTCGGGCATCGCCGCGCCCACCCGCGTCATCCACGGCGAGGCCGACCCCCTGGTGCCGCCAGAGGCCGGGCGCGATCTGGCGCGGCGCATCGCTGGGGCCGAGCTCGACCTGGTCCAGGGCATGGGGCACGACCTGCCGCAGCAGGTGCTCGATCGGCTGGCCGATGGCATCGCCACCAACGCCGCGCGTGCAACGAGGCCCTGAAACCCCATGAGTTCCCGCCCACCGCCACCGCCTCATGTGCTGGAGCCGCTGGCCGGCTACCGCGAATGGTCGGCCGAAGAGATGCGGCAACGCGCGGCTGCCTTCCATCGCGACGTCGCGCGCCGTCGCAGCGTGCGCGACTTCGACACGCGTGAAGTGCCCCGGGAGGTCATCGAGCACTGCCTTCGAGCCGCGGGCACGGCGCCGTCGGGCGCCAACCAGCAGCCCTGGTTCTTCAGCGTCATCACCGACCCCGAACGCAAGCGCCGCATCCGCGAGGCCGCCGAAGCCGAGGAGCGCGAGTTCTACGCCGGACGGGCCCCGCAGGAATGGCTGGACGCCCTGTCGCCGCTGGGCACCGACGCCAGCAAGCCCTTCCTGGAAGAGGCGCCGGTGCTCATCGCCATCTTCGCGCAGAAGTACGGCCTGCACCCGGACGGCGAACGCTTCAGCCACTACTACGTGCCGGAGTCGGTGGGCATCGCCACCGGCTTCCTCATCGCCGCGCTGCATCATGCCGGGCTGGCCACGCTCACGCACACACCCAGCCCGATGCGCTTCCTGAACCAGATCTGCGGCCGGCCCGAGCGCGAGAAGCCCACCATCCTGCTGGTGGTGGGCTATCCGAAGGCAGGTTGCCTGGTGCCGGTGCACGGCGGCGTGAAGAAGCCGCTGGTCGACATCGCCGAGTGGCTGGAAGCGACCGGCACCGCCGTGGGCCCTGGCTCGCCGGGCTGAGTCCGCTTCACCAACCAGGAGTCCTGCCGCATGTTCGACCTCGTCATCCGCCAAGGCACCGTCATCGACGGCAGCGGCGCAGCGCGTCGCCAGGCCGACGTCGCCATCCACGAAGGCCGCATCGCCGAGGTCGGCAGCGGCATTGGTCGCGGTCGTGAAGAGATCGACGCCACCGGCCGCATTGTCGCCCCGGGCTTCATCGATGCCCACACGCACGACGACCTGGCGATGCTGGTGCAGCCGCACATGCGCCCGAAGATCTCGCAGGGCGTGACGACCTGCGTCTGCGGCAACTGCGGCGTCAGCCTGGGCCCCTTGCCCGACGGGCCGCTGCCGGAGCCGCTGAGCCTGCTGGCCGACGGACCGGGCACGCGCTTCCGCAGTGCGCCGCTGTACCTCGAGGCACTGCGTGACCAGGCCTGCGCCGTCAACAGCGTGCCGCTGCTCGGCCACTCGGCGCTGCGCGCCACGGTGATGGACCGCGTCGACCGCGCCGCCACGGCGGGCGAGGTGGCGGCCATGAGCGCGCTGGTCGAAGAGGCCCTGCGCGCCGGCTATCACGGCGTCTCCACCGGCACCTTCTACACCGGCGCGGCGCACGCCACCACCGACGAGGTGATCGGCGTCTGCGCACCCCTCTCGCGCCACGGCGCCGTCTTCGCCACGCACATGCGCGACGAGGCCGACCGGGTTCTCGACTCGATCGACGAGACCGCCGCCATCGGCCGTGCCCTGGGGGTCACCACCATCGTCTCGCACCACAAGCTGGGTGGCCTGGCCAACCACGGTCGATCGACCGAGACGCTGGCGCGCATCGCCGAGCACCGGGCCGGGCAGGGCGCCACGCCCGGCTTCGACCTCGTGCTGGACTGCTATCCCTACACCGCTTCGTCCACGGTGCTGCGGGCCGACCGCGTGCGCAGTGCCGAGCGCACGCTGGTCACGACCTGCGACCGCCACCCGCAGTACGTGGGCCGCGACGTGGCGCAGATCGCTGCCGAACTGGGCCTGTCGATCGAGGCGGCGTGCCAGCATCTGCAGCCGGCGGGTGCGGTGTACTTCGCGATGAGCGAGATCGACGTCGAGCGCATCCTCGCCTGGCCGGCCACCATGATCGGCAGCGACGGCATTCCGCTGCAGGCCAGGCCGCATCCACGCCTGTGGGGCAGCTTTCCACGCGTGCTGGGCCGTTATTGCCGGGACCGCGGCCTGTTCACGCTGGAAGCGGCGGTGCACAAGATGACGGGCCTGACGGCAGCGCGCTTCGGCCTGGCCGACCGCGGCCTCGTGGCCGCGGGCATGGCAGCCGACGTCACCGTGTTCGACGCTGCCAGCGTGATCGATCGCGCCACCTTCGACGAGCCCGAGCAGGACAGCGTGGGCATCGATTGGGTGATCGTCAACGGGCAGGTGGCCTGGGCGCAGGGACAGGTCGGCGCGCTGGCCGGGCGCCTGCTGCCCCCCGGGGGGGCGACGACCCGGCTGAAGCCCGCCGTCAAGGGGCGGCGTGATTGAGTTTCCAGTCGTAGGTCAGGAAGCCGATCTCGACCTGGGCGGCGCGAATCCGTTCACGATCGGCCGGCGCGTCGGCCAGCACGTCGGCGTAGCGCGCCGTGAAGGCCGCCAGCGAGCCGATGCCGCGGTGGCCCAGCCGGAAGTCCTCTCCGAACCAGTCGAAGATCTTCGAGACTTCGAGCTTTCCGGCGGCGGCGTTGTAGCGGTTGCGCGTGCGGTCGCTCATGAAGCGCAGCGCCTGCTCGTCCAGTTGCGCGTCCAGGCGCGCCGCCTCGAAGGCCTCTTCGCGCAGTGCAGGGCAACCGATGCTGGCGCAGTTGACGGCGAAGTGGATGCGCGGGTCGTCGTAGCGGCCGCGCTTGCGCAGCATCTCGTGCTCGATGTCGTCGAGCGACACCTTGCCGCCCAGCAAGGGCACCCACTTCGGCTTCCAGGGGCTCTGCAGCAGGCTGCCGATGTCCTTGATCGACTCCAGCTTCGGCCAGCGCGTGAGGATCAGCTCGACCGTGAAGGCGTTGTAGGCGTTGATCAGGAAGGCCATCTGCTGCGCCTTGTCGAAGCGGGCGAAAGCGGCTTCGCTGACCCCCGACAGGCTGTCGAGGTAGGCCTTCAGGGCGGCCCGGTCGGCAGCGAAGCCGGCATAGCGAACCTGAGAGGCCTGGCCGCCGCGCACCACCAGCACGTGCTTCTTCAGCAGCGCCGTCCAGGCTCCGTGGCCATGGTCGAAGGTCTGGGCCGAGGCGGCCTGCGGCAGGCCGGCCAGCACGGTCAGTGCAGCGACTGCGGTGCACTGCAGCCACTGGCGGCGTCGGGTCTCTGGGCTCATGGGCGAGGTCCTGGGGTGAAGTGAGGATGCTGGTCGGTTCAGTGCCTTGAACCTTACACCCTGGACGCCAGCTTCGAGCCGGATGCCACACGCCCATGGCCGCAGCCGCGGCAGGGCCGCCGGCCGACTTAGCATCGGGGCATGTCGACGTCTGCTGCCGCCACTGTCTCCGCCAGCACGGCCCCGGCATGCCGTTGGCAGCAGGCCGAGGACGACTGGGTGCTGGTGCTGTCGGGCGATTGGCGCTCGCCGTCCGGCACCGGCGGCCTGCCATTGCAGTGGCCGCTGATGCCGGGTGAGCCCCGGCCGCCTGCTCGCATCGGCTTCGACAGCACCGCCCTGGGCGGGTGGGACGCCGTGCTCGCGTCGCAGCTCTGGGAACTGGTGGGGCAACTGCGCAGCCGCGGCTTCGAGCTGCGCACCGATGGGCTGCCCACCGGCTTGCGCGCGGTGCTGGAGCTGGCCGCTCCGACCTCGGCCCCGGCTGCCCCCGCGTTGCACAGGGGCGAGCCGCAGGTGGGGCGCCAAGCCGGGGGGGCGGTCGCCTCGTTGCCCGCGCCTTCAACCGGCCCTGCAGCCAGCCCTGCACCCGGCATGGCCTCGCAGGCAGCCATCACCATCGCCTTCTTCGGCGAGGTGCTGCTGGCCCTGCTGCGCTGGCTGCGCGGGCGCGCCGTCGTGCCCGCTGCCGACGTGCTGCACCAGCTCGACCAGACCGGACCGCGCTCGCTGCCCATCGTGCTGCTGACCTGTGCGCTGCTGGGCTTGATGCTGGCCTACATGGGCGGCGCCCAGCTCGGCCGCATCGGGGCGCAGGGTTTCCTGGCCGACGTGGTCACCGTGGGCATGGTGCGCGAACTGGCCGGCTTGATGACCGGCATCATCCTGGCCGGCCGCGTCGGTTCGGCCTTCGCGGCACAGCTGGCCACGATGCAGGCCGGCGAGGAGATCGACGCCCTGCGCGTGCTGGGCGTCGACCCCATCGCGCACCTGGTGCTGCCGCGCCTGCTGGCGCTGCTGCTGATGGCGCCGGTGCTCATCGGGTTCGGCGCACTGGCCGGCATCGCGGCGGGCTGGCCGGCGGCCGTGCTGGCTTATGGCGTGACCACGCCCGAGTACATCCAGCAGTGCCTGCGCGCCATCACCTCCACCCACCTGTGGATCGGGCTCTTCAAGGGCATGATCTACGTCGTCCTGGTGGCGCTGGCGGGCTGTCGCGAAGGCCTGCATGCCGGCCGCAGTGCCCAGGCGGTGGGCGCTGCCACCACGGCGGCGGTGGTCAAGGCGCTGGTGTGGATCGTGGCCGCCGCCTGCCTGACCACGGTGGTCTTCACCAACCTGGGTTACTGATGACGGCGCTGGTGCAGGTGCAGGGGCTGGACATCACCGCGGGCGGGCGGCTGGTGCAGCGCGGGCTGAACTTCACGGTCGAGCGCGGCGAGGTGCTGGTCATCGTCGGCGCCAGCGGCAGCGGCAAGAGCACGCTGCTGCGGCACCTGGTGGGGCTGGACGTGCCTGCCGCCGGCCACGTGTTGTTCGAAGGGCGCGACCTGCAGGCCGGCCGGCCCGACGAGCAGGCTGCCTTGCGCCGTCGTTTCGGCGTCATGTTCCAGGCCGGCGCGCTGTGGAGCTCGATGTCGCTGGGCGAGAACCTCATGTTGCCGATGCGCCTGTTCACCGGCCTGAGCGCGGCCGAGCGCCGGCGCCGTGCCGGCTTCAAGCTCGCCCTGGTGGGCCTGGACGGCGGCTTCGATCTGCTGCCATCGCAGCTGTCGGGCGGCATGCGCAAGCGCGCTGCGCTGGCGCGTGCCCTGGCGCTCGACCCCGAACTGCTCTACCTCGACGAACCCGGTTCGGGCCTCGATCCGCTGAACGCCGCGCGGCTGGACGAGCTGGTGCTGAATCTGAGGCAACATCTGGGCACGACGGTGGTGATGGTCACGCACGAGATCGCCAGCGTCTTTGCCGTGGCCAACCGCGCCCTGTTCCTGGATGAAGAAGAGAAGACCATGACCGCCCTCGGTGCGCCCCTCGACCTGCTCCGGCACGGCCCCGACGCGGTTCGCAGTTTCCTGCAGCGCGGTGCGCCTGCCATGGAGCCGGCGCCGTGAGGCCGATGGCCTGGCGCGTGGGCTTGTTTGCACTGGCCGGGCTGGTGCTGCTGAGCCTGGCCATCGCGCTGGTGGGTGGGCGATGGTTCGCCGAGCGCGAGCAGGCCGTGATGCGCTTCGACGGCTCGGTCTACGGCCTGCAGGTCGGGGCGCCGGTGGTGCTGCGCGGGGTGCGTGTGGGTCAGGTCAGCTCGATCGGCTTCGCGCCTGCCGCTGGCGGCGGCCTGGCCGTTCCGGTGTCGGCCGAGTTCGACCGTGCGCTGCTGGTCGAACTGGTCGAGGCGGCGGGCGGCCAGGCCGGCGGCCACCCGGTGGCCGCGCTGGTGGCCCAGGGCCTGATGGCTCGGCTGGCGATGCAGAGTCTGCTCACCGGCCAGCTCTATGTCGACCTCGACTTCGACACCTCGCGCGTCACGGAGATGCGGGCCGGCCCGGCGCCCGGTGCGGTCGCCATGCCTGCAGGACCTGCGACCATCCCTACCGCACCGACCCGCCTGCAGACGCTGCAGACGCAGCTCGAAGGGCTGGACCTGGCGCAGATCGGCAGCGATGTCGCTGCGGTGGCGGCGTCGATGAAGCAGCTGCTGGCGGGGCCCGAGCCTTCTCGCGCGCTGGCGCGCACGGCCGACGCGGCAGCATCCCTCGAACGCCTGGCCCTGCGGCTGGAAGCCGGCGTGGGCCCGCTGGCGCGCAGTGCCGAAGCTGCCTTGGCCGAGTCGCAGCGTGCCATGCAGCAACTGGGGCAGGGCGCGCAGCAGCTGGGGCAAGGAGCGCTGCAGATCGGGCAGGGCGCGCAGCAGGTGGCCACAGCGGCCTCCCAGGTGCAGGCGCTGGCGGCGGGCGGTGTGCCCATGGTGGCCGAGGTGCAGCGAACCGCGGTCGAACTGGCGCGCGCCGCTGCGGCGCTGCGCGAAGCGGCCGCCGAGGACTCCGTCCTGCGCCTGAACGCCGACCGAGCGCTGCAGGACGTGTCGCGTGCCGCCCGCTCGCTGCGTGAACTCGGCGAGATGCTGGAGCGCCAGCCCGACGCGCTGTTGCGCGGCCGGGCGACTTCACCATGAACAGGGAGCGAACGCGCATGCCTTGCCGATGCTTCGAAAGACGGCCTTCACGGGAGCGCGGCCTGCCCGCCCAGCGCGGCTGGACGCGCCGGGTCGCGGCAGGCGTCCTTCCGCTGCTGCTGGCGGCCTGCGGCAGCCCGCTGCCGCCGATCCAGCTGCTGCGGCTGCCGGCCGAGGCGCCGGCTGCGGCAGGTTCCGTGGCGCCCCGCCCCGACCCGGCCGTGAGCTGGCAGCTGATGGCTCCGGTCAGTCTGCCCGGCCACCTCGATCGCGACGCGCTGCTGGTGCCGCAAGGCCGTGCGGGCGTGCAGCCGCTGGGCGGCGCGCGCTGGGCTGAACCCCTGCGCGACGCCGCACCGCGCCTGCTGCGCCAGGACCTGGCGCGCCGCCTGGGCCAGCCCTTGTGGTCGGCGCCGCTGCCGCCGGGGGTGGCGATCACGCACCAGCTGCGTGTGGAGATCGCGGGCTTCGATGTGGCTGCGGACGGGCGCAGCGTGTCGCTGCAGGCGCGCTGGAGCGTGGCCGATGCGCGCGGAGCCACGCCGCCGCGCCTGCACGAGACGACCTTCGCCACGGCCGCTGCCGGTGCAGACGCCGATGCGCTGGCGGCCGCGCATCGCCTGGCCCTGTGGGAACTGGCGGGCCGCATTGCCGCCACGGCGGGACGCTGAGGCCGCTGTCAGCAAGCCCTGCTGCCGCTCGCGGCGGCACGCTCAGGCGGCAGCGTGCATCGCCTTCAGCGACGTGGCGCGGGCCATCGTGGCGCGGTAGCCGGACTCGATGGCCCGCTCCCTGAAGTCCCTGGAGAAGCTGACCCAGTAGCCGAAATCGGGGTGCAGCAGCACATCTGACAGCGCGGCGTCGGGCTGGGTGATGGCGCGCTTGCGCAGGTCGCTTTCGCGGTAGCGCCGGGCCCCCGGCGGCGCGCGATCCTCGTGCGCCGAAGCGTCCACCGCCAGCACGCGCCGGGCGCCCAGCACGCGTGCCAGGCGCACCGGCAGCGGCATGCGAGCGTCGGCGTCGGCATAACGCTCGCCCCGTATGCGCACCGGCGCGAACTGGCCCTCGATGGCTGCCGAGGCCTGCACGGCCAGCCCGGTGTCGCCGCGCGTGAAGCCGACCACCTGGCCGTCGCTCATCCGTTGCGCGGCGCAGGCCAGGGCCACGGGCAGCGACTGCAGGCGCCGGTTCTGCAGTTGCTCGTTGACGAAATCGGCCACGGCGCTGCCCGCGAAGCGCTCGTCGCCGATCGGCTGCCAGCGCAGCAGGGTCCAGGGCTGCAGTTCCAGGGCCATGCGCTCGATGTCGATGGCCTTCTGACCTGCTGCGCAGAGCGCCCCGACCAGGGCCCCGACCGAGGCGCCGACGATGAGGTCGGGCTGCAGCTGCAGTTCTTCCAGCGCCTTGATGACGCCCACGTGCACGAAGCCGCGCGGTCCGCCCGAGCCCAGCACCCAGGCCGTGCGCAGCGGTCTCGACAGCGGGGCGGCTGCAGGGGCGTGTTCGCCGTCGTGGTCGGCGTCGCTGCCCAGGGCACAGCCGGCCAGCCCGGCCGTGCCGAACAGCAGCAGACCGCGGCGCCCTCGCGACACGATGTCCGGGCCCTTCGCCTCGGCCCGCACCGGCTGCTTCACGAAGGTTTGCGTGCTGCGGCCTCCTGCACCATGCGCTGCAGCTCGGCATCGCTCTTGTAGTGCGGCACGCGGAAGATCAGACGCTTGGTGCGTTGCACGAAGCTGTTGCTGCCCGATACCTCGTCGCGCCAGTACTGTTCTGCCTTGGCCAGGTTGCCCGCACGGTCCAGTTCGAAGGCAGCGCGCGAACCGGCGCCGCCGAAGATGTAGAGCTTGCCGTCGTAGATGCGCCAGACGTCGGCGTTGCCGCCCCAGGGAATGGCGTAGTTGATGCCGTTGGCGCAGAAGCCACCGTACTGCGGGATGTAGCGCGCCGGCTCGCGGTCGAAGGCCGCCTTGTGCTCGGCGTTCATGAAGTGGAAGGTCACGCCCTGGTGCAGGCTCTTGATCTGTGGCGAGCCCTGTGCATGGCGACCCAGGGTGAAGTAGGCCACGACGTCGTGGCCCTCCAGCATGACGTGGGCATCGTCGCCAATGGCTACCGCCTTCACTGGCTTCAAGGGGCTGGAAGGGTTCTGGGCCAGCATCGCGCCGCAGCCGCTGAGCGCGGCCAGACCCGGCAGCAGCAGCGCCAGCGCCCACAGGCGCAGCGCAGGGAGGAGTTTCGAGGGCAGTGGCATGAGTTCAGGCTCCGGAGATCAAGGTGCCCATGGCGGCGGGCTCGGCGTCGGCGATCGGACTGCCCAGGCGGTCGGCGTAGGGCGCTGTCCAGCCGAGCAGGGCGCTGGCCCTTTCCGCGCGCTGGCGCAGATGGGCTTCGTTGTGGCCGTGCAGGTGCACGATGCCGTAGCGATGGTTGCCCAGCCACTTGAAGTCGCGCTCCAGGGCATGGCCGGACTTGGGGTACATGAACAGCAAGGCATCCGGGAAGCGTTTGGCCAGCGCGGCCTGCTGTCCCGGATCGGGCATGGGCGGTGCGTCGCCCGGGCTGAAGCTGCGGTAGACCAGGCTGGCGGCGGCGCCGGCCACCGGTGCCGTGCGCGGCAGCGCCGCCGGATCCTGCCCCAGCGCCAGGGCGAGCGACATGGCGTGCGGATCCAGGCCCTGCACACGGCGGTAGAGGTCAGAGAACTGTGAAGCCAGGCGCGGGTTGAATTCGATGACGGAGAGCCGGCCGCTGGCGGCGTCGTGGAAGAACTCCATGTTGAACATGCCCTGGGTGAAGCCCACGGCGGACAGGAAACGCTGGGCGACGTCCAGCGCCTGCTGCTGCACGCCGGCAGGCAGCCGGCTGGGATGTTCCCAACGCATGAAGGCCTGGGTGCCGGGGTACATCACCGCGTCGACCACCCCCAGCGCGTGCGCCTGACCGTTGAAGACCCAGCCGTCGAGGTTGTACTGCGCCGCCTGCAGCGGCTCTTCCAGCATCATGCGGTGGGCGGTGCCGGCCTGCGGCAGGCGCTCGCGCGCGATGCGTTCGAAGGGCTCCACCAGGCGGCGGATGACCCACAGCTCGCGGCGGCCGAAACGGGTGTGTCGCACCAGTTCCTCGCGGCTGTCCACCCGCCTGGCCAACACCGAGAAGGCCGCCTTCACCGGCTTCACGTAGGCCGGGAAGTCCAGGCCGTCGGGGATGCTGCCGCCGTATTCGGCGTCGAGGTCGGCAAAGGCGATGCTGGCTTCCGGGCAGACTTCGGCCAGCACGCGGCGCGCATGCAGCTTGTGCTGGCAGGCCAGGATGGCAGTCACCGGTGTGCCCGGCAGGCCCAGCCGCTCGGCCACCAGCGCGGCGGCCAGGGCGCCGAACTGCTCGTGATGCGACACCACGCCGGCCCAGCGTTCACGGCGGCCGCGGCGCGCCTGCCGGTCGGCGAAGCGGTTCAGGTCGAAGCCGATCAGCCGAGCATTGCTGGGGAAGCTGAAGAGGTCGAAGCCGGCCTCGTCGAAGTCGAAGTCGCCCTTGAGCCGGTCGAAGGCCAGGGTGTCCCAGTCGTAGCTGAAGAGCAGCCCGACGCGCGGTCGCCGGGCTTCGGTGAAGGTCATGGAGGCAAACCCCTGAAGAGGCCGTGGCCGATGTAGCCCATGCCGGCCTGCGTAGGCAACCAGCGGAAGTCGTCGAGATGCGCCGCCAACAGGCTCCATGGCTGCCAGAGGTCGCCCGCCTTGGCGTTGTAGGGGCGGTTCTTCAGCCAGGCCAGCAGGTTCAGCGGCCCGGTCCACCAGGGAAAGAACTTCATGCCTGCCAGTGCCACCGGCGCACCGGGCTTCAACTGGCGCAGGACGTTCTGCACCGCTGCCGGCGTGCGGGTGATGTCATGCACGTAGTTGAACAGCGCAGCGTCGGCCACTTGCGGCAGCTGCACGGTCTCGGCCGGCTGGTTGACGTGCCAGACGTTCTGCCAGCCGTGGCGGGACACGCGCTGTCGTGCCAGCTCGAACATCTCGGGGCTCTGTTCGAAGGCCAGCACACGGCCGGTGGAGCCCACCGCCCCCAGGAGCGGCCCATAGCTCAGGCCCGTGCCGGCGCCGACATCCAGCACCACCTGTCCGACCTGCAAGTCGAGCAGGGCGATGGTTCGCAGTCGCAGCGGCATCGTGCGCTCGGCCGAGCTGTCGTAGCCGGCCGCGTGGCGCCGGTAACGTTCCATGGAGGCCTGGTTGTCGGGGTGCGCCAGCAAGGTCTGTCCGGGGCGGTGCGTTCAGGCCGTGGCGCGCGAGGCCGAATGCAGCCCCATCACGCCGATGACGATCAGGCCGGCGCTGACCATCTTCAGCGCCGTGGCCGGTTCCTTGAAGTACAGATAGCCGATCAAGGCCGTCAGCACGGTGCCCACGCCCGACCACACGGCGTACACCACGCTCAGCCCCAGGGTCCGGATGATCGCCGTGTTCAGCGCGAACGAGATCGCATAGAAGACGAAGATCAGCACCGAGGGTGTCAGCCGGGTGAAGCCTTCGCTCAGCCTCATGCACGTGGTGCCTGCCACTTCGAACAGGATGGCCACGGCCAGCACCGCCCAGGCCTGGCCGACGTTCAGTACCGGCATGACCGTGCGATGAGTGGGGCGGTGGATGCCGTCAGGGGGCGCATGGGGCAGGAGGTCGTGACAGGAACCATATCCTTACACGTCATCTCGTCATCCAGCGGCGAGTGCCGTAACTCAATGAATCCACGGCAGCCACCAGCAACAACATGGCGCCGACGATGGTCGCCGTCTTGCCCATGTGGAACAGCCCCATGTGGAAGGACAGCATCTGCCCCAGGCCGCCGGCGCCGACCACGCCCAGCACGGCCGCGGCGCGGATGTTGTTCTCCCAGCGGTACAGCGTGTAGCTCATCAACTGCGGCAGCACCTGGGGCAGCGTGGCGTAGAGGAAGATGCGGCCGTTGCCCACGCCTTGTGCGCGAAGCGCTTCTCCGGGGCCGGGCGGCGCGTTCTCGACGGCCTCGGCGAAGAGCCTGCCCAGCACGCCGGTGGTGTGGAAGGCCAGGGCCAGGGTGCCCGCGAAGGGCCCGAGGCCGGCGGCGATGAGCAGCAGCGCCGCCCATACCAGTTCAGGAATGGCACGCAGGGCATTCAGCAGCAGCCGAGTCGGCGAGCGCGCGCGGGCCGGGTCGTCGGCATGCATGCGGCTGGCCGGCAGCGCCAGCGCCAGGCCGGCGGCAGCAGCCAGCAGGGTGCCCAGCGCGGACATCGCCAGCGTCTCCCAGGTCGCCAGGGCCACACGGCGCAGGAACTCCGGCGAGGTGTCCGGGGGGAAGAACTCCCCGACGAAGCGCCCCATGCTGCGCGCGGCGTCCATCGACAGGAACTGCGCCCATTGCAGGTCGAGCGACCAGAAGCTGGCCACCACCAGTACCAGCACGGCCGCGCTGAACCAGCAGGCCTTGCAGCGCGCATCGAACAGCGGCGGCGGCAGCCGGTAGGGTGGGTTGGCGGCGGGCGGCTGCTTCATCCCAGGCCCTTGCGCAGGCCGGCGCTGACGCGGTCGGCCAGTGCCACCAGCGCCACGAAGACGGCCAGCATGGTCAGCACCTCGCCCCCGTTGAACATCTTCATGGAGTTGTCGAGCTGCTGGCCGAGCCCACCGGCGCCGACGAAGCCCAGCACCACCGAGCTGCGGATGGCGCATTCCCAGCGGTACACGGTGTAGCTGGTCAGCTCGGCCGCGTTCTGCGGCAGCAGGCCGAAGAAGAAGGCCTGCAGGCGCGAACTGCCGTTGCGCAGCAGCGTCTCGGTGGCATGGACCTCGCCGCTTTCCAGGATCTCGCCGTAGACCTTGCCCAGCATGCCGCCGTAGGTCAGCGCAATGGCCAGCACACCGGCGGTGGGGCCCAGGCCGACGACGCGCACGAAGACCAGCGCCCACACCAGTTCGGGCACGCTGCGCAGGCCGATCAAGGTCCAGCGCACGAGCTGCCGGAACCAGAAGGGGCCTCGAGCCATGCGGCCAGACAAGGCGGAGACGGACAGCACCCGCGTCGACACCAGGGTCAGCGGCAACGCCAAGGCCAGGGCCAACACCATGCCGGCGGTGGCCATGGCCACCGTGCGCCAGGTCTCGCGCGCCACCATCCACAGGAACTCGCCGGACACCGCCGGCGGCAGGAAGGTGGCCAGGAAGTCACCCGTGACCTCCAGGTTCTTCGCTTCGAACAGGATCCAGGGTCTGAATTCGGTGGCCACCATCAGCGGCCACATCAGCACCAGTGCGAAGCTGCCCCAGAAGACCCGGCCCAGCCACGCGGGGTCGCGACTGGGGGCAGGTCGGCGTGCGTGCCCGGGTGGCGGGTGCAGGACGTCGGTGCTCAAGGTCTCGTGCTCGGTGCGGGTCTTGCAGGCCGGAGCGGCCGCCTCAGCGGCAGTGCATCACCACCGGCGCAGGGCCGGCGGCAGGCGGGGCCTCGGGCGGCAGCGGCGCATCGCCGCGAAGCTCGTGCTCGTGTTGCGCGTAAAGGCGCTCCAGCCTGTCGCGGCCGACTTGTGCCGCCGGCAGGTCGAACACCAGCCTGCCGTCACGCAAGCCCACGATGCGCGGGAAGTGCGACAGCGCCATGTCCACCTGATGCAGCGTGGCCACCAGCGTCACGCCGCGTTCCTGCGCCGTGGCCACCAGCGTGCCCAGCGCTTGGCGCGAGCGCGTGGGATCGAGCGCCGACAGCGGCTCGTCCACCAGCCACAGCCGCGCCGGAGACAACAGTGCCCGCGCCAGCCCAACCCGCTGGCGCTCGCCTCCGGAGAGGCGATCGACGCGCTCGAAGAGCTTTTCCGACAGGTCGAAGCGTTCCAGCGCCTCGTGTGCGGCCGGGATGTCGACCGGATAGAACAGGGAGCGCAGGCTGGTCAGCAGGCCCATGGCGGGCAGTCGGCCGGCCAGCACGGCGGTCACCACACGTTGGCGGGGCGGCAGCGGGGGCACCTGCGGCGCCAGGAACAGCCGCCCGCGCAGCCGCTGCAGCGTCCGCCGCGGCAGGGACCAGGGCGCCTGTCCCGCCAGCGTCACGGTGCCCGCAGCAGGGGGCAGGGCGCAGGCCATGATCTGCATCAAGGTGGTCTTGCCGGCACCCGAGGGCCCGATGATGGCCACCTGTTCACCTTCGGCGATGCGAAGGTCCAGGTCCTGCAGGGCTGCAGCGGCACCTGCGCGTGCCGCAGGGTGGCGCGCAGACAGCGCCTCGAGTTCGATGTTCACGGGCAGTGTCAGGCCGGACCGGGCCTCAGATCAGTCCGGCACTGCGGCCCGCGGCCTCCAGCCCCTTGTAGTTCTCGGGCGCAGTCGGGATGTAGCGCGTCGCGCGGTTCAGTTGCAGGATCTCCTTGCCTTCGGGCGTGGCCGGGTCCAGGTCGAGCAGCGCGCGCTGCACCTTGTTGCGCAGGTCGGCCGGCATGTCGGCGTGCACCGACCAGTTGTAGTTGAAGAAGGTCGGCGTGGTGAAGAAGACATCGACCGCCTTGGTGTCGACCTTGTTCTCGCCGACGAACTTGCGCCAGACGGTGATGTCGAGCGCGGCGGCGTCGACCTTGCCGCTGACCACCGAGGCGATGGTGGCGTCGTGTGCGCCGCTGTAGGCCACGCGGCGGAAGTCCTTGTCGGGGTTGATGCCCGCCTGCAGCAGGAAGTGGCGCGGCATCAGGTGGCCCGAGGTGCTGCTCTGCGAACCGAAGCTGACCTGGCGGCCCTTGAGGTCGCCGAGTGCCTTGATGCCGGAGTCGGTCTTGGCGATGAACACCGACTGGAAGCGCGTGTCTTCCTCGCGCTGGGCGATCGGGACGATCTTGCCGCCGGAGCGGATCTGCGCCTGCACGAAGGTGAAGCCACCGAACCACACCAGGTCGACCTTCTTGTTGACCAGGGCTTCGACCGCCGCGGGATAGTCGGTCACCGGCGTGAATTCGACCTTCATGCCCAGCTTCTTCTCGAGGTAGTTGGCGATGGGCGTGAACTTGCGCACCTGCTCGGTGGCGGCCTCTTCGGGGATGGTGGTGACGCGGAAGACCTGCTGAGCCTGGGCCCAGCTTCCCGCGGCGAGCAGGGCGGTGCAGAGCAGGGCCTGCAGGGAGCGCATGGGCGAACGGCAGAACATCGGGTGGACTCCTGGGTTGGGCTGGTGGTGAATTCGGGGGGCGGTCGTTCGTGACGGCCTGTCCTGCACCTTCGCGTTGGTCGGCGAACGTGCTGACATGCCTTACCTGTACGCTGCAGGCGGCCGATTCCTTCCCCGCGATGTTACGAGACCGGCGCTTGCGACGTGCGGCCCGGGCCCGGGTGGGGCCGGCGACGTTGTCGGGCGGCGCCGCAGAACCTTACAGCGAGCAGCTGCGAAATCCGGCGGGAACGTCGCGCCTGTGCGGCGCAAAGAAGTTCCTGTAGCGGGCATGGCGCATGCGGGGCTGGGTCAGGTGCGATGCGCCGCGCAGCACCGGCCGGCCGTCGAACCAGGGTGCCGAGTAGTCGCGGTAGGGGTGCGGTCGGAATCCCGGAAAGGGCCGGAACGCGCTGGATGACCATTCCCACACGTCGCCCCAGCGAAACCGATCGGGCTGGGCGTGCGCAGCGCACTCCCATTCGGCCTCGTCGGGCAGGCGGCGGCCGGCCCAGTGGCACCAGGCCAGCGCCTCGTACAGGCTCAGGTGGCTGGCGGCCTCGGCCAGATTCAAGGCTTGCCACTGTCCGTGGTGCCACCGCAGCCACAGCGCTCCGTCGCGGCGCAGGTACCTCGGAACCCCGTTGCCGGCGGCAGCGCGCCAGCGCCAGCCCGCTTCGGTCCAGTGTCTGCGGTCGTCATGGGCGCCGCTCTCGATGAAGGGCAGGTACTCGGCCCAGCGCACCGCCTGTGCGTCCATCGAGCACCCCGTCAGCGTCACGTCGTGGGCCTGCAACTCGTTGTCGAACGCGAAGCCCTGGCCGGGCTCGCTGCCCAGTCGCCAGGGCCGCGCCGGCACCGCCAGGGCCGCCGGGGGGTCGGGCAGCGCTAGGGCCTGCCAGCGCGGGTCGCTCACGGCCAGGCCCAGGCCTTGCGCCATGTAGAGCGCAGCCTCGTGGTGCATGTCCTCGTGCAGCAGGGCCAGGCGGAAGAAGTACAGGCCCTCGTCGGTGTCGGGCGCTTCGCGCAGCAGCGCCAGGGTGTCCTGCAACTGCGCCGCCAGATCGCCGCGCGTGGTGTCGGCATCGGGCAGGGGCAGGTGCCAGCGGGAGTCGTGGGGGACGTGGCTGGAGTCGTACAGCCGGTCTGCCTCGGCGCGTCGGGGCGCCGCGCGGGGGGCTGCCGGGTCGGCGCTGTCGCCCAGGTGGCGCAGCGGGTTGCGGGTCACCCAGTACTCCTGGAACCAGCCCAGGTGGCCCAGTTCCCACAAGGGCGGGTTGAGTTCGTCGCGTGGCGGCACCGCCAGGGCGGGCAGGCCCGACTCGAACACGGCGAAGGTGGCCAGGGTGTCCTGCCGGCTGTCGACCAGTGCCTGCGCCAGCCATGCGGCATCTGCGCCGCGGGCCAGGTCGGCCGCTCCGGTTAGGCTTGCGTCATGCATCGGAAATCCATCGTCATCGTGACGCCGGCGCTGGCAGACGCCAACAACGGCAACTGGCAGACGGCCCGGCGTTGGGCTCGTCTTCTGCAGGCAGCTTACCGCGTCGGGCTCGTCGGACAGTGGTCCGGCGGCGACGAGGCCTTGATGATCGCCTTGCACGCCCGGCGCTCGGCCGCATCGGTGGCCGCGTGGAAGGCGGCCCACCCGAGGGCGCCGCTGGTGCTGGTGCTGACCGGCACCGATCTGTACCGCGACATCGACGCCGACCCTGCGGCGCAGCGATCGCTGGCACTGGCCGACGCCCTGGTGGTGCTGAACCGGCATGGGCCCGAGCGCCTGCCGCCTGATATGCGCCGAAAGTGTCATGTGGTGCTGCAGTCGTGCACGGCGCGGCGCACGCTGCCGCGAACGGCGCGGCACCTGCGAGCGCTGATGGTCGGACACCTGCGCGAAGAGAAGGATCCGCGCACCGCCTTCCGGGCGATGGGGCGGCTGTCGCATCGGCCGGACATCCTGCTGGACCACGTCGGTGCCGCGCTCGACCCGGTGCTGGGCAGCGAGGCGCAGGCCCTGTCCGTGTCGGCGCCGAACTATCGCTGGCTGGGTGCCTTGCCGCACGCCCAGACCCGCCGCCGTATCCAGGCGGCCCATCTGCTGGTGCATCCCAGCCGCATGGAGGGCGGGGCGCACGTGGTCATCGAGGCCGTGCGCAGCGGCACGCCGGTGCTGGCTTCGCGCATCGACGGCAACACGGGACTGCTCGGCGACGACTGGCCGGGCCTGTTCGCACCAGGTGACGATGCGGGCCTGGCCCGCCTGCTCGTGCAGGCGCGCGACGATCCCGATATGCTGCCGGCCTTGCAGAGCCGTCTGGCCGCACTGGCGCCCCTCTTTTCGCCCCGGGAAGAGGGCGCCGCGCTGCACCGCATCGTGGCCGCCCTTCTGCATTCCACCCCCGCGGGCCGCATCGACCCGCCACACCCTGGAGACAGACCATGAATGCCCCCGAACAGCTCGCCGAACCCCGCCTGACCTCGCTTTCGCACGGCGGGGGCTGTGGCTGCAAGATCGCTCCGGGCGTGCTGTCGGAGATCCTCAAGGGCACGGCGGCCATGCCCATCCCGAAGGAACTGCTGGTGGGCATCGAGACGGCCGACGACGCTGCCGTCTACCAGCTCAACGACGAGCAGGCGCTGATCGCCACCACCGACTTCTTCATGCCCATCGTCGACGATCCGCTCGACTTCGGACGCATCGCCGCCACCAACGCCATCAGCGATGTCTATGCGATGGGCGGAAGGCCGATCCTGGCCCTGGCGCTGGTGGGCATGCCGATCAACGTGCTGTCGACGCAGACCATCGGCCGCATCCTGGAAGGCGGTGCCTCGGTGTGCCGCACGGCCGGCATCCCGATCGCCGGCGGCCATACCATCGATTCCGTCGAAGCCATCTACGGCCTGGTGGCGCTCGGCCTGGTGCATCCGAAGCACGTCAAGCGCAACGCCGACGCGCAGCCCGGCGACGTGCTGGTGCTGGGCAAGCCGGTGGGCGTGGGGGTGATGTCGGCGGCTCTGAAGAAGGGCGAGCTGGGCGACGAAGGTTATGCCCGCATGATCGCCACCACCACGCGCCTGAACACCCCCGGCCCCGATCTGGCAGCACTGCCGGGTGTGCATGCCCTGACGGACGTCACCGGCTTCGGTCTGGCCGGCCATGCGCTGGAGATGGCGCGCGGCGCGCGCTGCGAAGTTCAGCTGGACTGGGCCACCGTGCCACTGCTGGCGGATGTCCGCAGGCTGGCCTCGCAGGGCTTCGTGACGGGGGCGTCGGGACGCAACTGGGCCGGTTATGGTCACGACATCGCGCTGCCCGCCGCGTTCGATCCGGTCGACAAGGCCCTGCTGACCGACCCCCAGACCAGCGGCGGCCTGCTGGTGGCCTGTGCGCCGGGCGAGGTCGACGCAGTGCTCGGCATCTTCCGCCGCCACGGCTTCGACGAAGCGGCCGTGGTGGGCCGGGTGGCGGCCGGCGCGCCGGGCCTGGTGGTGCGCTGAGCCCCTGGCGCAGCGCGCGGCCGCAGCCGGCACGGGGCCGGTCCGTTCAACGCCGACAGCAGGCCTTGCCTCATGCGGAGGGACTGTCTGCAGGCGGGTTGAGACGCATCAACGAGCCGGCAGATTGGCCTCTGGCGCAGGGAACCAGCCTGGGCCAGCATGACTCTTCACCGTTCGATGGCCGGCCGGCACATGGGGTGTCGGGTTCGGGCCTTTTCGGGGGACAGCATGCACACCATTTCTTCCATGTCGCTGGCCGAGGCGCCTGCGCGAGCGCTGGCAGCAGTCGTCGCTGCCAACGGCCACATCAACGACTCCGAACTCGACAGGCTGGCGCAGCTGGATGCCTTCCGCCGGCTCGGAGTGACGCGCGAACGCTTCGTCGCACTGGCCCGCGAGTGCGTGGACGCCATGGGTGCCGCGCTGTGCGAACAGAGCTGGCTGCGCGCCGAGCAGCGCATCTACCTCGACCAGTTGCTGGAATCGGTCGATTCACGCGAGCAACGCCTGCTGGTGTGCCGGCTGGCCGCCGCGGTGATCACCGCCGACGGCTGCGTGACCCAGGACGAACGCCTGGTCTACGACCATGCCCGCGCGCGCTGGCACATCAGCCAGGACATGATCACCCAGGCGATCCTTCAGGAGCGCGTGAACTGATGGGGGAGCTGCAGCCGTCGGTGCCGCGGTGACCTCGGCGCCGACGCCAGGGGGCCGCCGCCGGCGCCTTAACATGCGGGGCCCGGTCCGCCTGCGGCGCGACATCCGTCGCGTCCGCCACGGCGCCGTCCGGCCCGATGCAAGAGTCCTGCCGTGCCACCCAGCCCCCCGCCCAGTCCATGGCGCCTGTCCGTCGCACCGATGATGGACTGGACGGACCTCCACTGTCGCTACTTCCACCGCCAGATCACGCGGCACACCCGGCTGTACACCGAGATGGTGACCACCGGAGCGCTGCTGCACGGCGACGTGCCGCGCCACCTCGACTTCAACCATGAAGAGCACCCGGTGGCGCTGCAGCTCGGTGGCAGCGAGCCGGCCGACCTGGCGGCCTGCGCCAGGCTGGCCGAGCGCTGGGGGTACGACGAGGTCAACCTGAACTGCGGTTGCCCCAGTGAACGTGTGCAGCGAGGGGCCTTTGGCGCCTGCCTGATGGCCGAGCCGGTGCTGGTGGCCGACTGTGTGAAGGCCATGCAGGATGTCTCCAGCCTGCCGGTGACGGTCAAGCACCGCATCGGCATCGACCGCGGCGAGAGCTACGAGTTCGTGCGCGACTTCGTCGGCACGGTGTGGCAGCGCGGCGGCTGCAAGGTGTTCATCGTGCACGCTCGAAATGCTTGGTTGCAGGGGCTGTCGCCCAAGGAGAACCGCGAGGTGCCGCCGCTGCGCTACGAGATGGTGCACCACCTGAAGCGCGACTTTCCGGCACTGACCATCGTGATCAACGGCGGCCTGGCAGGGGACGAAGCGATCGCCGAGCAGCTGCAACACGTCGACGGTGTGATGCTGGGCCGCGAGGCATATCACAATCCGTGGAGCATGGCGCAGTGGGACCAGCGCTTTTTCGGCGACGCCGACACCGGCCTGACGCGGGAAGGTCTGGAGCGCAACATGGTGGACTACATGACGCGGCAGACGGTGCGCGGCGTGCCCTGGACGCATGTATCGCGCCATATGCTGGGCCTGTGGAACGGCGCCCCCGGCGCCCGCCGCTGGCGACAGGCCTGGTCGGATCACCGTCTGAAGTCGGAGGCGCCTCGTTCGGTGTTCGATCGCGTGCCGCGCCCCGGCCCGGGACTGGCATCGGCGATGCAGAGGGGTGCTTGATGACGCCGTGGCGGCATCGAGGTGACTGGCCCCGGCGCCGTGCGTCGGGGCAATGGATGAGGTAGTGCCATGCGAGTGAACGGAGAACCCACCCGGCCCCTGAGAAGCAAGGATGGCCGCGTGTTCGTGATCGACCAGCGCCAGTTGCCGCACCGCCTTCAGGTGATGCCGCTGGACGACATGGCAGCCGTGCGCCAGGCCATTGCCGAGATGTGGGTGCGCGGCGCGCCCCTGATCGGTGCCACTGCCGCCTACGGCATGGCGCTGCAGGCGGCGCGGGACGCCACCGACAACGGCCTGCAGGCGGCGGCGCGCATGCTCGAGTCGGCGCGACCCACCGCGGTCAACCTGGCCTGGGCCGTGCGGCGGGTATTGAAGATCACCCTGGCCCAGCCCGTGCCGCGCCGCGCCGCTGCGGCCTGGGCCGAGGCCGAGGCCATTGCCGAAGAGGACGTGGCCGTCAACGCCGCGATCGGCAGCCATGGGCTGCCGATCATCGAGGCCATCGCGCGCAGCCGGCCCGGCCCGGTGCGCGTGCTGACCCACTGCAACGCCGGCTGGCTGGCCACCGTCGACTGGGGCACCGCCACCGCGCCCCTGTACCAGGCGCATGCCGCCGGCATCCCGCTGCAGGTGTGGGTCGACGAGACGCGGCCGCGCAACCAGGGCGCCAGCCTCACGGCCTGGGAGCTGGGCCATGAAGGCGTGCCGCACACGGTGATCGCCGACAACGCCGGCGGCCACCTGATGCAGCGCGGGCAGGTCGACCTCGTGATCGTGGGCTGCGACCGCGTGACGGCCCGCGGCGACGCCTGCAACAAGATCGGCACCTACCTCAAGGCGCTGGCGGCGCGCGACAACGGCGTGCCCTTCTACGTCGCGATGCCGACGTCCACGCTCGACCTGAGCCTGTCCGACGGCGTGAAGGAGGTGCCGATCGAGGAGCGTCCTGCGCGCGAGGTCACGCACATCACCGGGCGCACGCAAGGTGGACAGATGATGGAAGTGCAGCTCACGCCCAAGGGCAGCGCGGCGGCCAATCCGGCCTTCGACGTGACGCCGGCGCGGCTGGTCACCGGCTTCATCACCGAACAGGGCGTCGTGGCTGCCGACGAGGCCGCGCTGCGGGCCCTGAAGGCACCGTCGGGATGAGTGACGAACCCGCGCTCCGCGAGGCCGCCGTGGCCGCGATGCGCCGCCTCGACGAGCGCGGCCTGAACCGCGGCAGTGCCGGCAACCTGAGCTGCCGGCTTGGCGAGGGCATGCTCATCACGCCCACCGGCATGGGCGCCGAGTTGCGTGCCGACGACATGGTGTGGATGGGCTTCGACGGCCAGGTGCAGGGGCATTGGCAGCCGTCGTCGGAATGGCACTTCCATCGCGCCGTCTACCTCGCCAGGCCCGACCTGAACGCCGTCGTGCACACGCACTCGGTGCACGCCACCACGCTGGCCTGCCTGCGCCGGGAACTGCCGGCCTTCCACTACATGGTGGCGGTGGCCGGTGGCAGCCGTGTGCCCCTGGTCCCGTACCACACCTTCGGCACCGAAGCGCTGTCGCAGGCGGTGGCCGAAGGTCTGCGCGAGGTGCAGGCCTGCCTGCTGGCCAACCACGGCCTGGTGGCCGCCGGCAAGTCGCTGGGGCAGGCGATGAAGATCACCGTGGAGATCGAGGCCCTTTGCGAGAGCTACCTGAAGGCACTGGCCGTCGGCGAACCGGTGCTGCTGAGCCAGGCGCAGATGGCCGAGGTGATCGAGAAGTTCCGCAGCTACGGGCAGACGGCGCGGCGCTGAACGAGGCTGCGGCTGCGTGAAGCGGCTGCATGAAGCGGCCGCGTCAGGCGGCCGCGTCGCGGTCGGGCCAGGTGGCCAGCAGCAAGCCTGCCAGCGCCAGCGCGAAGGCCACGGCATGCGCCGACGTGAAGGTCTCGCCGAGCACCCAGACGCCGATCATCGCCGCCGTCACGGGCAGCAGCACCATGAAGACGCCGGCCTGCGCGGCGGGCACCTCCTGCAGGCCGCGCATCCACAGCCACACGGTGACCATGCTGGCGGCCAGGGCGTAGAAGACCAGCAGACCCCAGGTCGGCGGCGTGACGGTGCCGAAGTCGAAGCTCCAGGCCTGCCACAGGCCCAAGGGCGTCACCAGCGCCAGCCCCCAGAGGTTGATGAGTGCACTGATGCGGCGCGGGGATACGTTGCCGGTGAGCTTCTTGCCGATCACCACGTAGCAGGCCTCGCAGGCCACCGCGCCCAGCAGCAGCAGATAGCCCCAGGGCGACTCGGCGTCATCGCTGGCGGCCGAGCCACTGCGCGCCCAGGCCAGGATGGCGATGCCGGTGACCGCCAGCACGATGGCCACGCGCACCCGTGGGCGAATTCGTTCGCCCAGCACCCACCACGAGCCCAGGGCCACCGCCGCCGGGATGGCCGCCATGGTCACCCCGGCGGCCAGGGCCGACGTCATCTTCACGCCGTACAGCATGCAGATCGAGAACAGGAAGTTGCCCAGGAAACTTTCCCAGAACAGCAGTCTGCGGTCGCGCGCCGACAGGGCCGCCTCGCCGGGCGCGCGACGCACCCAGTGCGCCATGGCCACCGCGGCGATGCCGAAGCGCATCCAGGCCAGCAGGAACACCGGCAGCGCCGCCACCAGCAGCTTGGACAGGCCCACGTAGCTGCCCACCAGGGCCACGCTGGCGGCCAGGCACAGGTAGGCGGTGACGGGGGCCGCGGCGCGGGAAAGGGAAGTCAAGGCGGCAGCGCGGAGCTAGAAGGCGGCGGCATAGCGCTCGAGTTCCCAGGCGCTGACGTGGCGTGCATAGGCCAGTGCCTCGTCGCGCTTGAGGCGCAGGAACTGCTTCGACAGCGTGTCACCCAGCGCGGCGCAGACGGTCTCGTCGGCCTCCAGGGCGTCGCAGGCCTGGTCCAGGCTTTGCGGCAACAGCGGGATGCCGCGTCCGCGGATCTGCGGCAGGCTCAGCTCGAAGAGATCGTCGGCGGTGGCCGGGCCCGGGTCGAGGCCGCGTTCGATGCCGTCCAGACCAGCGGCGATCAAGGCCGCAGTGGCCAGGTAAGGGTTGGCGCTGGCGTCGGGCACGCGCCACTCGAAGCGGCCCGGCAGCGAGCGCAGCATGGCCGTGCGGTTGTTGCGGCCGTGGGCCACGTAGGCGGGCGCCCAGCTGGTGCCCGACAGCGATTCGCCCACCACCAGCCGCTTGTAGCTGTTGACCGTGGGCGCTGCCAGGACCGTGAGGGCGCCGCTGTGCGCCAGCACGCCGGCCATGAACTGGCGCCCGAGCGTGGACAAGGGCAGGTCGGACGCTGCGCCCTCGGCATCGGGCTCGAACAGGCAGCGTTCGCCCTGCCACAGCGACACATGGAAGTGCAGCCCGCTGCCCGGCTGGTCGGCAAAAGGCTTGGGCATCATCGAGAACACGGCGCCTTGTTGCTCGGCCAGGTGGTGCGCGGCCAGCTTGAAGAGCATGACGTGGTCGCAGCTGGCCAGTGCCTCGTCGAAGGCGAAGTTCAGCTCGTACTGGCCCTGGGCGTCTTCGTGGTCGATCTGCAGCACGGTCAGGCCCGCTGCCTCCAGGGCACCGCGCAGCGCCTGCAGGAAGGGCATCTGGCGCGGCAGCGACTTGAGGTCGTAGGACGGCTTGTGCAGGCGGTCGGCGTCGTCGGCCGGCAGCCAGCGGTGGCCGCTCTGCTTGAGCAGGAAGAACTCGGGTTCGATGCCGGTCTTCAGCGTCCAGCCCCGCGCCGCCAGCCTTGCCACGGCGCGCCGGAGCACCTGGCGCGGGCAGGCGTCGAAGGCCCGGCCGTCGACAAAGCCGTCGCCGACGATGCGCGCCACGCCCGGCATCCAGGGCAGGGGCTGGAGGGTGGTGGCATCGCCCCGGGCGTAATACTCGCTGCGGGGCCCGGTGCGCGGCAGCCCGGTGCCCCAGATCGACGGGCCTGCGAACCCGGCACCGGCGGCCAGCACCTCGCCGAGTTGCGCCAGCGGCACCAGCTTGCCCTTGGCCACGCCGTGCAGGTCGGTGAACTGCACCAGCAGCGTGTGGACGCCGCCGGCCTGCAGGCTCTGCAGGGTCTCGGCGCTCACGAGGGACAGGCCGCCAGCAGGCTCTCGCGCAGGATGCGCAGCCCTTCATCGAACACCGCCGGGCCGGTGGTCAGCGGGAACAGGAAGCGCAGCACGTTGCCGTTCACGCCACAGGTCAGCAGGATCAGGCCACGCTCCAGCGCTTGGGCCTGCACGGCGCGCGTGAAGTCGGCATCGGGCTCACCGCTTTCCGGGTGGCGGAACTCCACCGCCACCATGGCGCCCAGGCCGCGCACGTCGGCGATGTGCGGCACCACCACGCGCATGGCGTCCAGCTCGAACATCAGGCGGTCGCCCAGCACCTTGCCACGCGCGGGCAGCTGCTCTTCGGCCATGATCTCCAGCACGGCGTGCGCGGCAGCGATGGCCAGCGGGTTGCCGGCGTAGGTGCCACCCAGGCCCCCCGGGGCCGGAGCGTCCATGATCTCGGCACGGCCCGTCACCGCCGACAAGGGCATGCCGGCGGCCAGGCTCTTGGCACTGACCAGGATGTCGGGCAGCACGCCGAAGTGCTCCATCGCGAACATCCTGCCGGTGCGGCCGAAGCCGGTCTGCACCTCGTCGGCGATGAGCAGGATGCCGTGTTCGTCGCACAGCTCGCGCAGCCAGTTCACGGCCTCGGCCTGGATGACGTTGAAGCCGCCTTCGCCCTGCACCGGCTCGAAGACGATCGCCGCCACGCGCGACGGCTCGATGTCGGCCTTGAAGAGGTGCGCCACGGCCTTCTTCACCTCGGCGAGGTCGGCGCAATGGCAGGGGAAGGGCGCGTGGTAGATCTCGGGCGGGAAGGGCCCGAAGCCGGCCTTGTAGGGCATCACCTTGCCGGTGAGCGCCACGGCGAACAGGCTGCGGCCGTGGAAGGCGCCGCCGAAGGCGATGACGCCCGATCGCCGGGTGGCGGCGCGGGCGATCTTGATGGCGTTCTCGATGGCCTCGGCGCCGGTCGAGAAGAAGGCCGTCTTCTTGGCGTGCGTGCCCGGCGTGATGGCATTGAGCTTCTCGGCGAGCGACACATAGGCCTCGTAGGGCACCACCTGGTAGCAGGTGTGGGTGAAGCGTTCGAGCTGCGCCTGCAGCGCGGCCACGACCTTGGGGTGGCCGTGGCCCACGTTCATCACCGCGATGCCGCCGGCGAAGTCGATGAAGCGGCGACCTTCCACGTCCCACAGCTCGGCGCCCAGCGCCCGCTCGGCGAAGAAGGGGGCCATCACCCCCACGCCGCGCGGCGTGGCGGCGGCCTTGCGCGCCAGGATCTGTTCGTTGAGCGAATGGTTCACGGGCGGGCCTCCTTGTCGATGCGGATCCAGGTCGTCTTCAGCTCGGTGTACTTGTCGAAGGCGTGCAGCGACTTGTCGCGGCCGTTGCCGCTCTGCTTGAAGCCGCCGAAGGGCACGGTGATGTCGTCTTCATCGTACTGGTTGACGTGCACGGTACCGGCGCGCAGCGCGCGCGCCACGCGGTGGGCGCGGTTGATGTTGTCGCTCCAGACGCTGGCCTGCAGGCCGTAGGCGCTGGCGTTGGCCAGCTGCACCGCTTCGGCTTCCGTCCTGAAGCGCAGCACGCTCATCACGGGGCCGAAGATCTCTTCGCGCGCGATCTTCATCGCGGGCGCCACGCCGTCGAACACGGTGGGCTCGACGTAGTAGCCGCCGGTCTCCGTGCGCACCTGGCGGCCGCCGGCGGCACAGCGCGCGCCTTCGCTGCGGCCGGCCTCGATGTAGCCCATCACCGTCGCGAGCTGGACGTCGTCGACCAGCGCGCCCATCACCGTGGCGTGGTCCAGCGGGTCGGCCGGCGGGTACTTCGGCGCCTGTGCAGCCACATGGGCCACGAAGCGGTCGGCGATGCTGTCGTGCACCAGCACGCGCGAAGGCGCGTTGCAGCTTTCGCCCTGGTTGAAGAACATGCTGCCGGCCACCGTCTCGGCGGCGCGCTCGACATCGCCGAAGTCGTCGAACACCACGAACGCCGACTTGCCGCCCAGTTCGTTGTAGACGCGCTTCAGGTTGGAGCGGCCGGCGTATTCGAGCATGCGGCGCCCGGTGCGGGTGCTGCCGGTGAAGCCGATGGCGTCGACGTCCATGTGCAGCGCCAGCGCTTCGCCGGCTTCGGGCCCATACCCCGGCACGACGTTGAAAACGCCCGGCGGCAGGCCGGCATCGACGGCCAGCTCGGCCAGCCGCAACGCGGTCAGCGGGCTCTTCTCGCTGGGCTTGAGCACCACCGAGTTGCCCGCGGCCAGCGCCGGCCCGAGCTTCCAGGCGGCCATGATCATCGGGTAGTTCCAGGGCACGATGGCGCCGATCACGCCCATCGGCTCGCGCGTGATGAGGGCCAGCGCGTTGTCGCCGGTGGGTGCGACCTCGTCGTAGACCTTGTCGACCGCCTCGGCGTACCAGGCGATGCAGCGCGCCGTCGAAGGCACGTCGACCGAGAGCGAATACTGGATGGGCTTGCCCATGTCCAGCGTCTCGAGCAGGGCGAGTTCGTCGCGCGCGGCCAGGATCTTCTCGGCGAATCGCTGCAGGATCTTCTTGCGCGCCGCGGGTGGTTTGCCGGCCCAGCGACGTTCATCGAAGGCACGGCGAGCGCCGGCCACGGCCGCATCGACGTCGACCGCCGCACCGCGCGCGACATCGCCCAGGCTGCGGCCGTCGACGGGCGAGCGGCAGGCGAAGGTCTCGCCCGAGGCGGCGTGCCGGCGCTGGCCGTCGATCAGCATGCGGCCGTCGGGCCGCAAGGCGTTGGCTGCGGCGTGCCAGTCGGGGGCGGGATGGTTCATGTCGGGACTCCAGAAACGAGAAGGGCGGGCCTGCGGCCCGCCCTGGATCTCACGGCGGGCGCCGGTTCAGAACTGCACGACGACCGAGGCGCCCAGGAGCTGGTTGGTCTTCCTGTAGGCACCGGAGCGCACGTACTGGAACACCGGCTGGTCGGCGCCATCGTAGCGGTACTCCAGCTTGAAGTTGGTGTTCTCATCGAAGAGGTAGTTCAGGCCCAGGGACAGGGCATAACGATTGCTGCCCACGCCTTCGCCCTTCGCGAAGCTGCCATCGGCGTTCAGGCCGCGGCCGATGCCGTTGATGCCGTCGTCGAAGCTGTAGCCCAGCAGACCGCCGCCGTTCTTGCGGTTGTGCACGTAGTCGGCGCGCACCAGGGCTTCCAGACGCGGCGTGACCTTGTAGCCCGCGTAGCCCGACAGGCCCCACCACTTGGCGTCGCGCAGCTGGCCGTCGCTGTTGAAGATGGCGGATCGCTTCTGCTGGCCGTAGCTCAACTGGCCGAACACCGTCCAGTCGCCGCGCACGAAGTAGCCGTCGATCTCCAGGAGGTGGATGCCGGTGTTCTTGCCAGCGCTGTCGAAGAAGTTCTCGACCTGGTCACCAGTGTCGGGATCGACGGTGAAGTAGCTGCCGTCGGCGGCGAAGTTGGCTGCGCGGCCGTGCAGGCCGGTGAATCCCCAGCCGCCGAACTCGCCCTTGGCATAGTCGACGCGGTAGATCAGGACCGGCTGGTTGCCCGACGTGTTGCGCGCCGTGTTCATGTTGGCCAGGCCGACCCGCGTCCACCACTTGCCGCGCGTCACGTCGAGCACGGCACCGGTGTAGTTGGTGGGCGCCATGGTGTCGAACAGCAGGTTGTGCGTGATGAACCTGTTGCCGGCCGGCAGCGTCAGCTCGTAGCCCGTCCAGTCGGGGATCTGCCCCACCCACAGGCGCGTCTGCAGGTCGGTCAGCGGCAGCGAGACGGAGGCCTCGTGCACGATGGAGCCGCTGTTCGTCAGGGCGCCGGTGCCGCGCTCGGGGGCCAGTGTCAGCTTCCAACGGGTCCCGCTGTCGGTCTCCTTCTCGAAGTCGATGACGGCCATGCCGAAGTAGGAGTTGTCGTAGGTGTAGCGCGCGTCGCCGTTGTTCAGCAGCACGAAGCTGCTGTTGTTCTGCGCCCGGTTGTAGATGAAGGTCGGGTCGATCTGCCCGCTGATCTTCAGGCCCTTGAAGCCCTGGTCGGTGAAGTTGTCCTGCAGGGACTCGGCCTTCACCGTCACGCGGTTCAGTTCGCGCACCTGCTCGGGTGTCATGCCCCACTGGCCCGGTTGCGGCGCACCTTGCAGCTTCTTCTCGAGTTCGTTGACGCGCTCCCGCAGCGCGCGAAGCTCCTGCAGCAATTCGGCGTTGCTCTGGGCCGAGGCGGGGAAGGCGGCAACAAGCGCCAGGACGAGGGCGGTCAGGCGTAGGGTGGACATGGTGTTTCTCCTCCTTGGGTCAAGTCTCTGGGCTCTGGGTTCCGGGCACGGGACTCTGGCTGATGCGGCGCTCAGCCCCTGTTGGCCGATGCGAGTTCCTGGGCACGGCGCCGTTCGCCGCGCGCGATGATGTAGCTGGTCAGCAGCACGCCGATGGCGACGATGACCACGGTGATGGTCGCCACGGCGTTGACGGTCGGGTCCAGGCCCAGTCGGGCGCGCGAGAAGATGACCAGCGGCATCGTGGTCGAACCCGGGCCGGACAGAAAGGCCGAGAGCACCACGTCGTCGAGCGAGATCGTGAACGTGAGCAGCCAGGCCGAGATCAGCGACTGCGCGATCATCGGCAGCGTCACCAGCCAGAACACCTGGAACGGCCGGGCGCCGAGGTCCATCGCGGCTTCTTCCAGTTGCGGATTCAGGTCCTGCAGGCGCGACTGGATCACCACCGTGGCGTAGGCCATGCCCAGCAGGAGGTGGCCCAGCCAGATGGTGGCCATGCCGCGCTCGGGGAATCCCAGCGCACGCTGGATCGACACCAGCATCAGGAGCAGTGACAGTCCCACCACCACCTCGGGCATCACCAGCGGCGCATTGACCATGCCCGAGAACAGCGTGCGGCCGGTGAAGCGCTTGTACTTCACCAGCGCATAGGCGGCCAGCGTGCCCAGCACCACCGAGCCGCAGGCGGTGAAGAAGGCGATCTTCAGGCTGAGCCACAGGCCGCCCAGGATCTCGGCGTCCTTGGCCAGCGCGGCGTACCACTTCAGCGTGAAGCCGCGCCAGACGTTGGGCAAGGGCGAGTCGTTGAACGAGAACACCACCAGCGCGACGATCGGCAGGTACAGGAACAGGAAGCCCAGCATGAGCCAGCTGCGGCCGAACCAGCGGTTGAATCCCACCGAGGTGCCCTTGCTCAACGCCGCTGCTCCTGGGCCTGTGCCTGGTACTTGTTGAAGATGGCCAGCGGCACGATGATCAGCAGCACCATGATCACCGCCACGGTGGACGCCATGGGCCAGTCGTTGTTGGAGAAGAACTCGTCCCACAGCACGCGGCCGATCATCAGCGTCTCGGGGCCGCCCAGCAGTTCGGGAATCACGAACTCGCCGATGCACGGGATGAACACCAGCATCGAGCCGGCGATGATGCCGGCCTTGGACAGGGGCACCGTGACCTTCCAGAACGCCACCCACGGGGTGGCGCCGAGGTCGGCGGCGGCTTCCAGCAGGCGCAGGTCCATCTTGGCCAGGTTGCTGTACAGCGGCAGGATCATGAAGGGCAGGTAGGTGTAGGTCATGCCCAGCACCAGCGAGAAGGGCGTGTGCATCAGCTTGCCCGGTGCCGAGATGAGGCCCAGGGCCAGCAGCACCTGGTCGAGCCCGCTGCCGACGATGAGGTCGGCAGCCCAGCCGTTTTCGCTGAGCAGGCCGCGCCAGGCGTAGACGCGCAGCAGGAACGAGGTCCAGAAGGGCAGCATCACCAGCATCAGCAGGGCCGGTTGCACCGACGGCTTGGCGCGCGCCATGAAGTAGGCGAAGGGATAGCCGATCAGCAGGCACAGCACCGTCGTGGCAAAGGCGTACTGCAGGCTGGCGATGTAGGTGCTGAAGTACAGCGCGTCCTGCGTGATGAAGACGTAGTTGCCGAGGTTCAGCGTGAGCTGCAGCACGCCTTCGGACAGGGTGATCAGGTCCTTGAAGGTCACCGTCTCCATCTGCGAGACGCTGATCTTGGCGACGATGAAGAAGGGCAGCAGGAAGAAGATCAGCAGGAACGCGAACGGCAGCGCCACCACGAGGCCGCGGCCGGTGAAGAACTGCTTGAGGGTTGCCATGCAGGCCGCCTACTGCGTGAGCACCACGTGGGCCGAACGCGACCAGTGCGCCCACACCGTGTCGCCCCAGGTCAGCTCGTCGTCGCGGTGCCGCTGGGTGTTGGTCATGCTCACCTTCATCTTCGCGCCGCTGCCCAGCTGGAGCTGGAACACGGTGAAGCTGCCGAAGTACGAGATTTCCTTGATGACGCCGCTGGCGGTGTTGAAGTCGTCGGCCGGCTTGTGGCGCGACAGGTGGATCTTCTCGGGTCGCAGTGCCACCGAGACCGCCATGCCTTCGGTGCCGGTGATGCCGTGGCCGACGTAGTGGCGGCAGTCGGCGCAGTCGATGATGACGTGGTCGGGTTCGTCGACCGCCAGCGTGCCGTCCATCAGGTTGACGTTGCCGATGAAGTCGGCCACGAAACGCGTGGCCGGGGTCTCGTAGATGTCGGCCGGCGGCCCGACCTGCAGCAGCCTTCCCTCGCTCATCACCGCGATGCGGCTGGCCATGGTCATGGCCTCTTCCTGGTCGTGGGTCACCATCACGCAGGTGACGCCGACCTGTTCGATGATGTTGACGAGCTCGATCTGCGTCTCTTCGCGCAGCTTCTTGTCCAGCGCCCCCAGCGGTTCGTCCAGCAGCAGCAGCTTGGGCTGCTTGGCCAGGCTGCGTGCGAGTGCGACGCGCTGCTGCTGGCCGCCCGACAGCTGGTGCGGCTTGCGCTGCGCGAACTTGCCCAGTTGCACGAGCTTGAGCATGGATTCCACCCGCTCGGCGATGACGTCCTTGGCCAGCCCCTCGCGTTCGAGGCCGAAGGCGATGTTCTTCCACACCGTGAGGTGCGGGAAGAGCGCGTAGCTCTGGAACATCATGTTCATCGGCCGCTGGTAGGGCGGCATGTCGGCGAGGTCGACGCCGCCCAGCACGATGCGGCCCGAAGTGGGTGTCTCGAAGCCGGCCAGCATGCGCAGCAGGGTGCTCTTGCCGCAGCCCGACGACCCCAGCAGCGCGAAGATCTCGCCCTTGGCGATGTCCACCGTGACGTGGTTGACCGCCTTGTAGCCGCTGAAGTCCTTGACCACGTCCTGCACCTGCAGGAACGCGGCATCCGGCAATGCAGCGGCGCTCACAGTCCGGTCTTGAAGGAGGTGTAGGTGCGCGTCATCAGGCGACGAAGGTCGTTGTTGAGCGAGTCGGGTGCCACCATCCTGGCCAGGTCCGCCGGCGACAGGAAGACGGTGGGGTTGCTGGCGACTTCGGGCTTCACGTGCTTGCGCGACTCGAGGTTCGGATTGGCGTAGAAGACCTTGTTCGTCAGCGATGCGTGCACTTCGGGCCGCAGGATGTAGTTGATGAACTTGTGTGCATTGCCCGGGCGCGGCGCGTCGGCCGGGATCACCATCACGTCGAAGAACAGCAGGCCGCCGGTGGCCGGGATCAGGGCCTGGATGTTCTGCCCGGTCTTGTTGTCGATGGCGCGCTGGCGCGCGATGTTGATGTCGCCCGACCAGCCCAACGCCAGGCAGATCGACCCGTTGGCCATGTCGTTGATGTAGCCCGACGAACTGAAAAGAGTGATATGAGGCCGCACGGCCTTCAGCAGTGCCGCCGCGGCGGCGTAGTCGGACGGTGTCTTGCTGAACGGGGGCTTGCCGAGGTAGTGCAGGGCGGCGGGCACGACTTCGGTGGCCGAGTCGAGGAAGGAAACGCCGCAGCTTTTGAGCCTGCTGATGTATTCCGGCTTGAAGAGCAGATCCCAGACGTTGGCCGGCATCGGCATGCTGCCCAGCGCGGCCCGGACCTTGTCGACGTTGATGCCCACCGTGGTGAAACCCCACAGCCAGTTCACCATGTACTCGTTGCCGGGGTCCATGCGGGCCAGCTGCTGCTGCACGGCAGGGTCGAGGAACCTGTAGTTGGGCAGCTGGGCGCGGTCGATCTTGCGCAGCAGGCCGCCGTCGATCTGGAGCTTGGCCCAGTTGGACGACGGGATCACGATGTCGTAGCCGGTCCTGCCCGCCACCAGCTTGGCGTGCACGATCTCGTTGTTGTCGAAGTTGTCGTACCGGACCTTGATGCCGGTTTCCTTCTCGAAGTTCCTGATGGTGTCTTCGGCGATGTAGTCGGACCAGTTGTAGATGTTGAGGACCTTCTCCTCTTCCTGGGCAGTTGCGACCGACCCGAAGAGGGTCAGCGTGGCGGCGGCCAGCGCGGCTGCCCAGCGGTTCGACTTCAAGCCCATGAGAATTCCTCCTTCGGTGTTAGACATCGGGTCCCCCGGCGACAGTCTAGAAGCACTGGCTTCGACGGCCATCGGGACAAGCGCGCACATGGTGCGGCCCCTCTTCAGTGCAGCCAGCCCTGCCGCTGTGCGTCGGCCAGCGTGAGGTCGAGGCAGCGGCGGATCAGCACCATCATCTCGTCGATCTGCGCCCGCGTGATGACCAGCGGCGGCGCAATGATCATGCGGTCGCCCACCGCCCGCATGATCAGGCCATTGGCGAAGCAGTGGCCGCGGCAGACCATGCCGACCTCCAGTGCGTCGGGGAACATCGTCCCGCGGACCTTGTCCTTGACCAGCACCATGGCACCCATCAGCCCACAGGTTTCGGCGTCACCCACCAGCGGGTGGTCGGCCAGCTTGGCGAAGTGCTCAGCAAGATACGGGCCGACGTCGTCGCGGACGTGCTCGACCAGGCCCAGCTGCTGGATCAGCCTCACGTTGGCCAGGCCCACCGCGCAGGCCACCGGGTGCCCCGAATAGGTGTAGCCGTGATTGAACTCGCCGCCCTGGTCGATCAGCACGCGCGCCACGCGGTCGCCCACCATCACGCCGCCCAGCGGCACGTAGCCGCTGGTGACGCCCTTGGCGAAGGTCATCAGGTCGGGCCTGAAGCCCATGGTTTCGCAGCCGAACCAGTTCCCGGTGCGGCCGAAGCCGCAGATCACCTCGTCGCTGACCAGCAGCACGCCGTACTTGTCGCAGATGCGCTGGATCTCGGGCCAGTAGGTGCGCGGAGGGATGATCACGCCGCCGGCACCCTGTACCGGCTCGCCGATGAAGGCGCCCACCTTGTCGGGGCCGATCGCCAGAATCTTGTCTTCCAGCCATCTCGCCGCCACCAGGCCGAACTCGTCCCGGCTCGTGTCGCGCCCCAGCGCGTACCAGTAAGGCTGCTGGATGTGCACGATGCCGGGGATCGGCAGGCCGCCCTGGGCGTGCATGCCGCTCATGCCGCCCAGCGACGCCCCGGCCATGGTCGAGCCGTGATAGGCATTCTGGCGGCTGATGATGACCTGGCGTCCAGGCTGGCCCAGCAGGTCCCAGTATCGGCGCACCATGCGGACGATGGTGTCGTTGCCCTCGGACCCCGAGCCCGAGAAGAAGACGTGGTTGAACTGCGGCGGGGTGACCTCGGCCAGCAGTTCGGCCAGTTCGATGGCCGGTGGCGTGGCCGTCTGGAAGAACGCGTTGTAGAAGGGCAGCTGGGTCAGCTGTTTGGTCGCCGCGTCGATCAGGGCCTGCTGACCATAGCCCACGTTCACGCACCACAGGCCGCTCATGGCGTCCAGGATGCGCTTGCCTTCGCTGTCGGTCAGGTAGATGTTCTGCGCACTGGTGATGATGCGCGAGCCCTTCTTCGCCAGGCCCTGGAAGTCGGTGAAAGGGTGCAGGAAGTGCGCCGCGTCGGCAGCCTGCCATTCGGCCGTGGTGCGGGCAGTGGTGCGATGGGAAGTCACGGCATCTCCGATCAAGTTTGGTCGCGAATCCGGCTCTGCCGGTACGCAGACCGCGCCCCCTCGGGGGGCAGCGAGCGATAGCGAGCGTGGGGGCTAGACATGCAGCAGGAGGTGCTCGCGCTCCCACGGCGAGATCACCTTCATGAACTCGGCGTACTCGATCTCCTTGACCTCGGTGTAGACGGTGACGAAGGATGCTCCCAGCACCTCGGCCAGATCCTTCTCGGCGCGCAGCTGCGCCAGCGCCTCGCCCAGGCTGCGCGGCAGCTGGAAGTCGCCGAGGTAGGCGTCTCCCTTGCACTCGGGGGCGGGTTCGATGCGCTGCTGGATGCCCAGGTAGCCGCAGGCCAGGGTGGCAGCGAGGGCCACGTAGGGATTGGCATCGGCGCCGATCACGCGGTTTTCGATGCGCCGTGCAGCGGCGTTCGCCACCGGGCTGCGGATGCCCACCGTGCGGTTGTCGGTGCCCCACTGGATGTTGATGGGTGCCGCATTGCTGCGCACCAGCCGGCGGTAGCTGTTGACGTAGGGCGCGAACAGGGCCATCGCCGCCGGGATGTACTTCTGCAGTCCGCCGATGTACCAGAAGAACTCTTGGCTCGGCGAGCCGTCCTCGTTGCTGAAGATGTTCTTGCCGGTGGCCTTGCTGACCACGCTCTGGTGCACGTGCATCGCGCTGCCCGGCTCGCCGGCGATGGGCTTGGCCATGAAGGTGGCGAACATGTCGTGGCGCAGCGCGGCCTCGCGCACCGTGCGCTTGAAGAGGAAGACCTCGTCGGCCAGGCCCAGCGGGTGGGCGTGGAAGAAGTTGATCTCCATCTGGCCCGCGCCCACCTCGTGGATCAGCGTGTCGACGTTCAGCTCCATCTTCTCGCAGTAGTCGTAGACGTCCTCGAACAGCGGGTCGAATTCGTTCACCGCGTCGATCGAGTAGGCCTGGCGCGAGGTTTCGCTGCGGCCGCTGCGGCCGACCGGCGGCTTCAGCGGCACGTCGGGATCGGTGTTGCGCGCCACCAGGTAGAACTCGAGCTCGGGGGCGACCACCGGGTCCCAGCCCTTGGCGGCATAGAGGTCGCAGACCCGGCGAAGCACCGAGCGGGGAGCGAAGGGCACCAGGGCGCCGTCGCGGTCGTAACAGTCGTGGATGACCTGCGCCGTGGGGTCGGTGGCCCAGGGCACGATGCGCACGGTGCTGGGGTCCGGCCGCAGGTGCATGTCGCGGTCGGTCGGCATGATGACGTCGTAGTAGGGCCCCTCGTCGGGGAACTCGCCGGTCACGCCCATCGCCACCACAGCCTCGGGCAGGCGCATGCCGCGGTCCTCGGTGAATTTCTTGCGCGGCAGGATCTTGCCGCGCGCCACGCCGGTGAGGTCGGGCACCAGGCATTCGATCTCGGTGACGCGGTGGTTGTCGAGCCACTGTTCGAGCTCGCTGAAGTTGAAGTTCTCTCGGGTGTTCATGGGATGGTCCTGTGGGATCGAGGCGTCGGAAAGGCTTTGTGGACGCCGAAGGGTTCGGAGCAGCCCTGGGGGGCCGGCGTCAGACCGTCACAGGAGCAGGCAAGGGACCTCGCACACGATCGCGATACGCGCGCACGGCGACCCCGAAGGCCTTGAACAGGCGCACCGAGACCGGGTTGCCCGCGGCCTGCCATTCCGGATGCCACTGCACACAGAGGTTGAAGCCCGGGGCGCCGGGTATCGAGAACGCTTCGATCAGGCCGTCGGGTGCGACGGCTTCGACCTGCGCACCGGGCGCCAGGCGCTCGATGCCCTGGCCGTGCACCGAATTCACCTCGACGCAGGTCGTGTCCAGGATGCGGGCCAGCAGGCCGCCCGGCATCACGTCGACCGGGTGCGCGGGCCCGTACTGGACCTCGGCAGGGTCGGCGTCCTTGGATCGGTGATCGTTCAGTCCCGGCACCTCCTGCACCGCCTGGTGCAGCGTGCCGCCCTGGGCGACATTGGTTTCCTGTGCGCCCCGGCAGATGGCGAACAGCGGAATCCCGCGTTCGAGCACGCGCGTGATCAGCGGCAGCGTCCAGGCGTCGCGGTCGGCGTCCAGAGGCAGCGAGGGATCGAGCACCTCCTGGCCGAAGTGGGACGGGTGCACGTTCGATGCCGAGCCGGTCAGCAGCAAGCCGTCGGCGATGTCGAGCAGGGCGTCGAACTCCTGCGGTTCGGCGCGGGGCACGACCAGCGGCAGAGCGCCGGCCAGCCGCACCGCTTCGATGTACTTGCGCCCCACCACGTGGAACGGGTGGGCGCCGAAGAGGCGGTTGCAGGCCGGCACCAGCACGACGGGCTGGCGGGGGGCCGAGCTTGCGGAGGGGTTTCCTGCTGCCATGGCCATCATGCGAGCATATCTCGCAGCCGGTACCAGGCCATGCCCAGCACCAGAGCGGGGGTTCTGAGAAGGGCGCCGCCCGGAAAGGGTCGGTGCTTCAGGCGGGCGAAGACGTCGAAACGCGCCGCGTCGCCGCCCATGGCCTCGGCCACCAGGCGTCCGGCCAGGCCCGTGAGTGCCAGGCCGTGGCCGGAAAAGCCCTGGAGGTAGTAGACGTTCTGCGGCGCGCCGGCGGCAGCCGGAAGGCGGCCGAAGTCGGGCGCGCGGTTCATCGAGATGTCGACGAAACCGCCCCAGGCGTACTCGACGGCAGCGTCGCGCAGTTGCGGAAAGGTCGCCACCATGCGGCGCCGCATGCTGTCGGCCAGATGGGACGGCGTGACGGTGCTGTAGCTGACGCGGCCACCGTACAGCATGCGGTGGTCCGGGGTGGTGCGGAAGTAGTCGAGCACGAAGTTGGTGTCGCAGACCGCCGATCGCGAGGGAATCAGGCGGTCGGCGAGCTCACGGTCCAGCACGGCACTGCACGCAATGTACGTGCCGACCGGCATGATGCGGGGCTCGATCTGCGGCGCCACGCCTTGAAGGTAGACGTTGCCGGCCAGCAGCACCTGGCGTGCGCGCACCTCGCCGCCGGAGGTCCGGAGCAGCGGGGCCATGCCGGGCACCAGCGCACTGACGGTGGTGTCCTCGTGCAGGCGCACCCCCAGGCTCGCCGCGGCGCGCGCCAGGCCCAGAGTGTATTTCAGCGGATGCAGGTGGCCCGAGCGTGGATCGTGCACGCCGCTGTGGTATCGCGGGCTGTCGATCCAGCGACCGATCTCGGCCGCCGGGATGCGCGTCAGACCGAAGCCGTAGACCTGCTCCATGCGGTCGGCCGAGGCGGCCAGCTCGGCCCCCTTTCGCGCGCCCACCGCCAGGCCCAGGTAGCCGTCGCACCAGTCGCAGTCGATGTCGAACTGCCGGATGCGTTCCTTGATGAGGTCCAGCGCCTCGAGCGACATGGCCCAGACGCGCCGCGCGTCGTCCAGGCCGAGCTGCGCTTCGACGGTCGTCTGGTCGCAGGCCAGGCCGTGGATGGCCTGGCCGCCGTTGCGTCCGCTGGCTCCCCAGCCGAGCTGCCTGGCTTCGAGCAGCACCACGTCCAGGCCCTGCCGGCGCAGTTCGATCGCCGCCGACAGCCCCGCGAGGCCGCCGCCGACGATGGCGACGTCACACGAGGTGCTGCCCGCCAGCGGCGCATGCCGCGGGCCGCGCGCGGCCGTGGCGGCGTAGTAGGAGTTGCGCGACAGCGCCTGATCGACCGCCAGCAGCCGCATCCACCCTCGCGGTCGTCCCCGGGCTCAGGCTGCGCGGCGGATGGCGCCGCGCAGCATGTCGACGATCTGGTCGATCTGGGCGCGCTCGACGATCAGCGAGGGCGACAGCGCCACGATGTCGCCCGTGGTGCGCACCAGGATGCCCTTCTCGTACAGGTCGAGGAAGATGTCGAAGGCGCGCTTGGTCGGCGAACCGGCGATGGGCGCCAGTTCGATGCCGGCCACCAGGCCGATGTTGCGGATGTCGATCACGTTCGGCTCGCCCTTCAGCGAGTGCACGGCCTGCGCGAAATAGCCTTCGAGTTCGCCGGCCCGCGTGAGCAGGCCTTCCTCGGCATAGGTGTCCAGCGTGGCGATGCCGGCAGCGCAGGCCAGGGGGTGTGCCGAATAGGTGTAGCCGTGGAAGAACTCGATCAGGTGCTCGGGCCCGGACATGAAGACGTCGTGGATCTTCTGCTTGGCCAGCACCGCGCCCATCGGCACGCAACCGTTGGTGATGCCCTTGGCCAGTGTCATCAGGTCGGGCGTGACGCCGAAGGTCTGCGCGCCGAAGGGGTTGCCGGTGCGGCCGAAGCCGGTGATGACCTCGTCGAAGATCAGCAGGATGCCGTGCTTGTCGCAGATGTCGCGCAGGCGTTGCAGGTAGCCCTTGGGCGGGATCAGCACGCCGGTGGAACCGGCCACGGGCTCGACGATCACCGCGGCGATGGTCGACGCATCGTGCAGGCCGACCAGACGCTCCAGGTCGTCGGCGAACTCGACACCGTGCTCGGGCTGGCCGACGCTGAAGGCATTGCGCGCCGGGTCGTGCGTATGGCGGATGTGGTCGACGCCGTTGAGCAGCGTGCCGAACATCTTGCGGTTGCTGACGATGCCGCCCACCGAGATGCCGCCGAAGTTCACGCCGTGGTAGCCGCGCTCGCGGCCGATGAGGCGCGTGCGCGAACCTTCGCCGCGGGCGCGGTGGTAGGCAATGGCCATCTTCAGGGCGGTTTCCACCGACTCGGAGCCCGAGTTGGTGAAGAAGACCTTGTTCATGCCTTGCGGCGCCAGCTTGGCGACGCGGTCGGCCAGTTCGAAGGCCTTGGGGTGGCCCATCTGGAACGAAGGCGCGAAATCGAGTTCGGCCGCCTGCTCCTGGATGGCCTTGACGATGCGCGGCCGGGCGTGGCCGGCGTTGACGCACCACAGACCCGAGACCGCATCGAGGATCTGGCGGCCGTGCTCGTCCCAGTAGTACATGCCTTCGGAGCGCGCCAGCAGGCGCGGCGCCTTCTTGAACTGCCGGTTGGCCGTGAAGGGCATCCAGTAGGCGTCCATGGCCGTGGAGCCGGTGGCTTCAGCGGCTTGCATCAGGGCGGGATCGATGGCCTTGTTCATGAGGGTTCCTCGGGGTGGTGGGCGCGGCGCCGACTGGGGGCGGTCGCGCTGAAGGGGTCAACACGGCAGCATCACGAAGTGTGCACCCCGTGTGACGTGGAAGTCTAGACAGGCGCCAGCGCAATGTGTGGGCGGTTTCGGCTGGGGTTCTCCCTCGCCGACGCAATATCATGCGGCTTCCATGCCATTCTGAAGCAGAAGATGCGAAACGCTCGCCCGCTCGTGCAACTGGATTCGATCGATCGCGCCATCCTCGAAGCCTTGCAGCAGGATGGGCGCATCTCCAACCAGACCCTGGCACAGGCCGTTCACCTGTCGCCGTCGGCCTGCCTGCGACGCGTCAAGGCCCTCGAGGAGAGCGGCGTCATCGCCCAGTACGTGGCCTTGCTCGACGCCCGGGCCGTCGGGCGGCACGGCACCAGCTACACCATCATCAACCTCGAGAGCACGCAGCCGCAGCGGCTCGAAGCCTTCGAAAACGCGGTGCGGGGAGAGGCCGAGATCCTCGACTGCTTCTATGTCGCCGGCAGCAACGACTATCTGGTGCGCTTTGCCTACCGCGATGCCGAGGACCTCGAACGGTTCCACCGCGAGGTGCTGGCGCGGCTGCCTGGCGTGGTGCGCAGCAACTCGATGCTGGTGCTGCGCACGGTGAAGAAGACCACGGCGCTGGCGCTGTAGTCGCGCCGCGAACGCCCGGCGGCGACGCTCACTCCATCGCACGCGAGGCGATGGCTTCCAGTTCGACGGCGCGGCGGCGCTTGGCCGCCGGATAGACCTGCGTCTCTTCCAGTTCGATGTGCTCGCGGTACAGCGCCGTGAACAGGGGCAGGGCGACGCGCAGCATGTCGAGGTCGTACCAGTTGTAGCCGCCGGCGATGGCCTCGAGCTGCGGGCCGAGTTCGCGCCAGTCCTGCTCGAGCCAGGCGTGGTCTTCCTGCAGGCGGTGAACGTGGGCCACCAGCTGCTCGTCGCCGCTGGCCAGCAACTGCGGAAACACCAGGGATTCCTCGTCGGCGTGGTGCTGTCGACCCGGGCCGTCGAAGAACCCGATGATGGACATCGCATGCTGACGGGCCAGGTCGTCGGTGCCATGGCTCTGCAGGCGCGCCAGCAAACGGTCGAATTGATCGAGCATCTCCAGGGCGGCAGCGTGTGCGCGGTCCAGCGGTTCGAAGCCGGGCAGTGAGGCTGCCGCGGGGCTGGAGCGGCTGGCGCGGTGGGCAAAGATGTTCCGGGGCATGGTGGACCTCCTCGTTGGTGGGTCCATCTTGCGATGACTGGCGGCGCGCGGTTTGTCGCGCGTCAAGGTCGCGGCGCGACCTGCGGCGGAAGTCAGCGCGTCTGCGCGAGCTGCCCGCAGAGATAGGTCCACACGAAGTGCGCCGCGGCCTGGCTGGTGAGCTCGGCATGGTCGAACGGCGGGGAGACCTCCACGCAGTCCATCCCCACGAAGGGGAAAGATGCCATCTCTTCGAGCAGCGTGAGCACCTGGTTGGTGCTCATCCCCCCAGGTTCGGGCGTGCCGGTGCCGGGCGCGAAGGCCGGGTCGAGGCAGTCGATGTCCAGGCTCAGGTAGACCGGCGGCTGGCCGTGCTCGGCCAGCCGTGCCTTGACGGCCAGGACAGTGTCGCGAAGTTGCGACGGACCTTCCAGGCCTCGCAGGTCGCGCGCGGTGAAGATCATGCCGCCCTGGTCGCGCACGTAGTCGCGTGCCTCGCGTTCGCCGGCCGAGCGGATGCCGAACTGGATGGTGCAGGCCGGGATCAGCAGGCCTTCCTGGAGGGCTTCGTAGACCCACGTGCCGTGTCCGCTGGGCTCGCCCATGTGGTCGGTCCAGGTGTCGCAATGCGCGTCGAAGTGGATCACCGCCAGCGGCCGGCCGAGCCAGGCGCGGTAGGCGCGCAGCAAGGGCAGGGTGATGGAGTGGTCGCCGCCCAGCCAGGCCATGTGGTGGCTGCGGATCAGCCGCTCGGCCTGTGGCATCAGGGCCTCGCGCATGCCTTGCAGCGAGGTGTTGGGCAGTGACAGGTCGCCCACGTCGCCCACTGCACCCAGCGGCGACAGCCCGAAGACCGGGTGACCGCCGTCGCAGAGCATGTGACTGGCCTGTCGGATGGCCCGTGGTCCGAAGCGCGCCCCTGGCCGGTTGGTGGTGGAGCCGTCCCACGCGATGCCGGCGACAGCGAAGCGCTGTGCCGGCGTGACCGGCCCGCCGCGCAGGAAGGTCTGCTCGGACAGGAACGCGAACTCATGCATCGGAAATCTCCATCGGCCCGCGGCGCAGCCGCCGCGGCGGCATCATAAGGATCCCCCGACTCCGCCGCCGCACACCATGGCCCCTGTTCTCGTCCTGCAGCACCTGACGGGCGACGGCCCCGCTTACCTGGCCACCTGGCTGCGTGCCCGGGGCATCGCATTCGAGCTGCGCAACGCCGAAGCCGGGGATGAGTTTCCCGACGACCTCGAAGGTCGCGAGACGATGGCCATCCTCGGCGGAGAGATGAGCGCCAACGACGACCTGCCGTCGCTGCGCCGAGCCGAGCGCCTCATCCGCCTGGCAACGCAGGAGGGCGTTCCCGTGCTCGGACACTGCCTGGGCGGGCAGTTGATGGCCCGCGCGCTGGGGGCGCGCGTCGTCGCCTCGCCTCGTCCGGAGGTAGGCTGGCACCGCATCGACATCGCCTCCACGCCGGCAGCGCTGTCCTGGTTCGGCGCGGCGGCCGATGCGGGACATGCCCTGGTCTTTCAGTGGCACTACGACGCCTTCGAACTGCCGTTGGGGGCCGAGTCGCTGGCCGGCAACGCTTCGTGCCCGCACCAGGCCTTCGCCATCGGACCTCACCTGGCGATGCAGTTCCATGTCGAGGTCGATCGAGAGAAGCTGGACCGCTGGGTCGCCGAAGACGGCGCGCGCCACCGCCAGGCCCTGCGCGAGCACGTCACCGTGCACGACGCGAAGCGGATGCTGGATGACGGTGTGCAGGGCCTGGCGGCTCAGCAGCGCCTGGCCGACGGCATCTACGCCCGCTGGTGGGCGGGCCGGCGGCGCCGGGTCTGATTTTCCACCGATGAAATGCTCGTTTCGCAATGCGGAATTCAGCCGTGCGGCGGCGCAGCAAAATTCACCATACGAGAGAACGCTATTTTATAATGCGGAATTTCAGATCTAAGTCATTGATTCATCATGGTTTAATCTTCTGTCTTATATAAGACATAAGTATTCACACTGCGGGCGAACCCGGCTACGCTTGAGGCGTTCTTTGACCTCTTTTGCACTGACCCTCAGGAGCCTCCCATGACCCGTCAAACCCGTGAACAACAGATCGCTGCCCTCGAAAAGGAATGGGCCGAGAACCCTCGCTGGAAGGGCATCAAGCGCGGCTACACCGCCGCCGACGTGGTGCGCCTGCGCGGCTCGATCCAGATCGAGCACACGCTGGCCAAGCGCGGCGCCGAGAAGCTGTGGAACCTCATCAACACCGAGCCCTTCGTCAACAGCCTTGGTGCCCTGACCGGCAACCAGGCCATGCAGCAGGTCAAGGCCGGCCTGAAGGCGATCTACCTGTCGGGCTGGCAGGTGGCAGGTGACGCCAACAGCAACGGCGAGATGTACCCCGACCAGTCGCTCTACGCCGTCGACTCGGTGCCCAAGGTCGTCAAGCGCATCAACGCCACGTTCAAGCGCGCCGACGAGATCCAGTGGAGCGAGGGCAAGAACGACATCGACTATTTCGCCCCCATCGTGGCCGACGCCGAAGCCGGTTTCGGCGGCGTGCTGAACGCCTTCGAGCTGATGAAGTCGATGATCGACGCCGGAGCCGCCGGTGTTCACTTCGAGGACCAGTTGGCGTCCGTCAAGAAGTGCGGCCACATGGGTGGCAAGGTGCTGGTGCCGACGCGTGAAGCCGTTGCCAAGCTCGTGGCCGCCCGTCTGGCTGCCGACGTGATGGGCACACCCACCATCCTGCTGGCCCGCACCGACGCCGAAGCCGCCGATCTCGTCACCAGCGACGTCGACGCCAACGACAAGCCCTTCCTGACCGGTGAGCGCACCGTCGAAGGCTTCTTCAAGACGCGCAACGGCCTCGACCAGTCGATCAGCCGCGGCCTGGCCTATGCCGAGTACGCCGACCTGATCTGGTGCGAGACCGGCAAGCCCGACCTGGCTTTCGCCAAGGCCTTCGCCGACGCGATCCACGCCAAGTTCCCGGGCAAGCTGCTGGCCTACAACTGCTCGCCGTCCTTCAACTGGAAGAAGAACCTGGACGACGCCACCATCGCCAAGTTCCAGCGCGAGCTGGGCGCCATGGGCTACAAGTTCCAGTTCATCACGCTGGCGGGCTTCCACAGCCTGAACTACGGCATGTTCGATCTGGCCTACGGCTACGCCCGCAACAACATGACGGCCTTCGTCGAGCTGCAGCAGAAGGAATTCGCTGCTGCCGATCGCGGCTTCACCGCCGTGAAGCATCAGCGTGAAGTGGGCACGGGTTACTTCGACGCCGTGACCACCACCATCGAGCGCGAGGCCTCGACGGCCGCGCTGAAGGGCTCGACCGAAGACGAACAGTTCTTCGACGGCACGCATCACTGAGCCCGCGCGTACGAGGCCGGAAGGCCTCGTACGGCTGGCGAAGGCCAGAGCGCAATTCCAAGACTCATCCACCTGCCGCCAGAGCAGGGAGGAGACAAGGGAACGGGCCGCAAGGCCCGTTTTCAATGCGGCCGAGGCGTCGCGGCAGGCGCCGGTCAGCGGCCCTGGCGACGGCGCAGCACCAGCAGTGCGAAGGCGGCAGCCCCGCCTGCCAGCGCGGCAAGGAAGCCAGGCGAGGCGGCCGCCGCCAGGGCACGCCCGGCGTCTGCCATCAGCCATTGCGCCGCAGCGGGCAGCAGGGCTCCGACCTCGTCGGGGTGTTCGACGATCAGTCCCCGGGTGCCCCCACCGCCTGCGCCGGCGTTGATGACGGCGTGCAAGGCCTGCTCGCCCATGGCCGCCACCGTCCGGCCGATGATGCCGATGCCATAGGCCTGCGACAGCACGAGGTGACCGACACCGAGCGTGCCGATGACCACCGGCAGGCCCCAGCGCTTGAGCCAGGCCGATGCGGCCATGGTGCCCAGGATCAGCGGCGACAGCCACAGCGTGGCCAGCAGCAGACCGAGCCAGATGCGCAGCGCCAGGGCTGCAGCGGCCAGCAGCAGTCCACCCCAGGGCAGCGACCACCAGGCCTCCAGCCCGAAGACCTTGCCGACGATCACCGGCGAGACCAGCAGCGCGCCCAGCAGACCGGCCGCCACCGCCGCCCAGGGAAACGCCAGCAGGTGCATCAGCAGCGTGGCGCCCACGCTTTGCACGTTGGACACCGGCATCGACAGCCAGAACTCGATCGATCGGTCCTGGGTGTCGCGACGTGCCAGGCCTGGCGCCATCAGCAGGGACGCGCCCCAGGCCAGACCGACGGTGAGCGCCACGAGGCCCATCGTCACCATCATCGTCAGCGCCAGGGCGCCGGGCATCTCCTCGTCCTGGCCGAGGTGGATCTCTCCGAAGGTGGCGATCAGCAGCAACACGCACAGGGGCAGCACCAGCAGCACGATCCAGCCGCGCTGGTGCTGCAGCCATTCACGGCGCAGCAGGGTGGCAAAGCGGTTCATGGTGCTCTCCTCAGGCTTCTTGCTTGCGGTTCATCTCGGGCGCGCGGGTGAGCGCCACGAACAGGTCGACCAGGCTGGGTCGCACGCGCTGGCCCAGCGCCATCACTTCGTCGGGCGGCATGCCGTCGAACAGCGCCGCACTGCCGCCCTGCACCCGATAGCGCAGCAGCGGGTGGGCAGCGGCCATGCGATCCGCCGCCGCGCCGTCATGGCTGAGCGCCACGAAGCGGCGGTCGATGTCCTCCAGGCTCAGCGACAACACCAGCTTGCCTTCGTTGAGCATCAACACGTCCGACAGCAGCGCCTCGATCTCCTCGACCTGGTGGGTGGAGATGAGCACACTGCGCTCGCCGTCGCACCATTCGTCCACCAGCATCTCGTAGAAGGCCTTGCGCGACAGCACGTCCAGGCCGAGCGTGGGCTCGTCCAGGATCATCAGCCTGGCGTCGATGGACGCGATGAGTGCCAGGTGCACCTGCACCACCATGCCCTTGGACAGCGTCCTGACCTTGTCCTTGAGACCGACGCTGGTGCGCTGCAGCAGTTGTCGCGCCCGCTCTGCCGAGAAGCGCGGGTGCAGGCCCGACATCAGCGAGATGAGCTCGTCGACCCGGGCCCAGCGCGGCAGGATGGCCACGTCGGGGATGTAGCAGGCCGACTCCAGCAACTCGACCCGCTGGCGGCCGGGGTCCAGTCCCAGCACCGACAGATCGCCGAGGGCCGGCGCCAGGCCGACCAGGGCCTTCATCAAGGTCGTCTTGCCGGCGCCGTTGTGGCCCAGCAGGCCGACCACGCGCCCCTTGGGAATGATGAAGCTCACGTCGTCGACCGCGCGTTTGCTGCCGTAGGCGATGCTGACGCCGCGTGCCTCTACCAATGTGTTGCCGCTCACTGGACTACCCTCCGTGCTACGTACTCCGGGATGAGCGCTTGGAAGCGGCCCGGCGCGTCTCATGCGTCCTCCCAGTTCAGATGGCCCGGGTGGATGCCCAGGCGGCGCAGCTTCTCGCGCAGGCGCGGCCAGTCCTGTTCCAGGAATCGCTGTCGTTCGGCCTGTCGCAGGCGCTCCCGGGCGCCCGGCGTGACGTAGAGGCCCAGCCCCCGGCGGCTTTCCACCAGGCCCTCGTCGCCCAGGGTCTGCAGCGCTCGGTTGACGGTCAGCGGGTTGAGCAGGTAACGGCCGGCCAGCACGCGCACGGAAGGCATGGCCTCGCCTTCGGGCGGCTGGCCGTCCAGCAACTGCTCGGCCAGCAGGTCGGCGAGCTGCTGGTAGATGGGCTGCTTCTGATCCCAGGTCTGCATCGCGGGGCGCTCCGGGCGGGTGTGTTGCTGAAGTAGCACACCATAACGGTACCGCCGGAGTGGCGCCTGCACCTTGCGACGGGCTGCAGGGCCGAGCGACAGGCTGCAGCAGCACCGGCCTCAGGCCGGCGCACGGTGGCGGGCGCTCAGAGGGAGGCTTCGAGCATCTCCTGGTAGTGCTCGCGCGTGGCCAGGCGGGGGTTGGTCTTGTGGCAATGGTCGGCCATGGCGCCATCGATGACCCGCTCGAACAGGCTGCGGTCCACGCCCATCGCCGCCAGGCCCTTGGGCAGCCCCAGCCTGGAGTTCATCTCGCGCAGCGCCTCGGCGAGCTCGGTGCCCTGGCGGCCGCAGAATCCGATGCCGATGGCCGCAGCCATTCTCTGCAGCCGGTGTTCTGCGGTGATGCTGGCCGCCGAGGCGTTGAACTGCACCACGGCGGGCAGGAACATCGCATTGAGCGTGCCGTGATGCAGGCGCGGGTTCACCCCGCCCAGGCTGTGGCTGAGCGAATGCACGCAGCCCAGGCCTTTCTGGAACGCCATCGCACCCTGCATGCTGGCACTCATCATGTTCCACCGCGCATCGCGGTCGCTGCCGTCACGCGTGGCGCGTTCGATGTGCGCCCAGCCCCGCATCAGGCCATCGAGCGCGATGCCATCGGCGGGGGGGTTGACCGCCGGTGCCATGAAGGTTTCCATGCAGTGCGCGATGGCGTCCATGCCCGTGGCGGCGGTCAGCATCGGCGGCAGGCCCAGCGTCAGTTCGGGGTCGAGAAGGGCGATGCGCGGCATCAGGTGCCAGCTGTGGAAGCCGAGCTTGCGGCCGTCCTCGACGATGAGGATCGCGCCGCGCGCCACCTCGCTGCCGGTGCCGGCCGTGGTGGGCACGGCGATCAGCGGCACGACCCGATCGGTGATCCTGTCGCTGCCGCCTTCGATGGTGGCGTAGGTCTTCAAGGGGCCGTCGTGGGTGGTGGCAATGGCCACGCCCTTGGCGAGGTCGATGCTGGACCCGCCGCCCACGGCGATCAGGCCATCGCAGCCTTCGGCGTGGAACACCGCGGTGGCCGCGCGCACGGCACTTTCGTTGGGGTTGGACGGGGTGAGGTCGAACACCGCATGCGGCACGTCGCCCAGCGCCGCCAGCGCCTTCTGAAGCACACCTGCGGCGCGCACGCCTGCATCGGTCACGACCAGAGGACGCTTCATGCCCGTGCGGGCGCACTCGGCGGGCAGCAGCTTGACGGCGCCGTGGTCGATCTCGATCTGTGTCAGGTACTGGATTCGGGCCATGGGAGCAAGGGTTGCAACGGGGCGGCCAGTATGCTCCGGGCCCTGTTCGATTTCCTTTGCCACCCCCTTGAATGAGCGGTTGTTGACGCCGGCCATGGCCGGCCTTCTGGATCGGATCCAGCGCGCGGGCAGGCTGCCCTTCCACGCCATGACGCCGGAGCAGGCGCGCGCTGCCTACGCCGCTGGCGCCGAAGTGCTGGAGCCGCCACGTGCGCCGTTGGCGCGGGTGCAGGACCTGCAGGTACCCGGCGGCGGGGGTGCGGTGCTCGGGGCGCGGCTGTACGCGCCGACGCATTCCGAACTGCCCGTGCTGCTGTACCTGCACGGGGGCGGCTTTGTCATCGGCGGCCTGGAGACTCACGACAGCCTGTGCCGGCAACTCGCCCTGCGCAGCGGCGCCGCGGTGCTGGCGCTGGACTACCGGCTGGCGCCTGAACATCCCTTTCCGGCAGCGGTGGAAGACGCCTGGTCCGCGATGCGATGGTTGTCCGCCCAGGCCGCTTCGCTGGGCCTGGACGGTCGACGCCTGGCCGTCGGCGGTGACAGTGCCGGCGGCACGCTGGCGGCGGTCTGCGCGCTGCAGGCGCGTGACGAAGGCCTGCCGCTGGCCCTGCAACTGCTCATCACCCCCGGCACCGGCGCGCATGCCGACACGGCCTCGCACCGGCTGTTCGCGAACGGCTTCCTGCTGGACGCGGCGTCGATCGAGTGGTTCTTCGACCACACCATCGCCTACCACCACCGGCGCGACTGGCGCTTCGCACCGCTGCTGGCGGACGATGTCGACGGCGTCGCGCCGGCCTGCGTGATCCTGGCCGAATGCGACCCGCTGGTCGACGAAGGCCTGGCCTATGCCGACCGGCTGCGCGCCGCCGGGGTGGCGGTGGAACTCGAGCTCTATCGAGGGCTCACCCATGACTTCATCAAGATGGGCCGCGTGCTGAAGGAGGCCGCGACGGCCCAGCAGGCCGCGGCCGATGCACTTCGAAAGGCCTGGTCCCCATGAAACGCTCCGAGTTCCGCTACCTCGACCGCCTGCGCGTGCGCTGGGCCGAGGTCGACATGCAGAAGATCGTCTTCAACGGTCATTACCTGATGTACTTCGACACCGCAGTGGCCGGCTATTGGCGCGCCATGGCGATGCCGTACCACGAGACCATGCACCAGCTGTCGGGAGACATCTTCGTCCGCAAGGCGACGCTGGAGTACCTGGGCTCGGCCCGCTACGACGATGTCTGCGATGTCGGCATCCGCTGCCAGCGTATCGGCACGTCGTCGCTGCTGTTCATCGCCGCAGTGTTCCGCGGCGAGACCGTGCTGGTTCATGGTGAACTGGTGTATGTCTTCGCCGACCCGGCGTCGCAGACCAGCCGTCCGGTGCCGGCGTCCTTGCGCCGGGCGATGCTGGGCTTCGAGGCCCGCGAGCCCATGGTCGAGGTCAGCCTGGGTTCCTGGCAGACGCTGGGCGATCGTGCGCAGCCCATCCGCACGGCGGTGTTCGTCGACGAACAACACATCCCCGCCGACCTGGAGTACGACGCGGCCGATGCCACTGCCTTGCATGCACTGGCCACCAATCGCTTCGGCCTGCCGGTCGGTACCGGTCGCCTGGTCAACGTGGCGCCGGGAGTCTCGAAGATCGGCCGCATGGCGGTGCGGCAGGACGTGCGCGGCGGCGGCGTCGGAAGGGCCTTGCTCGAGGCGCTCGTGGACGCGGCCGCACAACGCGGTGACCGCGAGGTGATGCTGCACGCCCAGGCGTCGGCCGTTACTTTTTACCGTCTCGCAGGCTTCGAGCCCCGGGGACCCTCGTTCGAGGAGGCCGGCATCGAACACCAGGAGATGACTAAGGCGGTGCATTCCTTGTGAACGGCTGCCCCGCTCAGGTGCGCATTGGGCACCAAGGTACCGCGAGCCCGGGTGCGGCCCGGCCAAAAAAATACCCCCCTGCGGCTGCAGGAGGGTAGGTACAAAGGGCCTTGCCCTGCTGAGGAGATAAGCAGACACCTGTCACGGCGTCGAGACAGCTCCAGCAAGGCGTGTGCCAAGTCGGCCCCGACTAAACTGCCCGACGGTGAACATCCTCGGCATCGAATCTTCCTGCGACGAGACGGGCGTGGCGCTGGTCAGTGTCGACGGTGCGGCCACGCCGCGCTTGCGTGCGCAGGCACTGCACAGCCAGGCCGACATGCACGAAGCCTATGGCGGCGTGGTGCCGGAACTGGCTTCGCGCGACCACATCCGCCGCTTGCTGCCGCTGACCCGGCAGGTGCTCGAAGAAGCGGGTGCGGCGCTGGACGATCTCGACCTGGTGGCCTACACCCGCGGCCCGGGTCTGGCAGGGGCGCTGCTCGTCGGGGCGGGTGCTGCGGTGGCGCTGGCCGCATCGCTGGGCAAGCCGGCGCTCGGCGTGCACCACCTCGAAGGGCATCTGCTGTCGCCTTTCCTGGCGCCCGATCCGCCCAGCTTTCCCTTTGTCGCCCTGCTGGTTTCCGGCGGCCACACGCAATTGATGCGGGTGGACGGCGTCGGCGACTACGAACTGCTGGGCGAAACCATCGACGACGCGGCCGGTGAAGCCTTCGACAAGAGCGCCAAGCTGCTCGGTCTGGGCTACCCGGGCGGCCCGGCCTTGGCCCGGCTGGCCACCCAGGGAAACCCGGCAGCCTTCGCCCTGCCGCGGCCGCTGCTGCACAGCGGTGATCTCGACTTTTCGTTCGCGGGATTGAAGACCGCGGTGATGACGCAGCACCGCAAGCTGGGCCCGACGCCTGCGGAAGCCTCGCGCGCCGACCTCGCTGCATCGGCGCAGGCCGCCATCGTCGACGTGCTGGTGGCCAAGTCCATGCGGGCGATGCAACTGACCGGCCTGCGGCGCCTGGTGGTGGCCGGCGGCGTCGGCGCCAACCTGCGCCTGCGCTCGACGCTCGATGCCGGTGCCAGCAAGCTCGGCGTGCGCGTGCACTACCCGCCGCTGGCGCTGTGCACCGACAACGGCGCCATGATCGCACTGGCCGCGGCGATGCGCGTGCAGGCGGGCAGGGCGGTGCCCGACAGCACCGGGGCCTTCGACGTGCGGCCCCGCTGGCCCCTGCACGAACTCAGCGGACGGTGATCTTCGCCGTCGACTGGGCGGACCGCTTGGGCAGGCTCATGTTGAGCACGCCTTGTTCGAGCGTGGCGGTCACGTCGGCGGGATCGATCTCGGCCGGCAGCGTGAAGCTGCGCGCATAGCTCGAGAACGACCGCTCCCGGTACAGCACGCGCTCGCCCTCCTTGCGCTCTTCGCTGCGCTGGGTCTGCGCCTGCACGCTGACCACGCGGCCGTCCACCGAGATCTGCACGTCTTCCTTGGCCACGCCCGGCATTTCCAGCTTGACGACGTAGGCGCGGTCGGTTTCTGTCACGTCCAGCGCCGGGCTGCGCGGGCCTGGGTCTTCGGCAGCCACGGGCGTGAAGAAGCGCTCGAAGCTGTCGTCGAAGAGGCGGTCGAAGCCGCGGGACAGACCGTTCGAACGACGGGTGACGGGAACGAGGAACATGTTGCACTCCTACAATCTTGCCAATCCGGCACCGCCGCGACGAACGCCCCTTCGGTGCCTGTCCCGTCAAGATGGCAGCGCTGCCCCAGGCTTTCAAGACCCCGTCAGGCGCTCTGTCTGAGCTGCATCAAACGACCTCATGCGCCACGCCATCACCCAACTGCCCGCATCCCGCATTCGCGAGGTCGCCAATGCCGGCCTGGGCCGTGCCGACGTGCTGGCCTTCTGGTTCGGAGAGAGCGACGAGGTGACGCCGGAGATCGTGCGCGAAGCGGCCATGCGTTCGCTGGCGGCCGGGGAAACCTTCTACTCGCACAACCTCGGCTTGCCGGAACTTCGCGATGCGGTCGCGCGTTACGCCTCATCGCTGCACGGCCCGATCGACGACGACCGTGTCGTGATCACCTCGTCGGGTGTCAGCGCATTGATGCTTGCCATGCAGATGTTGGTGGGGGCGGGCGATGAAGTCGTCGCCGTGGTTCCGGTGTGGCCGAACCTGACCGCACAGCCGGCGATCCTGGGCGCCCAGGTCACGCGGGTGTCGCTGCGTCCGATGCAGGGCGCCTGGAAGCTCGACCTGCAGGAGTTGAAGTCCCGCGTGACCGCACGCACCAGGGTGCTGCTGCTCAATTCGCCGAACAACCCGACGGGCTGGACGCTCTCACGGGACGAGCAACAAGCCCTGCTGGACCATTGCCGCGGCACCGGCACCTGGATCGTGGCCGACGAGGTCTACGAAAGGCTGTTCTTCGGCGGCGCCCCTGCAGCGCCCAGCTTCCTGGACATCGCCTCGGCCAACGATCGCCTGGTGGTGGTGCACAGCTTTTCCAAGAGCTTCCTGATGACGGGATGGCGCCTGGGCTGGCTGGTGTTGCCCGCGGGGCAGCTCGATGCCGTGGGCAAGCTGGTGGAGTTCAACACCTCCTGCGCCCCGGTGTTCGTGCAGCGTGGTGGCCTGGCGGCGATGGCCGGCGCCGAGGCCTCGGTGCCGCCTCTCATCAGCCGGCTGCAGCATTGCCGCGACCGCCTGCTGACCGGGCTGCAGCGGCTGCCTGACGTCAACGTCGCGGTGCCGCCCAGTGGTCTGTACGCCTTCTTCCAGGTGGCCGGGCAGCCCGACTCCCTGGCCTTTGCCAAGCGGTTGGTCACCCACCACGGCCTCGGTCTGGCACCCGGCGTGGCCTTTGGTGACGAGGGCGAAGGCTGGCTGCGCTGGTGCTTCGCTTCGAAGGACCCCGCGCGGCTGGACGCCGGTCTGGGGCGCCTGGCATCGGCACTTGGCGTAGAATCCCGGGTTCCCTGACCAGAGTCGACGCTTGCTGCGCCGACCCCGGGAGGGGAAAGCACGGCGTCGGTTGGTTTCACTGGCGGCCGCAAGTCCATCCGGAAACCGACCTGGGCAGGCCAAGGCGCACCTCACTGCGTCCGCTGGTGGTTCATGGCGGGTTCCAACTACAAAGGAAATCCCATGACTCTGGCCACCGCCACCAAGGCCGAAATCGTCGCCGCCAATGCCCGCGGCGCCGCCGACACCGGCTCCCCCGAAGTTCAGGTCGCGCTGCTGACTGCGCGCATCAACGAGCTCACCCCCCACTTCAAGACGCATGCCAAGGACCACCACGGTCGCCGCGGCCTGCTGAAGATGGTCAACCAGCGCAAGCGCCTGCTGTCCTATCTGAAGGACGTCGATCCCGGCCGCTACACGGCCCTGATCGCCAAGCTCGGCCTGCGCAAGTAGGTTTCCGCACCGTGCCGGCCCCTGGTGGCCGGCACGCCCCAGGAGAGGAAAGCCACCGACGCTGCTGTGTCATTCCACCGACGCCACTGCGCTGGCTTCACTGGAATGGCATTGCGTCATTCGGGCTCCACTCCCGGTAGAAGGCACCACCGCAAGCGTGCTGATCGTCCACAGGACAGCCCACAGGAGATTCCCGCATGAGCATGTTCAACAAAGTCACCAAGACCTTCCAATGGGGCCAGCACACGGTCACGATGGAAACCGGCGAGATCGCACGCCAGTCCACCGGCGCCGTGATGGTGTCGATCGACGACACCGTGGTCCTGGCCACCGTGGTCGCCAAGAGCGACGCCAAGGCCGGGCAGGACTTCTTCCCGCTGACCGTCGACTACATCGAGAAGACCTACGCCGCCGGCAAGATCCCCGGCAGCTTCTTCAAGCGCGAAGGCCGCCCGAGCGAACTCGAGACGCTGACCAGCCGCCTGATCGACCGTCCGATCCGCCCGCTGTTCCCGGACGGCTTCTTCAATGAAGTGCAGGTCGTCGTGCACGTGCTGAGCCTGAACCCCGAGGTGCAGGCCGACATCGCCGCGATGATCGGCACCAGCGCCGCGCTGTCGATCAGCGGCATTCCGTTCAACGGCCCCATCGGCGCCGCGCGCGTGGCCTACATCAACGGCGAGTACGTGCTCAACCCCGGCCAGAGCCAGCTGGCGAACAGCCAGATGGATCTGGTGGTGGCTGGCACCGAAGCTGCCGTGCTGATGGTGGAGAGCGAAGCCGACCAGCTGTCGGAGGAAGTCATGCTCGGCGCCGTGGTGTTCGGCCACGACCAGGGCAAGATCGCCATTGCGGCCATCAACGAGCTGGTGCGTGAGGCCGGCAAGGCCGAATGGACCTGGACCGCCCCGGCCAAGGACGAAGGCTTCATCGCGAAGATCAATGCGCTGGCGCTGGGACCCCTGACCGCCGCCTATCAGATCCGCAGCAAGCAGGCCCGCACCCAGGCCTGTCGCGACGCTAGTGCCGGCGTCTTCGCCGCGCTGAAGGCCGAGGGCATCGACTTCGACAAGGTCTATGTCGAGAGCCTGCTGTTCGAGATCGAAGCCAAGCTCGTGCGCGGCCAGATCCTGGCCGGCGAGCCGCGCATCGACGGTCGTGACACGCGCACCGTGCGTCCCATCGAGATCCGCACCAGCGTGCTGCCCCGCACGCACGGCTCGGCACTCTTCACGCGCGGCGAGACCCAGGCCCTGGTGGCCGCCACGCTGGGCACCGAGCGCGACGCTCAACGCATCGATGCGCTGGCCGGCGACTACGAAGACCGCTTCATGCTGCACTACAACATGCCCCCCTTCGCCACCGGCGAGACGGGCCGGGTGGGCAGCCCCAAGCGACGCGAGATCGGCCACGGCCGACTGGCCAAGCGCGCGCTCATCGCCGTGCTGCCGAAGAAGGAAGACTTTCCCTACACGATGCGCGTGGTTTCCGAGATCACCGAGAGCAATGGCTCGTCGTCGATGGCCTCGGTGTGCGGTGGCTGCCTGAGCCTGCTGGACGCCGGCGTCCCGCTGAAGGCCCACGTGGCCGGCATCGCCATGGGCCTGATCAAGGACGCCAACCGCTTCGCCGTGCTGACTGACATCCTGGGTGACGAGGATCACCTCGGCGACATGGACTTCAAGGTGGCCGGCACCACGGCCGGCATCACCGCGCTGCAGATGGACATCAAGATCCAGGGCATCACCAAGGAGATCATGCAGGTCGCCCTGGCGCAGGCCAAGGAAGCGCGGCTGCACATCCTGGGCAGGATGGTCGAGTCGGTGGGCGGTGCCAAGGCCGAGGTGTCGCAGTTCGCTCCGCGTCTGTACACCATGAAGATCAACCCCGAGAAGATCCGCGACGTCATCGGCAAGGGCGGCGCCACCATCCGCGCGCTCACCGAAGAGACCGGCTGCACGATCGACATCGGCGAAGACGGCACCATCACCATCGCCTCGACCGATGCCGACAAGGCCGAGTTCGCGAAGAAGCGCATCGCCGAGATCACGGCCGAGGTCGAGATCGGCAAGATCTACGAAGGTCCGATCACCAAGATCCTGGATTTCGGTGCGCTGGTCAACCTGCTGCCCGGCAAGGACGGACTGCTGCACATCAGCCAGATCGCGCACCAGCGCGTCGAGAAGGTCACCGACTTCCTCACCGAGGGCCAGGTCATCAAGGTCAAGGTGCTGGAGACCGACGAGAAGGGCCGCGTCAAGCTGTCGATGAAGGCGTTGCTCGAGCGCCCGGAAGGCATGCAGGAAGAGGAGCGCCCGCGCCGCGAGCGCAGCGATCGGGGTGACCGCGGCGATCGTGGTGATCGTCCGCCGCGTCGCGAGCGCGAGCCGCGCGACACGCGCGAGCCGGGCGCCGATGCGCCCCAGGCCAGCTCCGAGGGCGGACCGTCGGGCGACTCGGGCGGCAACCCGTCCCGCGGCCAGGACTGATCCGGTGCGAGCGGTCGAGATCACCCGGTTCGGCGCGCCCGAGGTGCTGGTGCTGGGCGAACGCCCGGTGCCGGTGCCCGGTGCAGGCGAACTGCTGATCGCCGTCCAGGCGTCGGGCATCAACAGGCCCGACGTGCTGCAGCGCAAGGGCCTGTACCCGATGCCGCCAGGCGTGTCCGACCTGCCGGGCCTGGAAGTGGCCGGTACCGTAGCCGGTGGTGCCGAGGCCGACCTGAGGGCAGCGGGCCTCGAGGTGGGCGATGCGGTGTGTGCGTTGGTCGCCGGCGGCGGTTACGCCGAATTCTGCGTCGCCCCTGCGGTTCAGTGCCTGCCGGCGCCGGCGGGCCTAGACATGATCGAGGCGGCGAGCCTGCCCGAGACCTTCTTCACCGTCTGGCAGAACGTGTTCGACATCGCACGTCTCCAGCCGGGGGAGACCCTGCTGGTGCAGGGCGGGTCCAGCGGCATCGGCGTCACCGCCACGCAGATCGCCAAGGCCATGGGCTGCACGGTGATCGTCACGGCCGGCAGCGACGACAAGTGCGCGGCCTGCGTGTCCCTGGGTGCCGACCATGCCATCAACTACAAGACGCAGGACTTCGTCGCAGAAGTCAAGCGCCTGACCGACGGCCGTGGCGTCGACGTGGTGCTCGACATGGTCGCTGGCGACTACGTGGCACGCGAGGTCGAATGCATGGCGCCCGGCGGCCGCATCGCCCTCATCGCGGTGCAGGGCGGAGCCAAGGCCGGCTTCGATGCCGGTCTGGTACTGCGCAAGCACCTCGCGATCACCGGTTCGACACTTCGACCGCGCAGCGTGGCCTACAAGGCGCTGATCGCCAGGGCACTGCGTGAACGGGTGTGGCCTCTCATCGAATCCGGCCGGGTCAGGCCCGTCATCCACCAGGTGTTCCCGGCGGCGCAGGCGGCCGAGGCTCACGCCCTGATGGAGTCGAGCACCCATGTCGGCAAGATCGTCCTGGCCTGGTAGGAGCAATCTCATGCGTCGCAAACTCGTGGTGGGCAACTGGAAGATGCACGGCAGCCGTCCGGCCAATGCCGAGTTGCTGGCCGCCATTCTCGGCGCCCGCCCGTTCCAGGGTGACGTGGCGGTGTGCGTGCCTTTTCCGTACCTGGCCGAAACGGCAGCCACGCTGGCCGGCAGCGACGTGCGCTGGGGCGGGCAGGACTGCTCAGCACACGACCAGGGTGCCTACACCGGCGAAGTGTCGGCGGGGATGCTGGCCGAGTGCGGCTGCCGCTACGTCATCGTCGGGCACTCCGAGCGTCGCGCTTACCACGCCGAGACCGACGCGCTGGTGGCTGCCAAGGCGCAGGCTGCCCTGGCCAAGGGAGTGACGCCCATCGTCTGCGTCGGCGAAACGCTGGCCCAGCGTGAGGCCGGCGAGACAGAGGCCGTCGTCAAGCGCCAGCTCTCGGCGGTGATCCATCAACTGGCCCATTGCGCAGGCGAGATGGTGGTGGCCTACGAGCCGGTCTGGGCGATCGGCACCGGTCGCACCGCGACGCCCGAGCAGGCGCAGCACGTGCACGCCGTTCTGAGAGCGCAATTGCATGCCGCGACCGGCCACGGCGACAAGATGCGCATCCTCTACGGCGGCAGCGTGAAGGCCGACAACGCCGCCACGCTCTTCGCCCAGCCTGACATCGACGGCGGGCTGATCGGCGGCGCCGCCCTCAAGGCGGCCGACTTCATCGCCATCTGCCGCGCCGCTCGCTGAGCCTCGCGAACCCCCTCTCGGAACTCTTCATATGCAAATCTGGATCACCCTCATCCTCGCGCTGCAGTTGCTGACCGCCCTGGTCATGATCGGTCTCGTGCTGATCCAGCACGGCAAGGGAGCCGACATGGGCGCATCGTTCGGTGGCGGCTCGTCGGGCAGTCTGTTCGGCGCCACCGGCAGCGCCAACTTCCTGTCGCGCGCCACAGCGGCGTGCGCCACTGTCTTCTTCGCCAGCACCCTGTTCCTTGCCTACACGGGCAACATCGGCGCCTCCGGCAAGGGCGCCGCCGGCAGCAGCGTGCTCGATCGTGCAGCGCCCGCCGCCAGTGCGCCGGGAGCCATCCCGGGCGCGATTCCCGGAGCGACGCCGGGCGCCATTCCGGCCAGCGGGGCCAACTCGGGCCTGCCTGCAGCCGCGACGCCCGCCGCGGTTCCTGCGCCGATGCCCGCGGCCTCGGCTGCGGCCCCTGCGATTCCTACCAAGTGAGTCGGGGGAACCTTCTGGAAGACCCGTATTTCGCTATAGAATCTCAGGTTGTTCGGTGAGCTAAAACCTCACGCAAACCGAACACGCTGCGGAGTGAAGTTCACGTCTTGCCGACGTGGTGAAATTGGTAGACACGCTATCTTGAGGGGGTAGTGGCGAAAGCTGTGCGAGTTCGAGTCTCGCCGTCGGCACCACAACGTTGAACGCTTTGATCGAGAGGCCGTCAGGGCCTGCCGGTCAGCGCCCCCACCGCGGCGTGAAGGGGCAACGGGCGCGCCCGATGCTTGGCAACGATGCTGGGCACGGCGCGCTTTTTTGCGACCGCATGGGACCTGACTGGACACTGACGACGCCATGGAACTGCAACCCTACCTGCCCGTGATCCTCTTCATCCTCGTGGGCATCGCGGTCGGCGTGATTCCCCAGGTGCTGGGTTTCGTGATGGGCCCGAACCGGCCCGACGTCGAGAAGAACAGTCCTTACGAGTGCGGCTTCGAGGCCTTCGAGGACGCGCGCATGAAATTCGACGTGCGCTACTACCTGGTGGCCATCCTCTTCATCCTTTTCGACCTGGAGATCGCCTTCCTGTTTCCCTGGGCCGTCGCCCTGCGTGACATCGGGGCGTCAGGCTTCTGGGCGATGATGGTTTTTCTCGGGATCCTGGTCGTCGGCTTCATCTACGAATGGAAGAAGGGCGCCCTGGACTGGGAGTGAAGCATGAAGCATCCGGCTCGCATTCATTCAACGTATCCGCTGGCCGCGTGCCGGAGAGGCTGACATGGGCATCGAAGGCGTTCTGAAGGAAGGCTTCGTCACCACCTCGGTCGACACCCTCATCAACTGGTCCAAGACCGGCTCCCTGTGGCCCATGACCTTCGGCCTGGCCTGCTGCGCCGTGGAGATGATGCACGCCGGTGCGGCACGCTACGACATCGACCGCTTCGGCATGTTGTTCCGCCCGAGCCCGCGTCAGAGCGACCTGATGATCGTGGCCGGCACGCTGTGCAACAAGATGGCGCCTGCGCTGCGCAAGGTCTACGACCAGATGGCCGAACCCCGCTGGGTGCTGAGCATGGGCTCGTGTGCCAATGGCGGCGGCTACTACCACTACAGCTACTCGGTGGTGCGCGGCTGCGATCGCATCGTGCCGGTGGACGTCTACGTGCCCGGTTGCCCGCCCACGGCCGAGGCACTGCTCTACGGCATCCTGCAGCTGCAGGCCAAGATCCGGCGCGAGAACACCATCGCTCGCTGAGCCCTGCATGACCCAGAAACTCGACACCCTCCAGTCGGCGCTCGAAGCGGCGTTCGGCGACACCCTCAAGCGTCTGGTGCGCCAGCGCGGCGAGATCACCATCAGCGTCGCGGCCGACCGCTACCTCGAGGTGGCGACGCGGCTGCGGGACGACCCCACGCTGCGGTTCGAGCAGCTCGTCGATCTTTGCGGGGTCGACTACTCCGACTACAAGAACGAAGCCTGGGACGGCCTGCGCTTCTGCGTCGTGACGCACCTGCTTTCCATCACGCACAACTGGCGCGTGCGCCTGAAGGTCTTCGCGCCCGATGACGACCTCCCGTCGGTGGCCTCGGTCAACGAGGTCTGGAGCGCGGCGAACTGGTTCGAGCGCGAGGCCTTCGACCTGTTCGGCATCATCTTCGAGGGCCACATCGATCTGCGGCGCCTGCTCACCGACTACGGCTTCATCGGCCATCCCATGCGCAAGGACTTCCCCGTGACGGGGCACGTCGAGATGCGCTACGACGCCGAGAAGAAGCGCGTGATCTACCAGCCGGTCACCATCGAGCCGCGCGAGATCACGCCCCGCGTCGTGCGCGAAGACAAGTACGGAGGTTTGCAGTGATCCCCCGGAGTCGTTTCAAGCAAACGCCGTGGAACCGGCTTTGCCGGGCCACTGGCGTTGCCCCCCTGGGGGGGAGCGCCGAAGGCGCTTCGGGGGGGGGTCATTCCCATGGCTGAGATCAAGAACTACACGCTGAACTTCGGGCCGCAGCACCCGGCGGCGCACGGTGTGCTGCGCCTGGTGCTGGAACTCGACGGCGAGGTCATCCAGCGCGCCGATCCGCACATCGGCCTGCTGCACCGCGCCACCGAGAAGCTGGCCGAGCACAAGACCTTCATCCAGTCGCTGCCCTACATGGACCGTCTCGACTACGTGTCGATGATGTCCAACGAGCAGGCCTACTGCCTGGCGATCGAAAAGCTGCTGGGCGTGGACGTGCCGATGCGTGCGCAGTACATCCGCGTGATGTTCGCCGAACTGACCCGGCTGCTGAACCATCTGATGTGGCTGGGCACGCACGCGCTGGACTGCGGGGCGATGAACATGTTCATCTACTGCTTCCGGGAGCGCGAGGACATCTTCGACATGTACGAGGCGGTGTCCGGGGCACGCATGCACGCCGCGTACTTCCGGCCCGGCGGCGTCTACCGCGATCTGCCCGAGCGGATGCCGCAATACCAGACCAGCCGCGTGCGCAGCCAGAAGGTGATGGACCAGCTGAACACGAACCGCCAGGGTTCGTTGCTGGACTTCATCGACGACTTCTGCCGCCGCTTCCCGGCCAACGTCGACGACTACGAGACGCTGCTGACCGACAACCGGATCTGGAAGCAGCGCACCGTGGGCATCGGCGTGGTCACCCCGGAACGTGCGCTGAACCTGGGCTTCAGCGGCCCCATGCTGCGCGGCTCCGGCATCGCCTGGGACCTGCGAAAGAAGCAGCCCTACGACGTCTACGACAGGATGGACTTCGACATTCCTGTGGGCACCAACGGTGACACCTACGACCGCTACCTGGTCCGTATCCAGGAGATGCGCGAGTCCAACCGCATCATCCAGCAGTGCGTGGCCTGGCTGCGCAGCAACCCCGGCCCGGTGATCACCGGCAACCACAAGGTGGCCCCGCCGTCGCGCGTGGAGATGAAGTCGAGCATGGAGGAACTGATCCATCACTTCAAGCTCTTCACCGAAGGTTTCCACGTGCCCGAGGGCGAGGCCTACGCCGCCGTGGAGCACCCCAAGGGAGAGTTCGGCATCTACCTGGTGAGCGACGGTGCCAACAAGCCCTACCGGCTGAAGATCCGCCCGCCGGGCTTTGCGCACCTGGCCGCGCTGGACGAGATGGCGCGTGGCCACATGCTGGCCGATGCGGTGGCGATCATCGGCACCATGGACATCGTGTTCGGCGAGATCGACAGATGAAATTCAGTGATCAAACACTGGCGCGATTCGCCAGCGAAGTCGCCAAGTACCCGGCCGACCAGAAGCCCTCGGCGGTGATGGCCTGTCTGGCCATCGTGCAGCACGAGCAGGGCCACGTGTCGCCCGACGCCGAGAGCGGCATCGCTGACTATCTCGGCATGCCGCCCATCGCCGTGCACGAGGTGACGACCTTCTACAACATGTACAACCAGCAGGCGCTGGGCAAGTACAAGCTCAACGTCTGCACCAACCTGCCGTGCCAACTGCGCGACGGCGAGAAGGCGCTGCAGCACCTGTGCAGGACGCTCGGCGTCGAGCCCTACGGCACCACCGCCGACGGCGTCTTCACCGTGCAGCCCAGCGAGTGCCTGGGCGCCTGTGCCGATGCGCCGGTGATGCTGGTGAACGACCGCCAGATGCTCAGCTTCATGAGTGCAGAGCGGCTCGATGAACTGCTTCAGACCTTGAAGGCCCAGAGGTGATCGATGCTTGATCTGTCGAAGTTCCAGGCCAAGGGCAGCGAGACCTGCTTTCACGGCCGCCACCTCAACCCGCAGATCTATGCCGGTCTCGACGGCAGGAACTGGGGCTTGAAGGACTACGTCGCTCGCGGCGGCTATTCGGCACTGAAGAAGATCCTGGGTGTGGATCAGGCCGAAGGGGCCGGCGCCATGACGCCCGACCAGGTCATTGCCGAGGTCAAACTCTCCGCGTTGCGCGGCCGTGGCGGTGCCGGCTTCCCGACCGGCCTGAAGTGGAGCTTCATGCCGCGCCAGTTCCCCGGTCCGAAGTACCTGGTGTGCAACAGCGATGAAGGCGAGCCGGGCACCTGCAAGGATCGCGACATCCTGGCCTACAACCCGCACATCGTCATCGAAGGCATGGCCATTGCTGCCTACGCGATGGGCATCCGCACCGGCTACAACTACATCCACGGCGAGATCTTCGAGGTGTACGAGCGCTTCGAGCAAGCCCTGCGCGAGGCGCGCGACGCCGGCTTTCTGGGCGACAACATCCTGGGCTCGACCCACAGCTTCCAGCTGCACGCCTTCCACGGTTTCGGCGCCTACATTTGCGGCGAAGAGACGGCGTTGCTGGAATCTCTCGAGGGCAAGAAGGGCCAGCCGCGCTTCAAGCCGCCGTTCCCGGCCAGCTTCGGCCTGTACGGCAAGCCGACCACCATCAACAACACCGAGACCTTCGCGGCGGTGCCCTGGATCATCAACAACGGTGGCCAGGCCTACCTGGAATGCGGCAAGCCGAACAACGGCGGCACCAAGATCTTCTCGGTGGTCGGAGACGTCGAGAACCCCGGCAACTTCGAGATTCCGATGGGCACGCCGTTCTCCAAACTGCTCGAGCTGGCCGGCGGCGTGCGCCGCGGCCGAACGCTGAAGGCGGTGATTCCCGGAGGTTCCTCTGCTCCTGTGCTGCCGGCCAAAACGATGATGGACATCACGATGGACTACGACGCCATCGCCAAGGCCGGCTCCATGCTGGGCTCGGGTGCGGTGATCGTGATGGACGACTCCCGCTGCATGGTCAAGAGCCTGCTGCGCCTGTCCTACTTCTACCAGCACGAGAGCTGCGGCCAGTGCACGCCCTGTCGCGAAGGCACGGGCTGGCTGTGGCGCATGGTCAATCGCATCGAGCACGGGCAGGGAAAGGCCGAAGACCTGGCCTTGCTCGACTCGGTGGCTGACAACATCAAGGGCCGCACCATCTGCGCGCTGGGCGACGCCGCGGCGATGCCGGTGCAGGGGATGCTGAAGCACTTTCGCGACGAGTTCGCACACCACGTCGAGCACAAGACCTGCATGGTCCCGCAATACGTCTGAACAACATGATTGAGCTCGAACTCGACGGCCAGAAGGTCAGCGTCAAGGAAGGCAGCATGGTCATGCATGCGGCCGACGCCGCCGGCATCTACATCCCGCACTTCTGCTACCACAAGAAGCTGTCCATCGCGGCCAATTGCCGCATGTGCCTGGTCGAGGTCGAGAAGGCGCCCAAGCCCATGCCCGCCTGCGCCACGCCGGCCACGCAGGGCATGGTCGTGCGCACCAAGAGCGACAAGGCCCTGAAGGCGCAGCAGTCGGTGATGGAGTTCCTTCTCATCAACCACCCGCTGGACTGCCCCATCTGCGACCAGGGCGGCGAATGCCAGCTGCAGGACCTGGCGGTGGGCTATGGCGGGTCGTCTTCCCGCTACACCGAAGAGAAGCGTGTCGTGTTCCACAAGGACGTCGGCCCGCTCATCTCGATGGAGGAAATGACGCGCTGCATCCACTGCACGCGCTGCGTGCGCTTCGGCCAGGAGGTGGCCGGCGTGATGGAACTCGGCATGATCCATCGCGGCGAGCACTCCGAGATCACCACCGTGACCGGCGGCACCGTCGACTCCGAGCTGTCGGGCAACATGATCGACCTGTGCCCCGTCGGCGCGCTGACCAGCAAACCCTTCCGCTACAGCGCCCGCACCTGGGAGCTGTCGCGCCGCAAGAGTGTCAGCCCGCACGACAGCACCGGCGCCAATCTCATCGTGCAGGTCAAGGGCGGCAAGGTCATGCGCGTCCTGCCGCTGGAGAACGCCGAGGTCAACGAGTGCTGGATCGCCGACCGCGACCGCTTCAGCTACGAAGCGTTGAACAGCGACAGCCGGCTGAAGCAGCCCATGATCAAGCAGGGCGGCCAGTGGCAGCCCGTCGACTGGAACACGGCGCTGGCCTACGTGGCCGACGGGCTCAAGCGTGTGAAGGCCGAGTTCGGCGCCGCCGGCATCGGCGCCATCGGCAGTGGCACGAGCACGGTGGAGGAACTGCATCTGCTGTCCCGTCTGGTGCGCGGCCTGGGCAGCGACAACGTCGATCACCGTACGCGCCACGCCGACTTCGGCAACACAGCCGAGCCCGGTCACGCCCGCTGGCTGGGGACCAGCATCGCGTCGCTGTCCGACGTGCAGCGGGCTCTCGTCATCGGCTCGTTCCTGCGCAAGGACCACCCGCTCTTTGCACTGCGCCTGCGGCATGCGGCGCGTCGCGGCGCCAGGATCCACAGCCTGGGTGCGCTTCAAGACGATTGGCTGATGCCGATGGGAACGCGGCTGGTCGCCGCACCTTCGGCCTGGCCGGCCCTGCTGGCCGAGGTTGCGGCCGCCATTGCGGCGGCGCAGGGTGTGGCGGCGCCGGTCGACGTCCAGCCTGGTGAAGCGGCCGAGGCCGTGGCGCGCTCCCTGCTCTCGGGAGAGCACAAGGCCGTGCTGCTGGGCAACGCTGCGGCACAGCACCCTCAGGCCTCGGCATTGCTCGCACTGGCGCAGTGGATCGCAGCGGCCACCGGTGCCAGCTGCGGCTACCTCGGCGACAGCGGCAATGGCGTGGGCGCACAGCTCGTCGGCGCGATGCCTCGCGAGGGCGGCCTGAACGCCGGCCAGATGCTGTCGCAACCCATGAAGGCGCTGCTGCTGCTGAATACCGAACCCGTGCTCGACGCCGCCGACGCCGCGGCTGCGAAGCAGTCCCTGGCCGGTTCGGGGCTGGTGGTGGCGCTCACCGCCTTCCGCGACGCCGCGGTCGACAACGCCGACGTCTTGCTGCCGATCGCTGCCTTCACCGAGACCGCGGGCAGTTTCGTCAATGCCGAGGGGCGGCTGCAGGCCTTCCACGGCGTCGTCAAGCCCTTGGGCGAGGCGCGACCGGCCTGGAAGGTGCTGCGCGTGCTGGGCAACCTGCTGGGCCTGTCGGGCTTCGAGTTCGAGACCGTCGAGGAAGTGCGTGCGGAAGCGCTGGGCGACGTGTCCACGCTGGCGCAGCGGCTGGACAACCGTTCGAGCCAGGCCGCGGTCACGCTGCCGGCCCGCGACGCCGGTCTGCAGCGCGTGGCCGACGTCCCCATCTATGCCACCGACATGATGGTGCGGCGCGCGGCGCCCTTGCAGCTGACCGCCGATGCCCGTCCTCCCGTGGTGTCGGTGTCGTCGGCGCTGGCGCAGCAACTGAAGCTGGACAGCGGCGGCAGGGTGCTGGTGGCCCAGGGCCAGGCGGCCGTCGTGCTGCCGGTGGAGGTCGATGATTCTCTGGCGGCGAACGCCGTGCGCGTACCGGCTGGTCACCCCGCCACCGCCGCGCTCGGAGCGATGTTCGGCGCGATCACCGTCGAAAGGGCCTGAGCATGCTCGAGTCGCTCAACCAGTTCGGCACCTCCGCCCTCGGCCCCACGCTGTGGCTGGTGGTGTGGAGCCTGATCAAGATCGTTGCCGTCGTCGCGCCGTTGATGGCATGCGTGGCCTACCTGACGCTGTGGGAGCGCAAGGCCATCGGCTGGTCGCAGATCCGGCCCGGCCCCAACCGTGTCGGTCCCTTCGGTCTGCTGACGCCGATTGCCGATGCGGTGAAGCTGATCTTCAAGGAGATCATCCGTCCGACCGCTGCCAGCAAGGGCCTGTTCTTCCTCGGCCCCATCATGACCATCATGCCGGCGCTGGCGGCCTGGGCGGTGATTCCCTTCGGTCCCGACGTCGCGCTGGCCAACATCAATGCCGGCCTGCTGTTCCTGATGGCCATCACCTCGCTGGAGGTCTACGGCGTCATCATCGCCGGCTGGGCATCGAACTCGAAGTACGCCTTCCTGGGCGCGCTGCGCGCCTCGGCGCAGATGGTCAGCTACGAGATCGCGATGGGCTTCTGTCTCGTCGTCGTGCTGATGGTCTCGGGCACCATGAACCTGTCGGCCATCGTGATGCAACAGGGCGAGGGCATGTTCGCCGACATGGGTGCCGGCGTGCTGTCCTGGAACTGGCTGCCCTTGCTGCCGATCTTCGTCGTCTTCTTCATCGCCGGGCTGGCCGAGACCAACCGCCACCCCTTCGACGTGGTGGAAGGCGAATCGGAGATCGTCGCCGGTCACATGATCGAGTACTCGGGCATGTCGTTCGCGATGTTCTTCCTGGCCGAGTACGCCAACATGATCCTCGTCTCGACGATGACCGTGTTGCTGTTCCTCGGCGGCTGGCTGCCGCCCTTCGAGTTCCTGTCCTTCATCCCGGGCTGGATCTGGCTGGCCATCAAGGTCTTCGTGGTCGCCACGATGTTCCTGTGGGTTCGCGCCACCTTCCCGCGCTTCCGCTACGACCAGATCATGCGTCTGGGCTGGAAGATCTTCATTCCCGTGACGCTGGTCTGGCTGGTCGTTGTCGGCCTGTGGATCCAGTCGCCGTTCGATATCTGGAAGTGAAGGAGCCGCGCACCATGTCGACCCTCACCGCCGTCAAGGACCTGCTCTCGAGCTTCATGCTCACCGAGCTGTTCAAGGGCATGGCCATCACCGGCCGCCATTTCCTGTCGCGCAACATCACGGTGCAGTTCCCGGAAGAGAAGACGCCGCTGTCGCCGCGCTTCCGCGGGCTGCACGCGCTGCGCCGCTACGAGAACGGCGAGGAGCGCTGCATCGCCTGCAAGCTCTGCGAGGCCGTGTGTCCGGCGCTGGCCATCACCATCGAGTCGGAGGTCCGCGACGACGGCTCCCGCCGCACCACGCGCTACGACATCGACCTCACCAAGTGCATCTTCTGCGGCTTCTGCGAAGAGAGCTGTCCGGTCGACTCCATCGTCGAGACGCACATCCTGGAGTACCACGGTGAGAAGCGCGGCGACTTGTACTTCACGAAGGACATGCTGCTCGCGGTGGGCGATCGATACGAGAAGGACATCGCGGCCAACCGGGAGGCGGACGCGCGCTACCGCTGACGGCGGCGGCTCCGTCGCAGAGGCCGCAGGGGCCCGGGCGACGACAGCACGACAACACACATGAACACGATCACCGCCCTTTTCTACCTCTTCGCGGCCGTGCTGCTGTTCGCCTCGTTCAAGGTGATCACGGCACGCAGCACCGTGCATGCAGCGCTGTACCTGGTGCTGGCCTTCTTCAACGCGGCCTGCGTCTGGATGCTGCTGCGCGCCGAGTTCCTGGCCATTGCGCTGGTGCTGGTGTACGTGGGCGCGGTCATGGTGCTGTTCCTCTTCGTCGTGATGATGCTCGACATCAACAGCGACAGCTTCCGTGAGGGTTTCTGGAAGCACTTTCCGCTGGCGGGTTTCATCGGCGTGCTCATCGCGCTTGAAATGGCGCTGGTGCTGATGCAGGGCCACCGGCAGACCGAGGCCGTGCCCATCAGCGCTGCTGCGCTGCAGATGGGCAACACCAAGGTGCTTGGCATCGAGATCTACACCAAGTACGCCTACCCGGTGCAACTGGCCGCGGCGCTGCTGCTGGTGGCCATCATCGCGGCCATCGCGCTCACGCTGCGCCGCCGCAAGGACAGCAAGCACATGGACGCCAGCGAGCAGGTGAAGGTCAAGAAGGCCGACCGCGTGCGCATCATCAAGATGCCGCCTGTCGTCGAAGCCCCGGCCACCAAGGAGGGCCCCAACACATGACTCTCGGCGCTCTCACGCTCGGGCACTACCTGTCCCTGGGCGGCATGCTCTTCGCGATGTCGGTGGTGGGGATCTTCCTCAACCGGCGCAATCTCATCGTGCTGCTGATGGCCATCGAACTGATGCTGCTGGCCGTCAACCTCAACTTCGTCGCCTTTTCCTACTATCTGGGGGACATGGCCGGGCAGGTGTTCGTGTTCTTCATCCTCACCGTGGCGGCCGCCGAGTCGGCCATCGGCCTGGCGATCCTCGTCGTGCTGTTCCGAAACCGGGCGTCGATCAACGTCGAAGAGCTCGACGAGCTCAAGGGCTGAAGCATGGCTTCCACGATTTCCCAAGGTCTGCTGCTCACCGCGGCGCTCGCGCCGCTGGTCGGTGCGATGGTGGCCGGCCTGGCCGGTCGCCAGGTCGGCCGGCGCGGTGCGCACACCGTCACCATCCTCGGCGTGCTGGTGTCCTTCATCTGCTCGACGGTGGTGCTCAAGGCGGTGGCACTGGACGGCGCACGATTCAACGAGACCATCTACGAGTGGATGGTCATCGGCGGCCTGAAGATGGAGGTCGGCTTCCTCATCGACGGCCTTTCGGCCATGATGATGTGCGTGGTGACCTTCGTGTCGCTGATGGTCCACGTCTACACCATCGGCTACATGGAGGAGGATCCGGGCTACCAGCGCTTCTTCTCCTACATCTCGCTGTTCACCTTCAGCATGCTGATGCTGGTGATGAGCAACAACTTCCTGCAGCTGTTCTTCGGCTGGGAGGCGGTGGGCCTGGTGTCCTACCTGCTGATCGGCTTCTGGTTCAAGCGACCCACGGCGGTGTTCGCCAACATGAAGGCCTTCCTGGTCAACCGCGTGGGCGACTTCGGCTTCATCCTGGGCATCGGCCTGCTGCTGGCGTACACCGGCACGCTGAACTACGGCGAGACCTTCGCCAAGGCCGGCGAGCTGTCGAAGCTGAGCTTCCCCGGCACCGACTGGATGCTCATCACGGTGGCCTGCATCTGCCTGTTCATCGGCGCCATGGGCAAGAGCGCGCAGGTGCCTCTGCATGTGTGGCTGCCCGACTCGATGGAAGGCCCGACACCGATCTCGGCGCTGATCCACGCCGCCACGATGGTGACGGCCGGCATCTTCATGGTGGCACGCATGTCGCCTCTGTTCGAGCTCAGCGACACGGCACTCAGCTTCGTGCTCATCATCGGCGCCATCACCGCGCTGTTCATGGGTTTCCTGGGCATCATCCAGAACGACATCAAGCGCGTGGTGGCGTATTCCACGCTCAGCCAGCTCGGCTACATGACGGTGGCACTGGGCGTGTCGGCCTACTCGGTGGCGGTGTTCCACCTGATGACGCACGCCTTCTTCAAGGCCCTGCTGTTCCTCGCGGCAGGCTCGGTGATCATGGGCATGCACCATGACCAGGACATCCGCAACATGGGCGGGCTGCGCAAGTACATGCCCATCACCTGGCTGACGGCGCTGCTGGGCTCGCTGGCGCTCATCGGCACGCCGCTGTTCTCGGGCTTCTACTCCAAGGACAGCATCATCCTGGCCGTGTACGCCAGCAACCTCCCCGGTGCGGGCTTCGCCAGCTTCGCGGTGATGGCCGGCGTGTTCGTGACGGCCTTCTATTCCTTCCGCATGTACTTCCTCGTATTCCACGGCGAGGAGCGCTTCAGGCACAAGCCGCACCCGCCCGAGGACGACCATGCGCATGACGACCACGGTGACCACCACCACGTGCACGTGCCGCACGAGTCGCCCTGGGTGGTCACGGCGCCGCTGCTGCTGCTGGCCGTGCCCTCGGTGGTCATCGGATTCATCACCATCGGCCCGATGCTGCACGGCGACTTCTTCAAGGACTCCATCTTCGTCGATGCCACCAAGCATCCGGCGATGAAGGACCTGACCGAAAACTTCCACGGCGCAGCCGCCATGGCCCTGCACGGCCTGCAGACCGCACCGTTCTGGCTGGCCCTGGCGGGCGTGGTGGTGGCTTGGTGGTTCTACATCAAGCAGCCCGCCGTCCCCGCGGCCATCGATGCGCGCCTGCAGCCCTTGCGCAGGCTGCTCGAGAACAAGTACTACTTCGACTGGTTCAACGAAAACGTGCTGGCCGCCGGAGCGAGGGCCGTCGGCCGCGGCCTGTGGAAGGGTGGCGACGTGGCCATCATCGACGGTGTGCTGGTCAACGGTTCCGCCCGTGCCGTTGGCCTGCTGTCGGGCTTGGCGCGTCTGCTGCAGACCGGGCACCTCTACTGGTACGCGCTGGTCATGATCCTGGGCATCTTCGGCTTCATGACCTGGCGCCTGTGGCCCTACCTCAGCAGCCTCGTCCGCTGAGCGACGAGAAGAAGAGCAAAGAGAGCATCGAGCATGGGTCTCCTGAGTATCGCGATCTGGCTGCCGATCGCATTCGGCACGCTGTTGCTGGCCGTCGGCCGCGACGAAAACGCGGGCGTGGCGCGCGCCATCGCCCTGGTGGGCGCGCTGGCCTCGCTGGCCGTCACGCTGCCGCTCATCGGCGGCTTCGACACCTCCACTGCGGCCATGCAGTTCGTCGAGAAGATCTCGTGGATCGAGCGCTTCAACGTCAACTACCACCTGGGTGTCGACGGCCTGTCGATGTGGTTCGTGCCGCTGACGGCCTTCATCACCGTCATCGTGGTGATTGCCGGCTGGCAGGTCATCACCGACCGGGTGCCCCAGTACATGGGTGCCTTCCTGATCCTCTCGGGACTGATGGTCGGCGTGTTCTCGGCGCTCGACGGCCTGCTGTTCTACGTCTTCTTCGAAGCCACCTTGATCCCGATGTACATCATCATCGGCGTCTGGGGCGGACCGCGGCGCGTCTATGCCGCCTTCAAGTTCTTCCTGTACACGCTGCTGGGCTCGCTGCTGATGCTGGTGGCGCTGGTGTACCTGTACTTCAAGTCGGGCGGCAGTTTCGACATCGTCGCCTGGCACAAGCTGCCGCTGCCGCTGTCGGCGCAGGCCTTGCTGTTCTTCGCCTTCTTCGCCGCCTTCTCGGTGAAGGTGCCGATGTGGCCGGTGCACACGTGGCTGCCCGACGCCCACGTCGAGGCGCCCACTGGCGGCTCCGTGGTGCTGGCGGCCATCATGCTGAAGCTGGGGGCCTACGGTTTCCTGCGCTTCTCGATGCCCATCGCGCCCGATGCGGCCCGGGAGTACGCCTGGGTCATGATCACGCTGAGCCTGATCGCGGTGCTCTACATCGGCGTCGTGGCCCTGGTGCAGCAGGACATGAAGAAGCTGGTGGCCTATTCGTCGATCGCGCACATGGGCTTCGTCACGCTGGGCTTCTTCATCTTCAGCGAACTGGGCGTCAGCGGCGGCCTCGTGCAGATGATCTCGCACGGCTTCGTCTCGGGTGCGATGTTCCTGTGCATCGGCGTGCTCTATGACCGCGTGCACTCGCGCGAGATCGCCTCCTATGGAGGGGTGGCCAACACCATGCCCAGGTTCACGGCGTTCGCGGTGCTGTTCGCCATGGCCAATGCCGGTTTGCCTGGCACGGCCGGTTTCGTCGGCGAATGGATGGTCATCCTGGGCGCCGTGAAGTTCAACTTCTGGATCGGAGCCCTGGCCGCCACCACGTTGATCTTCGGCGCCGCCTACACGCTGTGGATGGTCAAGCGCGTCTACTTCGGCGACGTCGCCAACGACGACGTGCGCCAGCTCACCGACATCAACGGCCGTGAATTCCTGATGCTCGCCGTGCTGGCGATTGCCGTGCTGTGGATGGGCCTGTATCCCAAGCCCTTCACCGACGTGATGCACGTCTCGGTGACCGAGTTGCTGGCGCATGTCGCCAAGAGCAAGCTGAACTGACGGCCAGGACGAAAGAACACCATGACCCCGATGAACTGGCCTGTCATCTATCCCGAGATGTGGCTGCTGGCGATGGCCTGCGTGGTGACGCTGGCCGATCTCTTCGTGACCGATCCGCAACGGCGCCCGACCTTCTGGCTGACTCAGGGCACGATCGCCGGCTTCTCGCTGCTGCACCTGGCGGCCTTCAACACCGGCGAGACGGCGATCGGCATGCAGGGACTGGTGGTGTCGGATCCGATGGGCCACCTGCTGGCCTTCTTCGCCGGCGTGACGACGATGATCACCATCGCCTACGCGCGTCCGACGCTGGAGTCGCGCGACATGCTCAAGGGCGAGTTCTTCTCGCTGTCGCTCTTCATGCTGCTGGGCATCTCGGTGATGTGCTCGGCCAACAACTTCCTGGTCGTCTATCTCGGTCTGGAACTGATGAGCCTGTCGCTCTACGCGCTCGTGGCCCTGCGTCGGGACCATGCCGTGTCGACCGAGGCGGCGATGAAGTACTTCGTGCTCGGCGCGCTGGCCAGTGGTTTCCTGCTGTACGGCCTGTCGATGATGTACGGCGCCACCGGCTCGCTCGACATTCCCAGGGTCTTCGAGCAGATCTCCACCGGCCGCATCAACAAGGAAGTGCTGATCTTCGGCGTGGTCTTCGTCGTGGCCGGGCTGGCCTTCAAGCTCGGCGCCGTGCCTTTCCACATGTGGGTGCCCGACGTCTACCAGGGCGCACCGACTTCGGTCACCCTGCTCATCGGCGGCGCCCCGAAGTTCGCCGCTTTCGCCATCACCATCCGGCTGCTGGTGGAAGGCATGCTGGGGCTGGCAGTCGACTGGCAGCAGATGCTCATCGTGCTGGCCGTGGGCTCGCTGGTCATCGGCAACCTGGTGGCCATCGCGCAGACCAACATCAAGCGCATGCTGGCGTACTCCACCATCGCGCAGATGGGCTTCATCCTGCTGGGCCTGTCGGCCGGCGTGGTGACCGGCAACACGCTGTCGGCGGGCAACGCCTACAGCTCGTCGATGTTCTACCTGGTGAGCTACGTGCTCACCACGCTCGGCAGCTTCGGCATGATCATGTACCTGTCGCGGCAGGGCTTCGAGGCCGAGTACATCGACGACTTCGCGGGTCTGGCCAAGCGCCGGCCCTGGGCGGCGGGCGTGATGTCGGTGTTCCTGTTCTCGCTGGCCGGCCTGCCGCCCATGGTGGGCTTCTACGCCAAGCTGGCGATCCTGCAGGCGCTGGTGTCGACCAACGTCACGGCCTACATCTGGCTGGCCGTCATCGCGGTGCTCCTGTCCCTGATCGGCGCGTTCTACTACATCCGCGTCGTCAAGGTGATGTACTTCGACGAACCGACGCAGACCGAGCCCATCGTCTCCACACAGGGCGTCTCAGCGCTGCTGGCGGTCAACGGCCTGGCCGTGCTGGTGTTCGGCCTGCTGCCCGGCGGGCTGATGGCGATGTGCCGCGAGGCCATCATCAAGGCCCTGGCCAGTTGATCCCATGAGCTCGTCCGGCAGCCCGAAGGGCGAATCCCCAAGCGCGAAGCGCGCAGCTGCCCAGTGAGCGACGACGCCCACCTCGTCGAGAAGGGCGTCGGCTCCCAGCTGCTCGTGAAGGGCAACTTCCTCGAGGTGCGGCGCGACACGGTGGAACTGCCCTCGGGCAGCACTGCCACGCGCGAGTACGTGGTGCACCCGGGTGCGGTGGCCATCGTGGCCCTGCTGGACGACGGCCGCCTGGTGATGGAGCGGCAGTTCCGCTACCCCGTCGGCCATGTCGTCACCGAGATCCCGGCCGGCAAGCTCGAAGCCGGCGAGGACCCGCTGCGCTGTGCTCAGCGGGAGCTGCTCGAGGAGACCGGATACAGCGCGCGCGAGTGGGCGTCCGCCGGGCTGATCCACAACGCGGCAGCCTATTCCACCGAGATCATCCATCTCTTCTTCGCGCGTGGCCTGAGCCTGGGCGCACGGCAGCTCGACGACGGCGAGTTCATCGAGACCTGCCTGCTCGACGCGCGCCAGCTGGACGCCATGGCCTCTCGCGGCGAGCTCACCGACGTGAAGACGCTGATCGGCCTGCAGTGGCTGCAACGCTGGCAAGCAGGAGCGTGGCCCTTGCATTTCACGCCGGCATGAAGCCTTGCCTGGGCACGCCTGCAGTTGTGCCTCTATGATGGTTTCATGAAGGTTCTGAACCTGCGCTGCCAGAACGGACACGGCTTCGAGGGCTGGTTCGCCTCCGACGACGACTTCATGGCGCAGAACGGCCGCGGCCTCATCGAGTGCCCGGTATGCAATGACCGCCTCGTCACGAGGATGCCCAGTGCTCCCCGACTGAACCTCTCCGGCGCCCGGGAGCCCGCGGTACCTGCGGCGAAACCCGAAGCCGTGCACGACATGATGCCCGACACGGTGCAGGCCGGCTGGCTCGCGGCGGTGCGGCAGTTGCTGGCCAACACCGAGGACGTCGGACCGCGCTTCGCCGAGGAGGCGCGCCGCATCCATTACGGCGAGACGCCGGAGCGGGCCATTCGCGGCGCCGCCACGCCGCAGGAGCGCGAGGCCCTTCAGGACGAGGGCATCGAGGTGATGTCGATTCCCGTGCCCCAGGCGCTGAAGGGGCCGGTTCAGTAGTCCGGCGCTCTCAGAGCACCCGGCCCGGATTCATGCGGTTGTCGGGATCCAGCGCGCGCTTGATGCGTCGCATCATCTCCAGCGCCACCGGCGACTTGCGCTCCACCAGTTCGTCGCGCTTGAGCACGCCGATGCCGTGCTCCGCCGAAATCGAACCGCCGCGCTCGCACACGGCGTCATAGACGATGCGGTTGACCTCGTGCTCGTGAGACGCCAGGAAGTCGCTGGCCGACATGCCTGCAGGCGCCTGCACGTTGTAGTGCAGGTTGCCGTCGCCCAGGTGCCCGAAGTCGACCATGGCCACGCCGGGAAAGCGGGCGGCCAGCGCGGCATCGGTGTACTCGACGAAGTCGGGGATGGCCGACACCGGCACCGAGATGTCGTGCTTGATGTTGGGCCCCTCTTCGCTCTGCGCCAGCGGGATCGACTCGCGCACGTGCCACAGCGCCTGCGACTGCGCCATCGACTCGGCGACCACCGCGTCGTCGATGGTCCCGGCTTCGAGAGCCGCGCCCAGCAGCGACTCGAAACGCGCGCGCGCCTCGCTCTCGCTGTCGGTGGCGCTCTGCTCCAGCAGCACGGTCCAGGTCGCGTTGGGCAGCGGGTTGGGCAGGGCAGGGAAATGCCTGGCCACGAGGTCGATGGCGTAGCGGCCCATCATCTCGAAGCCGGTGAGGGCGGGGCCCAGGCGGCCGCGCGCCAGGTTCAGCAGGTCCACGCAGTGCTGCACCGAGGCGCAGGCGGCCAGCGCGGTGGTGGTGGCGGCGGGGCGCGGACTGAGCTTCATCGTGGCCGCGGTGATGATGCCCAGCGTGCCTTCGCTGCCGATGAAGAGATCGCGCAGGTCGTAGCCGGTGTTGTCCTTGCGCAGGCCGCTCAGGCCCTCCCAGACCTCGCCGTCGGCGGTCACCACTTCCAGCCCCAGGCAGAGGTCGCGCGTGTTGCCGAAGCGCAGCACCTGGGTGCCGCCGGCATTCGTGCCCAGGTTGCCCCCGATGGTGCAGCTGCCCTCGGCCGCCAGGCTCAGCGGGAACCACAGCCCGTCGGCCGCGGCAGCCTCCTGCACCGCCTTCAGGATGCAGCCGGCTTCGACCGTCAGCGTGAGATTGGCGCGGTCGATCTGGCGCACGCGGTTCATGCGCTGCAGGCTCATCAGCACCTGCCTGCCGCTGTCGTCGGGCACGCCGCCGCCCACCAGGCCGGTGTTGCCGCCCTGCGGCACGATGCTCACGCCGTGGACGGCGCAGGCCTTCACCACCGCAGCCACCTCGGCGGTGCTGCCGGGCCGCACGACGGCGCCGGCCCTGCCGCGCCAGCGGCGGCGCCAGTCGTGTTCCCAGGCCGAAAGGTCGCCTTCGGTGAGCACCTGGGCGGCGCCGACGATGCGGCGCAGGCTGTCGAGCAGTTGTGGATTCATGCCATGACCTTGGCGGCATTGCGAAGGCGCCACCGGATGTAGAGGGCGCAGGCCCCGAAGAGCAGCAGGCTGAGCAGCACTTCCAGTCCGGCCAGCCATTGCGACACGCCCCCTTCGGTGGTCACGCGCACCACGCCTTCGGTGAAGTACAGCCACACCAGCAGGCTCAGCCAGCGGTAGGTGTACATGCGGTGCCGCAGCAGGCCGACGACACAAGGCACCAGGGGCACCACCTTCAGCGCCAGCGTGCCGCTGCCGGTGGGAGCCAGCCAGAGTTCCCAGGCCAGTCCCAGCACGATGAGGCCGATGAGGCCCGTCAAGGCCAGCACCCGTGCGCCGCGGACCACGGGGTCGGGCGTGTTCGAAGAGGTCATGCTGGCATCATAGCCAGCATGTCAACGCTGTCGGATCGCAAGGCTTCGGCCGCGGAACAAGCCCTGCGCCTGCTGGAAGACCTGCGCCACTGGCCCTGGCTCGACACGCTGAAGACGCTGCGCGAGCGTTTCCGCGAAGACCACCTGAGCCTGAGCGCCAGCAGCCTGACCTTCACCACCCTGATCGCCCTGGTGCCCTTGGTGACGGTGATGCTGGCGGTGTTTTCGGCCTTCCCCGTCTTCGGGGCGTTCCAGGGGGCACTGGAGAAGTACTTCCTGCAGGCCCTGGTGCCCGACGGCATCGCGCGCCCGGTGATGCGGGCCTTGACGCAGTTCGCGTCCAAGGCCAGCGGCATGGGCTCGCTGGGCCTGCTTCTGCTGTGCATCACGGCGCTGGCGATGGTCTTCACCATCGACCGCACGCTCAACCAGATCTGGCGCGTGCGCCGCCCGCGGCCCCTGGGCCAGCGCGTGATGGTGTATTGGGCCGCCCTAACGCTCGGGCCGCTGCTGCTGGGTGTGAGCCTGACCATGACGTCATACGCCGTGTCGGCCTCGCGCGGCTTCGTCAACGCGATGCCTGGCGGGCTGAGCCTGCTGCTGAATCTGCTCGAGTTCGGGCTGCTGAGCGCAGCGCTGGCCGCGCTGTTCCGCTACGTGCCCAATACCTTCGTGCGCTGGCGCCATGCGATGGCTGGCGCGTTGGCGGCCGCGCTCGGCCTGGAACTGGCCAAGGCCGGCCTGGCCTGGTATGTCCAGGCCGTGCCCTCGTTTTCGATGATCTACGGCGCCTTCGCGACGCTGCCCATCCTGCTGCTGTGGATCTACCTCGTGTGGGTCATCGTGCTGCTGGGTGCGGTGGTGGCGGCGTACGCGCCCAGCCTGCAGATGGGGCTGCGGCGGACCAGCACGGCGGCCGGCTCGCGCTTCGATCTGGCCCTGGACGCCCTGCGGGAGCTACGCCGCGCGCGCGTGCTGGGCGAGCGGGGCCGCACCCTGGTCGAGCTGGCGGCGGTGCTGCGCCTCGACCCGCTGCAGATCGAGACCGCCATGGAGGTGCTGGCCGCCATCGACTGGGTCGGCCGGCTCGACGAGCCCGGCGCGCGCCGCTACGTGCTGCTGTGCGAGCCCACGCAGACTCCTGCGCGGGCGCTGATCGATGCGCTTCTGCTCACACCCAGCGACTCGAGTGCGGCCTTCCGGCGTGCGGCCAGGATCGACGAACTCCAGGTGGCCGATCTTCTCGGCAGCTGAGCTCCGGGTCCGGGTCCGGGTCCGGGTGTGGGGCCGGCCCGGGACGCTTCACTCGGGCTGGATCTTCGACCTGGCGATGACCTCGGCCCAGCGCTTGATCTCGCCAGCCAGCAGCCCCTGCAGATCGGCCGGCGTGCTGGCGGCCAGCCGCATGCCCAGCCTGCCGAGCTTGTCCTGCACGGCAGGCGACGCGACGGCCTCGCGCGCGGTGCGATTCAGGCGCTCGATGATCTCCTGCGGCGTGCCCGCCGGCGCTGCCAGCGCGTTCCACGACGCCACGTCGTACCCTGCCACGCCCTCCTGCTGCACCGTGGGCACCTGCGGCAGTGCCGGGTTGCGCTGGCTCGAGGACACTGCCAGCGCCTTCACCGCGCCTGCCGCCACCTGCGGCAGCATGGGGCCGACGATCTCGAAGGCGAGCTCGATCTCGCCCGCGCGCAAGGCCGTCAGCACGGCGGGCGAGCCCTTGTAGGGCACCACCAGGGTGTCGATGCCGGCGACCGTCTCGAACAGCTTGGCCGACAGGTGCTGTGTGCTGCCCACGGCGATGCTGCCGACGTTGAGCTTGCCGGGGTTCGCCCGGGCCCAGGCCACGGCCTGACCCAGGTTCGCGAAACGGCTGCTCGCCAGGGCGAAGATGCCGATGTCGAAGAAGCCCAGCGTGCTGACCGGGGCAAAGTCCTTCAGCGTGTCGTAGGGCAGCTTCCTGAACAGCGAGACGCTGAGCGCGTTGCTGTTGCTCATCAGCAGCAAGGTGTGGCCGTCGGGCGCGGCCTGTGCCACGGCCTGCGACGCCACGATGCTGCCGGCGCTGGGACGGTTGTCGACGATCACTGTCTGCGCCAGGCTGCGCGTCATCTGCTCGGCCACCGCACGCGCCGTGATGTCGGCGATGCCGCCGGGCGCGAAAGGCACGATCAGCGTGATCGGCCGGTCCGGAAAGCGGCCCTGGGCGCGCAGGTGCGGCAGCGGTCCCAGCATCGTCAGCCAGGCCAGGCAGTTTCGGCGGTTCATCTTCGAAGGCAAGGCGGCTCCCCGGTACGCGGCGCAGTCCCGGCATTGTCGAGGAAGATCCCGGCCGGCCCCGGGCGGAGACACAATGCAGCATGGCCGTGCAAGCACCCTTCAGCGAGTTCGACGACGCCTGCATGCAGCGTGCGCTCGAACTGGCCGGGCAGGCGGTCGGCTTGACCGAGCCCAATCCGCGCGTCGGCTGCGTGCTCGTGGGGGATGGCTGGCAGACCGAAGGCCACACGCAGGCTGCCGGTCAGGCCCATGCCGAGGTGATGGCGCTGCGCGCCGCGCTGTCGCAGGGTGTCGACCCCGGTGGCTGCACCGCCTATGTCACGCTGGAGCCCTGCGCCCACCACGGACGCACGCCGCCCTGTTGTGACGCGCTGATCGACGCCGGTGTCGGCCGCGTCGTGGTGGCGCTGGGCGATCCGAACCCGCAGGTCGGCGGCGAGGGCATCCGCCGACTGCGCGCTGCCGGCATCGAGGTGCAGGTGGGGCTGCGCGAGGCCGAGGCGCGCGAGCTCAACATCGGCTTCCTGTCGCGCATGCAAAGCGGCCTGCCGTTCGTGCGTCTGAAGGTCGCTGCCTCGCTCGACGGCCGCACGGCCCTGCACGACGGCAGCAGCCAGTGGATCACCGGACCCGAGGCGCGTCAGGACGGACACCGCTGGCGCCGCCGCGCAGGGGCGGTTCTCACCGGCATCGGCACCGTTCTGGCCGACGATCCCCGACTGGACGTTCGCGAGGTCTCCACCGCACGACAGCCGCTGCGCGTGCTGCTCGACGCGCGTCTGCAGCTGCCGCCGGCGGCGCGCATCGTGCAACCGCCCGGCGAACTGCGCATCTACACGGCCGACCCGGCGTCTGCGGTGGTCGACGCCTGGCGCGAACACGGCGTCACCTTGGTCAACGCCCCCCTGCACGAAGGCCGCATCGCGCTGGACTTCGTGCTGAAGGACCTGGCCGGCCTGGGCACCAACGAGCTGCATGTCGAGGCCGGCCCGCGGTTGAACGCCTCGTGGCTGGCCGGCGGACACGTCGACGAGCTGCTGGTCTACCTGGCGCCGATGCTCATCGGCGAAGGGCGCGGAATGGCCGCGCTGGCGCCGTTGCAGCGCCTGGCCGACGCCAGCCGTTTCCAGTTCATGGAAGTCACGCCTGTCGGCACCGACCTGCGGCTGCGTGCGAGGCCGGTGTCCGGCGCCCGGCAGCCTTGATCTTCGAGGGCAACGCCGAGGGGGGCCGCCGGGCGCCGGCGGCGTTCAGATCGCGCCCTGCGCCCGCAGTTCGTCGATGGCCCCGGGCGGCAGCCCGAGTTCGCCCAGGATGGCGTCGGTATGCTGGCCCACGGCAGGGATGCCGCCCATTCGTGGCTCGCTGTCGTCCCACGATCCTGGCGGCAGCAGCGCTGCTATGGGGCCGGCGGGGCTGTCGACTTCGCGCCAACGCTGGCGTGCGGCGAGCTGCGGGTGGGCCCACAGCCCAGCGAGGTCGTTGACCTGCGCATTGGCGATCTGTGCTGCTTCCAGGCGTGCCGCCACCTCATCGGCGCTCATCGTCGAAAAGGCCTGGACGATCAGCTCGCGCAGCGCCGCGCGATGGCTGCTGCGCTGCGCATTGCCGGCGAAGCGCTCGTCCCGGGCCAGACCCGGCTGCTGCAGCACCTTGTCGCAGAACTGCTGCCATTCGCGTTCGTTCTGCAGGCCCAGCATCACGGTCCGGCCGTCGCCGGTGGGGAAGGGGCCGTAGGGATAGATCGTGGCGTGCGCAGCACCGGCCCGAGGCGGTGGCGGGGCACCGTCGAAGGTGTAGTACATCGGATAACCCATCCATTCACCCATCGCTTCGAGCATCGAGATGTCGATGCGCCGGCCGCGGCCATCGATCTTTCGCTGCAGCAGAGCGGCCAGGATGTTGCTGTAGGCGTACATGCCTGCGGCGATGTCGGCGACCGACAGCCCGGCCTTGCTGGGCTCGTCGGGCGTGCCGGTGACGCTGACGAAACCCGACTCGCTCTGGATCAGCAGGTCGTAGGCCTTCTTGTCGCGGTAGGGCCCGGGGTGATCGGCGTCGTCGCCGTAACCCGAGATGTCGCACACGATCAGGTCGGGCCGGCGTCCCTGCAGGGCGTCGAAGCACACCCCCATCCTGGCTGCGGCACCCGGTGCGAGGTTCTGCACCACCACGTCGGCACGCTCGACGATCAACCGGATCAGCAGTTCGGCCGCGCGCGGGTGCTTGAGGTCGAGCGTCAGGCTTTCCTTGCTGCGGTTGGTCCACACGAAGTGCGAGCACAGGCCGCGCACGCGCGTGTCGTAGCCGCGTGCGAAGTCGCCCAGGCCGGGGCGTTCGATCTTGATCACGCGAGCACCGAGATCGGCGAGCTGTCGGGTGGCGAAGGGTGCGGCCACCGCGTGTTCGAGCGCGACGACGGTGACTCCTTGCAGCGGCTGCATCTGTTCGATCCTTCGGTGACGAGGTTTCGCCGGCTCTCGACGCGAAAGGCGTTCCGGTCGAGGCCGGCACGTCTTCAGAACTCTTCGGTGTCGACCTCGCTGCGCGCCTGCGCCCCGTAGCGATGGCCGGCCACCGTGCGCTGGTTGATCAGCGCATCGGCACGTGCCAGCACGTCGGCGGGCACCGGGACATCGGCAGCCGCCACGTTCTCGCGCACGTGTTCAGGCCGGGTCGTGCCGGGAATCGGAACGACGTTCTCGCCGCGCGACAGCAGCCAGGCCAGCGCGAGCTGGGCCGGGGTGCAGCCGGCCTCCTGCGCCAGCGCGCGGTAGGCCGGCAGCAACGCCAGGTTGGCGGCGTAGGGGGCCGGATCGAAGCGTGGCATGCTGCGCCGGATGTCCTTGGCGTCCAGGCCGCTGGCGTCGGGCAGGGCGTCGGCCAGGAAGGCCCGGGCCACCGGGCTGAAGGGCACGAAGGCCGCGCCCAGCTCCCTGCAGGTCGCCAGTACGGCGATCTCGGGGTTGCGCGTCCACAGCGAGTACTCGGTCTGCACCGCGGCAATGGGGTGCACCGCATGCGCCTTGCGCAAGGTGGCGGCAGAGACCTCGCTCAGTCCCAGGGTGCGTACCTTGCCCTGGCGCACCAGGTCGGCCATGGCGCCCACGCTGTCCTCGATGGGCACGCTCTTGTGCCAGCGGTGCAGGTAGTAGAGGTCGATGACCTCGGTCTGCAGCCGGCGCAGGCTGTCCTCGCAGTGGCGGCGGATGGCCTCGGGGCTGCCGTCGATCACGCGCTTGACGCCGTCGGGGAAGGTCTCGCCGGCCATGCCGCCCTTGCTGGCCAGCACGATCCTGTGGCGATGGGCCTTCAGCACGCGTCCGACCAGCGTCTCGTTGGCGCCGAAGCCGTAGAGCGCCGCCGTGTCGAACAGCGTGACCCCGGCGTCCAGCGCCGCCAGCAGCACGCGTTCGGCCTGCTCGACCGGCGGCGGCTTGCCGTAGGCGTGGCTGAGGTTCATGCACCCCAGGCCGATGGGATGGACCTCGAACGGCCCGATGCGACGCAGCACGGTCATGTCAGTTGCTGCTCCAGCCGATGCAGCACCTCGTAGCAGGGCAGCACCTTCGCCACGCTGGCGTTGGGTTCGCGTCCGCCCTGGATGGCGGCGAAGAACTCGCGGTCCTGCAGCTCGATGCCGTTCATCGACACGTCGACCCGGGACACGTCGATCTTCTGCTCCTTGCCGTCGAACAGGTCGTCGTAGCGCGCCAGGTAGGTGCCGGTGTCGCCGATGTAGCGGAAGAAGGTGCCCAGTGGCCCGTCATTGTTGAACGACAGGCTCAGTGTGCACAGGGCCCCGCTGGCCGCCTTCAGCTGGATGCTCATGTCCATCGCGATGCCCAGCGTCGGGTGGATGGGCCCCTGGATCGCGTTGGCCTTCACGATGGGGCTGCCGCACTGGTAGGCGAAGAGATCCACCGTGTGCGCGGCGTGGTGCCACAGCAGGTGGTCGGTCCAGCTGCGCGGCTGGCCCAGCGCGTTCATGTTGCTGCGGCGGAAGAAATAGGTCTGCACGTCCATCTGCTGGATGTTGAACTCGCGCGCCTGGATCTTCTTGTGCACCCACTGGTGACTGGGGTTGAAGCGCCGCGTGTGGCCGCACATGGCGACCAGGCCCGTGCTCTTCTGCAGCGCCACCACCGCCTGCGCATCGGCCAGCGAGTCGGCCAGCGGAATCTCCACCTGCACGTGCTTGCCCGCCTTCATGCAGGCGATGGCCTGCGAGGCGTGCATCTGCGTGGGCGTGCAGAGGATGACGGCGTCGACCTCCTTGAGCGCGAGGCTGTCGTCCAGGCTCGTGGTGACGTGACCGATGCCGTACTTGCCGGCGACCTCGCGCGTCTTCTCCAGCTCTCGGCTGATGAGCGAGACGACTTCCACGCCGTCGATCAGCTTGATGGCGTCGAGATGCTTGGTGCCGAAAGCCCCGGCCCCGGCCAGTGCAACCTTGATCGTCATGTGTTCTCCAGGATGAGGTGCCCCACGGCCGTGTTCGATGCCGGCACGTGGAAGAAGCGGTGTTTCACGACCGGTGGCTTGTCGCTCATGGCGCCTCGCGCGATGAGCCACATCACCAGCTCGATGCCTTCGCTGCCGGCTTCGCGCACATAGTCGATGTGCGGCATCTTCGACAGGTCCTCGGGGTCGGCGATGAGACGGTCGAGGAAGCGGTTGTCCCACTCGGCGTTGATGAGGCCGGCGCGCGGCCCCTGCAGCTGGTGGCTCATGCCGCCGGTACCCCAGATCTGCACGTTCAGCGGCCGGTCGAAGCTTTCCACGGCCTTGCGGATCGCCTTGCCCAGTTGGTAGCAGCGGCGCCCGCTGGGCACTGGATACTGCACGACGTTGACGGCGAAGGGGATCACCGGGCAGGGCCAGGCCGTGGGCTGGCCGCACATCAGGCTCAGCGGCACGGTCAGGCCGTGGTCGACCGCCATCCTGTTGACGATGGTGAGGTCGAAGTCGTCCTGGATCACGCTCTGCGCGATGTGGGAGGCCAGCTCCGGGTGACCCACCACCGGCGGCACGGGGCGCGGACCCCAGCCTTCGTCGGCGATGGCGTATTCGGCCGCCGTGCCGATGGCAAAGGTGGGGATCAGCTCCAGGCTGAAGGCGTTGGCGTGGTCGTTGTAGACGAGGAAGATCACGTCGGGCTTCTGCTCCTTCAGCCACTGCTTGCTGAACTCGTAGCCGGAGAAGACCTTCTGCCAGTACGGCTCGTGGCTCTTGCCGAGGTCGAGCGCGGCACCGATGGCCGGCACGTGCGAGGTGTAGACCGAGGCGCTGATGCGGGCCATGGTCAGACCCCCGCCTTGCGACCGGCCGACCCTTGCGGCTGGCGGTGCGGCTGCGCGTCGCCGTCTTCGCCCAGGCGGCGGTTGCCTTCGGCGCTGCGGCCGCCCTTGATCATCATGTCGCGGTATTCCTCTTCGGTCATGCCGGTCATGCTGCCGGCCATCTGCTGGAAGCTCTTGCCGTCGGTGGCGCCGATCTTGGCCAGGAAGTAGATGTTGCCGCCGGCGGCGATGCAGCGATTGAGGTCGCGTGCCATCACGGCCTGCTTCTGTTCTTCGGTCATCGGCCACTCGTCGAGGTAGGCACGTTGATCGGCCTTGAAGCGCGCCCGGTTCTCTGCCTTCATCAGGCTCATGCAGAACTGGTTGAGGTGGTAGCCCTTGCGCGACTGCTCGGCGTCGAAGATGGTCGTGCCGGGCACGTCGAGGTAAGGCTTTTCGAGAGGCATGGCGTGTCCTTCACTCTTCGGGCCAGTACAGCCGCATCGGGTTGGTGACCAGCAGCTTGCGCTGCAGTTCGGGCGTGGTGGCGATGTGGGGAATGAAGTCGACCAGCAGGCCGTCGTCGGGCATGTGGTCCTTCAGGTTGGGGTGCGGCCAGTCGGTGCCCCACAGCACGCGGTCCGGGAAGGTCTCGACGATGCGGCGCGCGAAGGGCACGACGTCGCGGTAGGCGGCCTGTTCTCCGTTCAGCGCCTTCGGGCCGCTCACCGACAGCCGCTCCGGGCAGCTCACCTTGCTCCACACGTTGTCGTGCTCGCGCATGAACTTCACGAACAGCTCGAACTCCGGCCCGTCCAGCGGCTTGCTCACGTCGGGGCGGCCCATGTGGTCGACCACCACCGTGGTGGGCAGTGCGGTGAAGAAGTCCCACAGCTCCGGCAGGTCGACCGCCTCGAAGTAGATGACGACGTGCCAGCCCCAGGCCCGGATGCGGCCGGCGATCTCCAGCAGCTCGTCCTTGGGCGTGAAGTCGACCAGGCGCTTGACGAAGTTGAAGCGCACGCCGCGCACGCCGGCGTCGTGCATGGCCTGCAGCTCGGCGTCACTGACGCTGCGCCGCACGGTGGCCACGCCACGCGCCTTGCCGTTCGACGCGAGGCAGGCGTCGACCAGGGCGCGGTTGTCGGCACCGTGGCAGGTGGCCTGCACGATGACGTTGCGCGCGAAGCCCAGGTGGTCGCGCAGCGCGAACAGCTGCTGCTTGCTGGCGTCGCAGGGCGTGTACTTGCGCTCGGGCGCGAAGGGGAATTCCGCGCCGGGGCCGAAGACGTGGCAATGCGCGTCGACGCTGCCGGCCGGCACCTGGAATCGCGGGCGGCTGGGGCCGGCGTACCAGTCCAGCCAGCCGGGGGTCTTCTCGAAGCTCATGTCAGTCCTTGTTCCGTGCCAGGTGCGCGAGGACGCGGTCGGCCTCTGTCCGCCAGTCGGCGCTGCGTGCGAAGCCCGGTGTGCCGCGCGTGCCGAAGAGGCCGGCGTCACCGAGGTCGGCCACCCAGGCCTGGCGCTCGGCCGTGCCGCTGGCGCTGAAGGGCTCCAGGCCGGCTTCGCGCACCGTCTGCGCCACTTCGCGCACCTCTTCGCTGCGGCGCCGGCCGTGTTCGATCACACGCTGGAAGAAGTAGGCCGCCTGCTTCTCCCAGTCGATGCCGGGGAAGGTCTCGTAGAGCGAAGCGATCACCGCGTCTTCCACGCCATAGGCGCGTGCCGTGGTGAAGCTCTCGATGACCATGGCCTCCAGGCCCTTGATCATCACGCTGCGGCACATCTTGGTGGCGCTGGCCACGCCGAGTTTCTCGCTGGCGACCTTGGCGGCGAAGCCGAGGTCGTTGAGCAAGGGCAGCAGCGCCGGAGCGTCGGGGCCGCCCAGCAGCAGCGGCACCTTGATGCGGTAGGGCGGCAGCGAGGTCATCACCGCGCCTTCGACATAGCGCCCGCCGGCGGCGTTGATCAGCGTCGACGCGGCGATCTTGGCGCCGGGCGACGCCGAGTTGAAGTCGAGGAAGAAGGCGCCGGCGGGGAAGGCCGTGGCGCAGGCCTGTGCCACGGCCACGGTCTGGCTGGCGGTGACGGCGGAGATCACGAGCGTGGCGCCGCGCAGGGCCTCGGCCGGACTCGCAGCGAGCTGGGTGCCACGCTGCTTCGCGTGGGCGACCAGCGGCGCGGCGCGCGACGGATCGTCGAGCTTGAGGTCGTAGGCCGTGACCGCTACCCCGCGCACACGCAGGTCTTCGGCCAGGATGCTGCCGACCTCGCCGTAGCCGATCATCGCGATGCGCATATCGCTCACTGAGGCGTCCTCAATCGATGTAGCGCAGGCCGGCTTTTTCCAGCGGCTCGCGCATCTTGTACATGTCCAGGCCCAGGATGCCCGAGGCCAGCTTGTCGCGCTTCTCGCCTTCGTTGGCCTCGCGCGCCTTCGCGGCTGCCAGGGTCTTGGCGGCCATCGCGCGCGGCACGCAGACCACGCCATCGTCGTCGGCCACGATCACGTCGCCCGGGTGCACCAGCGCGCCGGCGCAGACCACGGGGATGTTCACCGAGCCGATCGTGGCCTTGATGGTGCCCTTGCTGCTGATGGCCTTGCTCCACACCGGGAAGCGCATCTCGGTGAGCGTCTTCACGTCGCGCACGCCGGCGTCGATGACCAGCGCCCGCGCGCCGCGCGCCTGGAAGCTGGTGGCCAGCAGGTCGCCGAAGTAGCCGTCGGTGCATTCGGCGGTGATGGCCGCCACGACGATGTCGCCAGGGCGGATCTGCTCGGCCACGACGTGCATCATCCAGTTGTCGCCCGGGTGCAGCAGCACGGTGCAGGCCGTGCCCGACACCATCGCCCCGGCGTAGATCGGCCGCATGTACGGCTGCATCAGGCCGACGCGGCCCATCGCCTCGTGCACGGTGGCCGAGCCCAGGCCCGCCAGCGCGTCGGCGGTGGCGGCATCGGTGCGGACGATGTTGCGGTAGACCACGCCCAGTTCGTACATCTCACTTCCCCTTCAGTTTCAAGGCTGCATCGAGGCGCGGGAACACGCGCCGCGCATTGCCCTCGTAGACCATGAATCGCTGCTCGGGGCTGAGCTGGGTCGAGGCCTCGATGTAGCGCTTGGTGTCGTCGTAGTAGTGACCGGTCTCGGGGTCGATGCCGCGCACGGCGCCGATCATCTCGCTGGCGAACAGGATGTTCTCGACCGGGATCACCTTGGTCAGCAGGTCGATGCCGGGCTGGTGGTAGACGCAGGTGTCGAAGAAGATGTTCTTCAGCAGGTGGTCCTTCAGCAGCGGCTTCTTCATCTCCTGCGCCAGGCCGCGGAAGCGGCCCCAGTGGTAGGGCACGGCGCCACCGCCGTGCGGGATGAGGAACTTCAGCGTCGGGAAGTCCTTGAACAGGTCGGACGTCAGGCACTGCATGAAGGCCGTCGTGTCGGCGTTCAGGTAGTGCGCCCCGGTGGTGTGGAAGCAGGCGTTGCAGCTGGTGCTGACGTGGATCATCGCCGGGATGTCGTACTCGACCATCTTCTCGTAGATGGGGTACCAGTGGCGGTCGCTCAGCGGTGGCGAATTCCAGTGCCCGCCCGAGGGGTCGGGGTTCAGGTTGATGCCCACGTTGCCGTACTGCTCCACGCACTTCACCAGCTCGGGGATGCAGGTCTTCGGGTCCACGCCCGGGCTCTGAGGCAGCATCGCGGCGGGGATGAAGTGGTCTGGGAACAGCCGGCTGACGCGGAAGCACAGCTCGTTGCAGATCGCGGCCCAGGTGCTGCTGACCTGGAAGTCGCCGATGTGGTGCGCCATGAAGCTGGCGCGCGGGCTGAAGATGGTGAGGTCGCTCCCGCGCTCGCGCATCAGGCGCAGCTGGTTGCTCTCGATCGACTCGCGCAGTTCGTCGTCGCTGATGCGCAGGTCGGATACCTTGGGCATCAGGGCCGGGTCCTGGATGCCGGCGATCTGGGCGTTGCGCCAGCTCTCCAGCGCCTTGGGCGCGGTGGTGTAGTGGCCGTGGCAGTCGATGATCATGGTGGAGTCCTCGGAGGTCCGGGTCGGGAGGCGATGACGGTGGATTCAGGCGGGTTCCATGCCTTGTCGGCGCTTGGCCTCGGCGGTGGCTGGAGAAGCCATCCACGCCAGCAGTTCGCGCACGGCCGGGGCCTGTGCCGACGTCGCGCAAAGCGCACCGGAGAAGGTGGTGATGAACTGCACCCCGGGTGGCAACGAACCCACCACGCTGATGCCCTTCAAGTGCATCAGCTCGCTGAGCTGCTGGAAGCCGAGCTCGACCTCGCCGCGGGCCACCAGCGAACCCACCGGCACGCCCGGTGGCGCCTGCACCAGTCGCGCGGCGATCTGCGCGGCGATGCCCCAGCGCTCGAAGAGCTGGGTCAGGTACACGCCGCTCGGGCCGGTGGAGCAGCTGATGCTGCGTGCTGCCAACACGGCGGCCTTCAAGTCGGCTTCGCTGGCGATGTCGGGCACTGCGGCACCCTCGCGCACTGCCACGGCCACCGGCGAACGCACCAGGTCGACGCGGCTTCCTTGCACCACGGCGCCGGCGGCGATGAGCTTGTCGATGGCGTCGGCCGCGAGAAAGACCACGTCGAAGGACTCGCCGGCGGCCACACGCCTGCCCGCGTCGACGCCGCCGACGGCTTCCACGCGCAAGCTTTGGCCGGCATGGGCCTGCCAGGCTTGGGCCAGGTCTGTCAGCAGCAGCCGCGTGGCCATCGACGAAATGCCGGTCAAGGTGAGGGGTGCAGCAGACATGCAGCGATTCTTCAGCACGGCAGCTCATGCATCAACAGGCGTTTCGCACTAGCTGATATGCCGGAACGGCATTTCCCATGCGACACTGTGACAGCGGGCAGCCATGGACCTCAAGCAACTCGAGTACTTCACCCACGTCGCCGAACTCGGCAGCTTCACGCGTGCCTCCAGCTTCCTGGGCATTGCACAGCCGGCGCTGAGCCGGCAGGTGCGCGCGCTCGAGGTCGAGCTGCACCACAGCCTGCTGGAGCGCAACGGCCGTGGCGTGGTGCTCACGGAGGCCGGCCAGCGCCTGTTGGCGCACGCCCGCGGCATCCTGCAGCAAGTCGAGCGCGCGCGGCACGAGATGGACGATCTGCGAGGAGCCGCCAGCGGCCGCCTGGCCATTGCCCTGCCGCCCAGCGTCAGCCGCACGCTCACCGCGCCGCTGGTGCAGGCGTTCCGTACCCGGTTGCCGCAGGCCACGCCCAGCGTGGTGGAAGGCTTGTCGACCTATGTGCTGGAGTGGCTGATCATCGGTCGCGTCGACTGCGGGGTGGTCTACAACGTCACGCCATCGCCGGCCATCGACCTGCAGCCCGTGCTCGACGAAGCGCTGTATCTGGTGTCGGCAAGGCAGCCCGGCCAGGCCATGGTGGGCCGCACGGCCTCGCTGGCCGACCTCGCCGATCGCCCGCTGGTCATTCCCAGCCGCCCCCACTCGCTGCGCATGGTGGTGGAAACCGCCCTCGCCAACGAAGGCCGGCGCGCCAAGGTGGCACTGGAAGTCGAGAGCGTCCCCGCCATCCTCGAACTCGTGCGCCAGGGCGGCGTGCACGCCGTGCTGGCCCACAACGCCATCCGCAGCAGCGGTGACGAACCAGCCTTCCAGCGCCGCCCCATCGGCAAGCCCCCGCTGGCCACCACGCTCTGGATCGCCACATCGGCCCAGCGCCCCAGAGGCCCTCTGATCGAACAAGGCACCGCCCTGGTCAGAGAACTCCTGATGAAACTCTGGGCCTGAAACACAACCACCAGGAGCAAGACGCCGCAGGCGTCGAGCGACCCATCAAGCGGACGCCGCAGATCCGGCCCTGCCGGTCCAACAGGGTCGCCACTGGGGGGAGCCCCGAAGGCGCTTCGGGGGGCCATTGAAGCAAGACGCCGCAGGCGTCGAGCGACCCATCAAGCGGACGCCGTGGACGGGCTTTGCCCGGCCACCGGGGTCGCCCCCTTGAGGGGGAGCGGCGAAGCCGCTACGGGGGTGGGCCTTACTTCGGCGCCATCCGAATCGCCCCGTCCAGCCGGATCACCTCGCCGTTCAGCATGTCGTTGGTGATGATCTGGTGCACCAGCTTGGCATAGTCCTCGGGCTTGCCCAGGCGACTGGGGAAGGGCACGCTGGCGGCCAGCGCGTCCTGCACATCCTGCGGCATCGAGAACAACATCGGCGTGCCGAAGATGCCCGGCGCGATGGTCATGTTGCGGATGCCGTTGCGCGCCAGGTCGCGCGCGATGGGCAAGGTCATGCCGACCACGCCGCCCTTGGACGCCGAGTAGGCGGCCTGGCCGATCTGGCCGTCGTAGGCCGCCACGCTGGCGGTGCTGATCATCACGCCGCGCTCGCCGGTGGCCTCGGGCGTGTTCTTGCACATCGCCTCGGCAGCCAGGCGGATCATGTTGAAGCTGCCGACCAGGTTGACCATGATGGTCTTGGTGAAGTTACCGAGCGGGTGCGCGCCGTCCTTGCCCACGGTCTTGATGGCCGGCGCGATGCCCGCGCAGTTCACCAGGCCCATCAGCTTGCCCTGACCGGTGGCGGCGGCCACCACGGCCTGGCCATCGGCTTCCTGGCTGACATCGCACTTCACGAACTGGCCGCCCAGTTCCCTGGCGATGGCCTCGCCGCGCTCGACCTGCAAGTCGGCGATGACGACCTTGCCGCCGTGTGCGGCCAGCATGCGCGCCGTGCCTTCGCCCAGGCCGGACGCGCCGCCCGTGACGATGAAGACCTTGCCCGAAATGTCCATGGAAACTCCTCGTGTGGGGTTGCGGTTGACGTTAACGTCAATTGTCATGCAGAACAAAGCCACCTCGCGGGTGGCTTGTTCCGGAACGCGGCGCAGGGGGCCTGCGCGCGGGAGCGCTCAGGTCAGCGCAGCCATCGCGCGCGAGGTGATCTCGTCGACCGAGCCGGTGCCGCTGATGCGTGCATAACGCGGCGCCTGCGCGTCGCCGGTGGCGGCCCACGACGAGTAGTAGTCGACCAGCGGGCGCGTCTGGCTCTGGTAGACCTGCAGGCGCTTGCGCACGGTCTCTTCCTTGTCGTCGTCGCGCTGGATCAGCGGCTCGCCGGTGACGTCGTCCAGTCCATCCACCTTCGGCGGGTTGAAGCGCAGGTGATAGGTTCGGCCCGAGGCGACATGGGCGCGGCGGCCGCTCATGCGTTCGATGATGGCGTCGTCGGGCACGTCGATCTCGAGAACGATGTCTAGCTTCACGCCGGCGGCCTTCATGGCGTCGGCCTGCGGGATGGTGCGCGGGAAGCCGTCGAACAGGAAGCCGTTGGCGCAATCGGGCTGCGTGATGCGTTCCTTGACCAGGCCGATGATGATGTCGTCGCTGACCAGGCCACCCGAGTCCATCACCTTCTTGGCGGCGATGCCCAGCGGGGTGCCGGCCTTCACGGCGGCGCGCAGCATGTCGCCGGTGGAGATCTGCGGGATGCCGAACTTCTTGCAGATGAAGGTGGCTTGCGTGCCTTTGCCGGCGCCCGGGGCGCCAAGAAGGATCAGTCTCATCGGACTCCTCGATGGGAATTGGAATTCTGCTGGTGCCCACGCAGCCCGCGTGCCGCGTGAAGCTTGTCTCCAAACGAGAATAGCACGCGTGTCCCTGCACCACGCTGACGCGGCAGGCGCGGGTCCTTTCAGCCGAAGAGTGCGCGCACGCGCGCCAGGTCCTGCGGCGTGTCGACGCCTGGCCCCGGCGCCAGGGCGCTGACGTCGACCGCGATGCGGTGGCCGTGCCACAGCACGCGCAGTTGCTCCAGCGCCTCCAGCCCTTCGATGGGCGCTGCCGGCAGCATGGGGAAGCTGCGCAGGAAGCCGGCGCGGTAGCCGTAGATGCCGATGTGGCGCAAGGGCGCTGGCGAGGGCAGGGCGGGGGCCGAACCGACCGGAGCATCGCGCCAGGCGGGGATGGGCGCGCGGCTGAAATACAACGCGCGGCCGGCAGCGTCGAGCACCACCTTCACCACGTTCGGGTTGAGCCATTCCTCATGCGACGAGAGCGCGTGTGCCGAGGTGCTCATCACGCAGTCGGGCCGCTCGTCGAGCAGTGCGGCGCAGCGTTCGATCATCGCGGGCTCGATCAGCGGTTCGTCGCCCTGCACGTTGACCACGCGGTCGCTGCCGTCCAGGCCCAGCAGCGTGCAGGCCTCCGCCAGTCGGTCGCTGCCGCTGGCATGGTCGCTGCGCGTCAGCACCGCCTGCACGCCATGCTGCTCGCAGGCCTGCACGATGCGGGCATCGTCGGCGGCCACCACCACACGCAGCGGGCGGGCCAGCCGTGCGCGTTGAGCCACGCGCACCACCATGGGCAGCCCGGCGATGTCGGCCAGTGGCTTGTCCGGCAGGCGTGTCGACGCCAGCCGCGCGGGGATCAGCACCGAGAAGCCCATGGCCTGTGGCACTCTCAGACGTTGACCTGGGTCGGCCTCTCGCCGTCGGCAAGCGGCCGGGCCTCGCTTTCCAGCATCTGCGGGATGCCGTCGCGCACCGGGTAGGCCAGGTGGTCGGCCCGGCACACCAGTTCAACAGGGCGGTTCTCGACGTCGCGCCACAGTTCCAGGGGCCCCTTGCAGAGCGGACAGACGAGCAGGTTGAGCAGTCGGTGGTCGAGGGTCATGGCGCGGTGAGCTGGGACAGCCGATGAAGCAAGGCGCGGGTGAAGGCCTCGGGAAGCCCGAAGTCTAGTCCGACCACCCACACCACCGTGCCGGCGACGGCCTTGCCGGCCAGCTTCACGGCATCCTTCTCGGTCAGCACCAGTTCGCGCGTGGCAGCGGGCCAGGGGAGGCTGTCGAAGCTGTGGTGATCCGCCAGCGGCAGCCGGGTGATGTCCAGTCCCGAAGCCTCCAGCATGGCGAAGAAGCGCTCGGGCGAGGCGATGCCGGCGGCGGCCAGCAGCGGCCGGCCCCGCAGCGCGGACAAGGGCACCGAGGCCGCCGCGCTGTCGGTGTCGCCAGCCAGCCAGGCGCCCAGCGGCACCGCCCGGCCCAGGGCCCGATCGATCAGCATGCCAGGCAACGGCGTGCTTGGCCGGGGCGCGTTGTAGAGCAGCCAGGTGTCGGGCGGCAGCGTGGCCGGCAACGCTTCGCGCAAGGGCCCGGCGGGCAGCAGCCGGCCGTTGCCGCATCCCCGTTCGTCGAAGACGATGACCGACAGGTCGCGTTGCAGCGCCGCGTGCTGAAGGCCGTCGTCGCAGACGATCACGGTCACTTCGGGGTGTGCCGCACGCATCGCCTGCGCAGCGGCCAGCCTGGCGCGTCCGACCCACACCGGCACGCCGGTGCGTCGTGCAATCAGCGACGGCTCGTCGCCCACGTAGGCCGGGGCGGCGCCCGGCCGAACCTCGATGGGCGCCTGTGCTGCACCGCCATAGCCGCGCGACAGCACACCGGGTCGCCAGCCGGCACCTTGCAGCACCTTCACGAGTGCGATCACGGTGGGTGTCTTGCCGGCACCGCCGACGACCAGGTTGCCGACGACGATGGTTGGAAGACCCGTGCCACCGCTGTGCTGCCAGCCGGCAGCGTACATCTGGCGTCGCAGTGCAGAGAGCGCGCCGTACAGGGCCGAGAGAGGCCGCAGCGCGTGGACCCAGGGTGCCGGCCGGGCGCGCCACCACTGCGTCTGCAATGCCCGGGCCCAGCCGGACCCGCTCGCGCGCGCTGCAGTCATCGCAAGCCTGGGCCGGTGCGGCGGCCAGGTCAGCGGCCGTTGCCGGGGGTCTGGGCGGCGAAGGTCAGGCGCGACAGCCCGGCGCGCCGCGCCGCATCCAGCACGTTGACCACGGCCTGGTGCGCGGCGGACGCGTCGGCAGAGACGATCACCACCGTGTCGCTGCGCCCGCTGGCCGCCGCACTGAGTGCCGTGGTGAGCAGTTCAACGCTGCGACCATCGACGGGCATCTTGTTGACCGAATAGCGGCCGTCGCCGGAGACGGCCACGATGATCTCCGTGGGCCGGTCCTTCAGCGTCTCGGCGTTGGCCGTCGGCAGCGTGACCTGCAGTTCCGTGAAGCGCGAGTAGGTCGTCGACAGCATCAGGAAGATCAGCACGACCAGCAGCACGTCGATGAACGGGATCAGGTTGATCTCCGGCTCGTCCTTCTGGCGGCGGCGGAACCTCATGGCGTCGCGGGCGTTCAGGCCGCAGCGGCGGGGGCCCGCACGACGAAGCGCATCAGGTGCGGCACCATGCGCTCGGCCGCCAGCTCCATGCCCAGTTCGAACTCCTCGACGCGGCCACGGAAGTAGCGATAGAACATCAGCGACGGGATGGCGACGATGAGCCCGAAGGCCGTGTTGTAGAGCGCCACCGAGATGCCGTGGGCGAGTTGCTCCGGGTTGGATTCGCCGGTCGGTGACTGCGAGCCGAAGATCTCGATCATGCCCACCACCGTGCCCAGCAGACCCAGCAGGGGCGCCGCCGAGGCGATGGTGCCCAGCGTGTTCAGGTAACGCTCCACGCGGTGCACGGCCTCGCGGCCGGCGTTCTCCAGGGACTGGCGCAAGGCCTGTTCGGTGATGCGAGGTTCAGCGATGACGCTGCGCAGGCCCGCGGCCAGCACGCTGCCCAGCACCGAGTTGGCCGCCAGCTTGTTCACCACGTCGGCGCCAGGCAGGCTGCTCCGTGTGACGGTGATCACTTCGTCCAGCAGGGCCGGCGGGGCGACCACCTTGGTGCGGAGTTGGTAGAAGCGCTCGATGATCAGCGCCAGCGCGACGATCGAGCAGAGAATCAGAGGCCAGATCGGCCAACCGGCCGCTTGTATGATGGAAAACAAGGCTTCCTCTTGGGCGCAGGCAAGGTCTGCTTTGGCCGCGGATTATGTCCGATGGCCAGTCCGCCCCCGCTGCGGTCTTTCGGCAGCGATTTCGTTTCACCGGGGTGGCGTTCCGCTGCGGCCCGTCAGAGTGCCGTTCAGAGTCTTGTGGATAACTTTGTGGACAAAGCCTAGCCAAGACTGACGAGTCGTCACGCGCGACCGGCCTGTGGACTCTTGCCTCATTTTTAAGCGGTCATTTTTTGTTCAAATTCAAGGACTTGCGACAGATTGACCGCGCCATTGCGGTCAACAGGGCCGTTCCGGCCCGTGTTCACGCGCCTGTGGAGTTCTGCGCCCGCGGCTGCTCTGGGCCATCGCATGGCTGCCGTTGATCCGGGCCTGGTTCCACGAGGCGCCTGGGGGGTCGCAGCCTTGCTGCTGGCCGCTGGCGATGCGATCGCCGCGCGCATGGGCGCGGTGGTCGTGCGCGGCGAACTCAGCGGCTTCGCTCGCGCCGCCAGCGGACACTGTTACTTTTCGCTCAAGGACGCCGAAGGTGCCGCCGCGCTGCTGCGCTGCGCCATGTTTCGCCGTGCCGCGTCGCTGCTCGACTTCCAGCCGGCCGACGGGCAGCAGGTCGAGTTGCGAGGGCGGCTGGGGGTGTACGAACCTCGCGGCGAACTGCAGCTGGTCGTCGAGTCGCTGCGCCGCGTCGGCACGGGCACCTTGTACGAAGAATTCCTGCGCCTGCGCGCCCGGCTCGAGGCGCAAGGCCTGTTCGAGCCCTCGCGCAAGCGTCCGCTGCCACTGCGGCCGGCGGTCATCGGCGTGGTCACCTCGCTCGGCGCCGCAGCGCTGCACGATGTACTGACGGCCCTGCGGCGGCGCGCGCCGCATGTTCGCGTCGTGGTCTACCCGAGCCTGGTGCAGGGCGCCGAGGCACCGGCGGCCATCGTCGCAGCCATTGCGACGGCCGAGCGCCGCGCCGAGTGCGACACGCTGCTGCTGGTGCGCGGCGGTGGTGCGCTGGAAGACCTGTGGGCCTTCAACGACGAGCGCGTCGTGCGTGCCGTGGCGGCCTGCAGCCTGCCGCTGGTGTGCGGTGTCGGTCACGAGACCGACATCACGCTGGCCGACCTGGCCGCCGATCTGCGTGCCCCGACGCCGACGGCAGCGGCGGAAATGGCGGCCCCTTCGCGTGACGATCAACTCGCCGCCCTGCAAGGCGGCGACAGGGCGCTGCAGGCGGCGCTGGCCCGAGCCATGCAGACGCATTCGCAGCGTCTTGATCGCCTCTCGCTGCGACTGGGCCGGCCGGCTGCCACGCTGGCCGCGCAAGGCGAGCGGCTCGACTCGCTGCAGATGCGGCTGGGCCAATCGCTGCGCCAGCAGCTTCCGCGCCAGCGTCTGGCGCAGCAGGTGTTGAGCCAGCGGCTGCTGCGCGCCGCACGCGTCACGCTGGCGCAGCAGGCGCAGCGCCAGGCCTCCTGGCAGGCGCGGCTGCAGGCGCTGGACCCTACCCGCGTGCTGCAGCGGGGTTACGCCTGGGTCGAGTCGGCCGACGGACGGCCGGTGCTGTCTGCGCGGGCGCTGTCTGTCGGTCAGGTGGTGCAGGCCGTCTGGTCCGACGGTCGTGCGCAGGCCGAAGTGCAGAAGCTCGAGTCCCTGCCGCCGCGGGGCTGAGGCCGCGTGCCTACAATCCCGCGTTTTCACCCACGCTGGGCCACGCGGCGCAGCGGTCAACAAGAGGATCCCACCCATGGAACATACGCTGCCCGCTCTTCCCTATGCCATCGACGCCCTGGCGCCGCATTACAGCCGCGAAACGCTCGAGTTCCACCACGGCAAGCACCACAACGCCTATGTGGTGAACCTCAACAATCTGCAGAAGGGCACCGAGTTCGAGGCCATGTCCCTCGAGGACATCATCCGCAAGTCTTCGGGCGGGATCTACAACAACTCCGCGCAGATCTGGAACCACACCTTCTTCTGGAGCTGCATGAAGCCCCAGGGCGGCGGTGAACCCAGCGGCGCGCTGGCCGCGGCCATCACCGCGAAGTGGGGTTCGTACGCCGCCTTCCGCGAGGCTTTCGTGAAGTCGGCGGTGGGCAACTTCGGCTCGGGCTGGACGTGGCTGGTGAAGAAGGCCGACGGCAGTGTCGACATCGTCAACATGGGTGCCGCCGGCACGCCGCTGACCACCGGCGACAAGGCGCTGCTGACCGTCGATGTCTGGGAGCATGCCTACTACATCGACTACCGCAACATGCGTCCGAAGTTCGTCGAGACGTTCCTGGACAAGCTGGTCAACTGGGAATTCGCCCAGGCCAACTTCGCCTGAACCGGGCACCTGCGGTTGCTCCGGCGCGCCGCATGAGGATCCTGCTCGTCGAGGACGATCCGGCGCTGAGCCTGGGCATCGCCCGCGCGGCAGAGCGTGAGGGCTGGCGCGTGGATGCGCTGGCCGATGGCGAGCAGGCCTTGTCGGAAGGCCTGCTCGGGCACCACGACATGGCCGTGCTGGACATCGGCCTGCCGCGCCGCAGCGGCATGGATGTCCTGCGCCACTGGCGCCGCAACGGGCAGCGCATGCCGGTGCTGGTGCTGACGGCGCGCGATGAACTGTCCGACCGCGTGCTGGGTCTGGATGCCGGTGCCGACGACTACCTCGTCAAGCCCTTCGACCTGCCCGAACTGCTGGCGCGCATGCGGGCGCTGCGCCGGCGCTCGGCGGGCCGTCTCGACGAGAGCCTGCGCGTGGGTGAGCTCGAACTCGACCTGTCCGGGCCCGAGCTGCGATTTCGCGGCATGCGCGTGGCCCTCAGCCCGCGCGAACTGGCGCTCACCGAGCTGCTGATGAGCAAGGCCGGTCGGGTGGTCAGCAAGGACCTCATCGTGGCCCGCCTGTCGAGCTGGGAAGCCGACTTCAGCGAAAACTCCGTCGAGGTCTACGTGCACCGGTTGCGCAAGCGCTTCGCCGATCTGGGCGTGGTGATCAAGACCGTGCGTGGTTTCGGCTACGTCTTCGAGATGGCCGACGGCGAGACCCCGCTTGCGCCATGACCCGCAGCGCCCACGGGCCCAGCCTGGGCCGGCGGCTGATGCTGCCGCTGGCCTGGGGCTGGCTGCTGGGGCTGCTGCTGGCCGTGGGGGGCGCCTACCTGTTGGCTCGAAACAGCGCCAACGCGGCCTTTGACCGCTCGCTCCAGGACGAGGCGGCGGCACTGGCGGCGAAGGTGACCTGGTCCGACCGCGGGCCGCTGCTCGACGTCAGCCGACAGACCCTGGAACTGCTGACCTGGGACAGCGCCGACCGCAACAGTTTTGCGATGGTCGACCTCGACGGACTGGCCCTCGCCGGTGATTCGAGCGTCCCGGTGCCGGCTGGCGACCGCAAGGACAGCTTCGCCAGGCCGGTGCTGTTCGATGCCGACTACCAGGGCGAGCCCGTGCGCGGCGCCGTGTTCTCGGTGACCTCTCCGATGATCGACCGCATGGTCTCCGTCATCGTCGTCGAGACCAAGCGCAAGCGTGCCGACCTCATGCGCGACCTGCAGATCGGCCTCATCCTGCCGGCTGCCGCCCTCGGTGTACTGACTTTCGTTCTGGTGGGCTTCAGCGTGCGCCGCGGGCTGCGTCCGCTGCGCGACATCGGCGCCGAGGTGGCGCTGCGCGACCTGCACGACTGGCGACCGATCGACCTGCAGCAGGTGCCGGCCGAGGCCGTGCCGCTGATCGAACGCATCAACCAGCTGCTGCTGGACGTGCAGCAGTCGCTGGCCCTGCAGCGCCGCTTCGTTGCCGATGCCGCGCACCAGCTGCGCACCCCGGTGGCCGGCATCCGCGTGCTGGCCCAGGAACTGGAGCAGGAACTCGCCTCGGCAGGCTCGCAGGACAAGCCCGAAGCGTGGCGACCGCTGCTGTCGCAGCTGCGCGGCTCCAGCGACCGGCTCAGCCGCCTCATCGGCCAGCTGCTGAGCCTGGCGCGTTCCGAGACGGCCCTGACCTTCAACGCCGAGCACCACCCGCAGGACATCGTGCCGCTGCTGCGAGAGGCCACCGAACCCCTGGTGCTGGCTGGACTGCGGCAGGGCCGCAGCATCGAGCTGGAAGCGCCCGACACGCCGGTGGTGGCACGCGCCCACGCCGTGTGGCTGGGCGAGGTGGTCAACAACCTGCTCGACAACGCGCAGCGCTACGGAGGCAGCCGCATCGTGCTGCGGGTCGCGCCGCTGGCCGAAGGCGGCGCCGAGGTGGTGGTGGAAGACGACGGCCCGGGCGTGTCGGCCGACGAGCTGACGCGCATCTTCGAGCCGTTCTGGCGTGGCGAGCGCGCCGACCTGCGCAACGACGGCGGCACCGGTCTGGGACTGGCCATCGCTCGCGAGATCGTGCTGCGTCTGGGCGGGCAGCTGACGGCGCTGTCGCGGCCCGACATCGCTGGCATGCGCCTGACGATCAGGCTGGCAGCCTGACACCGCGGGCGCGCTCCCAGCCCGGCAGAAGCAGTTGTCGACGCGCGATCCCCGCTGGGGACAGGTCGTCGCGACGACCAGGGGAGCGGCCTCGACGAAGCGGGCCGAAGCCCATCCGGGTCTCCCGGTCGGGTTCGGAGCCCCCTCGGGCGGCCGTCAGCTCCCGAACGGCTTGCCGCGCAGCCTGGAGCCGGCCTGGATGCCCCGCTTGGCAAACCAGCCCAGATTCATCTCCAGCGCGAAACGCACCGGTTGCTGGGAACAGTGCGAGGTTTCCGAACGCGGTGCCATGTCGGCGATGTTGACCACGGTGCCGTCGTCGGCGATGAAGGCGATGCTCAACGGGATCAGGGTGTTGCGCATCCAGAAGCAGCGCGTCTCGCGGGCTTCGTTGACGAACAGCATCGCCTCGTTGGTGCCCATTTCCGTGCGGAACATCATGCCGATCATCTGCTGCTCCGGCGTACGGGCCACTTCTGCGCGAATCACGTGCATGCCCGCCGTCAGTTCGATGGTCGGCAGTCGAGGCTGCGGGCCGCTCTGCGCCCCGGCTGGCGTCATCAGCAGGCCCGACAGCATCAGGCCGCCGAGCAAGTTGCAGAGGAGAGACTTGATGTAGATCATGCGGTGAGGGGCGAGCGGTGCCTACATTATGGCCAGCCCGACCGGCCCACTCTGCCGGTGCGGGGACCCCCGATGACCGCCACGACCACCGCCACGCTCGACCCGCGTCCCGTCGCTGCGGCAGGCCTGTCGGTGCTGGACGACCCTGCGGAGCAGACCGGCTTCACCCGCTTCTCGACCGATGCCCAGGGCCGCCGGCTCGGCGAATCGGCCTTCCAGATCTCCGGCATCACCTGTGCCGCCTGCTCCGGCATCATCGAATCGGCCCTGGCTGGTGTCGAAGGCGTCACCTCGGCACGCGTCAGCGCGGCCTCGCAGCGCGCCACCATCGGCTGGGACCCGTCGCGCACGCGGCCCTCGGCACTGGTCGAGGCCATCCGCCGCGCCGGCTACGATGCCGTGCCCGATGCCGCCGCGCCGGCCCGGGAGATGCGCCGCATGGAACACCGCAAGGCGCTGTGGCGGCTGTTCGTGGCCAGCTTCTGCGGCATGCAGGTGATGATGTTCGCCACGCCCAGCTACGTCGCCGCACCCGGCGACCTGTCCGACGACCTGCGGCAGCTCCTGAACTGGGGCAGCTGGCTCGTCAGCCTGCCGGTGGTGGTGTTTTCGGCCTGGCCCTTCTTCCAATCGGCCTGGCGATCGCTGCGCAGCCGCAGCATCGGCATGGACGTGCCGGTGGCGCTGGGCGTGGCCGTCACGTTCGTGGCCAGCACCGGATCCACCTTCGACCCGCAGGGCATCTTCGGCCACGAGGTCTACTTCGACTCGTTGACCATGTTCGTCAGCTTTCTGCTGGCCGGGCGGTACCTCGAACTGCGCACCAGGCATCGCGCTGCCAACGAGCTGGAAAACGCGCTGGCGCGAATGCCCGAGACGGCGCTGCGGCTGGATGACGACGGCCGCTGGTCGGAGGTTAGCGTGCAGCGACTGCGCGCCGGCGACCAGTTGCGCGTGGCGCTGGGCCAGGCTTTCCCGGCCGACGGGCATTCGATCGGCAGCAGCACCCGGGCCGACGAGTCGCTGCTGACGGGCGAATCCGCACCGGTCGACAAGCCGCCGGGCAGCGAACTCGTGGCCGGCAGCCTCAACGTCGGTGCGCCCGTGGAAATGCGCGTCGAGCGCGTGGGTGCCGACACCCGCTACCAGGCCATCGTGGCGATGATGCGCGACGCCATGACGCAGCGCCCGGCCGCGGCGCGGCTGGCCGACCGCTGGGCCGTGCCCTTCCTCTGGGCCGTGCTGCTGCTGGCCGGTGGCGGCGCCGTCGCGTGGAGCTTCATCGACCCATCGCGTGCCGTCTGGGTCGCCGTGTCGGTGCTCATCGTCACCTGCCCCTGCGCCTTGTCGCTGGCCGCGCCATCCGCACTCGTTGCGGCGGCCGGGGGCCTGGCAAGGCGCGGCGTGATGCTTCAGCGCATGGACGCGATGGAAATCCTGGCGAAGAGCCGCACGTTGTTCATCGACAAGACAGGCACGCTCACTGACGACCAGCTCCAGGTCAGCGCAATGCACACCGAGCCGGCCTGGGAGGGCAGCCCCGAAGCGCTGCAGCGCCTGGCGGCGTCGCTGGCGGCGTGGTCCAGCCATCCGTTGTCCGTCGCCCTGGCGCGAACCCGTGGCGAGGGCGACGTCGCCCGCTGGAGCGGTGTGCAGGAGATTCCAGGCCAGGGACTGCAGGGCATCGACGAGGCCGGTGTCGTGTGGCGTCTCGGCTCGGCTGATTTCGCAGGCGCCGTCGGCGAGGCCCACGCCCGGGTCTGGTTTTCGCGCGACGGCCGCGTGCTGGCCGGCTTCGAATTCGACGAGACGCTGCGTCCCGGCGCACTCGAGGCGGTGCAGGGCCTGAAGGCGCTGGGCTGGCACATCACGCTGCTGTCGGGTGACACGCCGGAGCGTGCACAGCGCATGAGTGAGCGGCTGGGTCTGGACGCCTGGATCGGCGCGGCGACGCCCGAGGACAAGCTCGACGCCATCTCGCGTGCGCAGGCCGATGGCCGCCGCGTGGTGATGGTGGGCGACGGCGTCAACGACGCACCGGTGCTGGCCCGTGCCGATGTCTCTCTGGCCATGGGGCAGGGCGCGCTCGTGTCGCGCGCGCAGGCCGACGCCGTGATCACGAGCAACCGTCCGGCGGGGCTTCTGCTGGCGCATCAGGTCGCCGCACGCACGGTAGGCATCGTGCGCCAGAACATGATCTGGGCCGCCACCTACAACGCCGCCTGCATTCCGCTGGCCCTGGTGGGCTGGCTGCCGCCGTGGGCCGCCGGCCTGGGCATGGCGCTCAGCTCGCTGCTCGTCGTCGGCAACGCGTTGCGCGCGGCGCGATAGGGCCAGCCCGCGTCATGGAGATCCTGTACCTGCTGATTCCCGTCTCGGCCGTGCTCGTCCTGGTCATCGTGGGCATCTTCGGCTGGGCGGTGAACCGTGGCCAGTTCGAGGATCTCGAGCAGGAAGGTGAGCGGATCCTGCAACACGATGCCGACGGGGTTGACGACGATCAAGTCCGCGGCAAGAGCCCGCCAGAACAATCTCATCCATCCAGTTCCTGAGCCTCAGCGAGGAGAGTTCCTATGTCAAACAACACGGCACCGGGCAGCCCGGTGTACAGCGATACGGTGGTCAGGCTGTTCTCCCTGGCGGCCGTTCTATGGGGCGTGGTCGGCATGCTCGTCGGCGTCATCATCGCCGCCCAACTGACCTGGCCCGAGCTCAACCTGGGCATTTCCTTCCTGAGTTACGGGCGACTGCGTCCCCTGCACACCAACGCGGTCATCTTCGCCTTCGGCGGCTGCGTGCTCTTCGCCACCAGCTACCACGTGGTGCAGCGAACCTGCCAGACCAAGCTCTTCATGCCCAAGCTGGCGATGTTCACCTTCATCGGGTGGCAGCTGGTCATCCTGGCCGCTGCGGTCTCGCTGCCGCTGGGCTTCACGCAGGGCAAGGAATACGCCGAGCTCGAGTGGCCGATCGACCTGCTGATCGCCGTCGTCTGGGTCAGCTATGCCGTCGTCTTCTTCGGCACGGTAGGCATCCGCAAGGTGCGCCACATCTACGTGGCGAACTGGTTCTTCGGCGCCTTCATCATCGCCGTGGCGCTGCTGCACATCGTCAACAGCGCCGCCATCCCGGTGAGCCTGACCAAGAGCTACTCGGCCTACGCCGGCGTGCAGGACGCCATGGTGCAGTGGTGGTACGGGCACAACGCGGTGGGCTTCTTCCTGACCGCCGGCTTCCTGGGCATCATGTACTACTACATCCCCAAGCAGGCCGGCCGCCCGGTGTACAGCTACCGGCTGTCCATCGTGCACTTCTGGGCCCTCATCTTCACCTACATGTGGGCGGGCCCGCACCACCTGCACTACACGGCGCTGCCCGACTGGGTGCAGAGCATCGGCATGATCTTCTCGCTGGTGCTCCTGGCGCCCAGCTGGGGCGGCATGATCAACGGGATCATGACCCTGTCGGGCGCATGGCACAAGCTGCGTGACGACCCGATCCTGAAGTTCCTCATCGTGTCGCTGTCGTTCTACGGCATGAGCACCTTCGAGGGCCCGATGATGTCCATCAAGACCGTCAACGCGCTGTCTCACTACACCGACTGGACCGTCGGCCACGTGCACTCCGGCGCGCTGGGCTGGGTCGGCCTGATCTCGATGGGTGCGCTGTACCACCTGATCCCCCGCATGTACGGCAAGAAGCAGATGTACAGCGTGCGCGCCATCGAGCTGCACTTCTGGATCGCCACCATCGGCATCGTGCTGTACATCGCCGCGATGTGGATCGCCGGCGTGATGCAGGGCCTGATGTGGCGTGCGGTGAACCCCGACGGCACCCTGGTCTACACCTTCGTCGAGAGCGTCAAGGCGACGTTCCCCTTCTACGTGATCCGCCTGGGCGGCGGCCTGCTGTACTTCGCAGGCATGCTGATCATGGCCTGGAACACGGTGATGACGGTGCGCGGCAGCAAGCCGATGCCGGCGCAGATCCCCATGGTTGCGCCCGCCCACGCCTGACCCCCTTCCGGAGCACAAGAAATGGCAAGCAACAAGGCCCCTGCCGGTCACGAGAAGATCGAGACCAGCAACTTCCTGATGATCGTCCTGATCCTCATCACGCTCGTCGTCGGCGGGTTGGTGGAGATCGTGCCCCTGTTCTTCCAGCGTTCCACGACGCAGGCGGTGGAAGGTCTCAAGCCCTATACCGCGCTGCAGCTCGCAGGGCGCGACGTCTACATCCGCGAAGGCTGCTACAACTGCCACTCGCAGATGGTGCGGCCTTTCCGCGCCGAGACGCTGCGCTACGGCGCCATCTCCAAGGCCGGGGAGTTCGTCTACGACCACCCCTTCCAGTGGGGCAGCAAGCGCACCGGCCCCGACCTGCACCGCGTGGGCGGCAAATACAGTGACGAGTGGCAGCGGCTGCACCTGATCAGCCCGCGTGATCTGGTGCCCGAGTCGAACATGCCCGCCTATCCCTGGCTCGAGACGGCCATGGTCGACCCCGATGGCATGGCGCCGAAGCTGACCGCGCTGCGCAGGATCGGCGTGCCCTACACCGACGCCGAAGTGGCCGGGGCGGCCGAGCAGGTCAAGGGCAAGTCCGAGCTCGACGCCCTGGTCGCCTATCTGCAGGTGCTCGGCACCGCCACGAAGTAGCCGCAGGCCCGAGGCATCTCATGGACATCAACATCCTCCGAATGATTGTCACCGTGTCAGGACTCGTCCTGTTCCTCCTGCTGGCCGTCTGGACCTGGAACCGGCGCCGCCGCGCAGCGTTCGACGAGGCAGCACGCCTGCCTTTCGCCGACAGCGACGGGAACATCGACAACGCAGGAGCAAGGCAATGAGCGACTTCTTCAACAACGGGTGGGCGCTGTTCGTCAGCGTCGCCACGATCGTCAGCCTCGTGCTCTGCCTGGTGCTGCTGGCCATTGCCAGCAAGCGCAAGGTGATGGCCGAGGACAACTCCACCGGCCACGTCTGGGACGAAGACCTTCGCGAGATGAACAACCCGCTGCCGCGCTGGTGGGTGGGCCTGTTCATCATCACCGTGGTCTTCGCTGTCGTGTACCTGGCGCTGTATCCAGGTCTGGGCTCGAACGCCGGCGCACTGAAGTGGACGAGCCAGAACCAGTATGAATCGGAGATGGCCAAGGCGCGCGCGGCCATGGCGCCGGTGTACGCCCGGTTCGTCAGCATGCCGGCCGAGCAACTGGCCAAGGAAACCCAGGCCATGGCCATCGGCGAACGGCTGTTCGCCAACAACTGCGCCGGCTGCCATGGCTCCGACGCCCGCGGCAGCAAGGGTTTCCCGAACCTGACCGACAACGACTGGCTCTACGGCGGCTCGCTGGAGCAGATCAAGGAGAGCATCACCGCAGGGCGCGCCGGCAACATGCCGCCGATGGGCGCGGCCGTGGGCACCGCCGAAGACGTGAAGAACGTGGCCCATTACGTGCTGAGCTTGTCGGCCAGCCCGCACGACAGCGTCTCGGCGCAGCTCGGCAAGGCCAAGTTCGCCACCTGCGCGGCCTGCCACGGCCCCGAAGGCAAGGGTAATCATGCCCTGGGCGCACCCAACCTCACCGACAAGATCTGGCTGCACGGCTGGGGCGAGCAGGCCATCGTCAACATCATCAACAACGGCAGGGTCAACGTGATGCCGCGCCAGGACCGGCTGCTGAGCCCCGAGCAGATCCATGTGCTGGGCGGGTACGTCTGGAACCTGTCTCAGACTTCGACGGTCGCCACCAAGTGATCGCACCAGGCCATCGAGCTGTCCATGACACCTTCGTCCGCAGCCGCGGCTGACCCGACTGCCGCCGCCAAGCATGCGGCGGGCGCGCCCGATGCGCCGGCCGGCGAGCACAGCGACGATGCCGTCGTCGCTGTCGTCTCGCTGTATGCCAAGCACAAGAAGATCTACGCACGGGCGGTGAGCGGCTGGTTCGCCCACTGGCGATGGGGGCTGGTGTGGCTGACGCAGATCGTCTTCTACGGCCTGCCCTGGCTGCAGTGGAACGACCGCCAGGCGCTGCTGTTCGATCTGGCCAGCCGTCGCTTCTACATCTTCGGGCTGGTGCTGTATCCGCAGGACTTCATCTACCTGACGGCGCTGCTCATCATCTCGGCCTACGCGCTGTTCCTCTTCACCGCCGTGGCGGGGCGCCTGTGGTGCGGCTACGCCTGCCCGCAGACGGTCTACACCGAGATCTTCATGTGGGTCGAACGCAAGTTCGAAGGCGACCGCATGGCGCGCATGAAGCTCGACGCCGGCCCCTGGACACTGAACCGGCTGTGGCGCAAGACCGGCACGCAGGTGGTGTGGGTGGCCATCGGGCTGTGGACCGGACTGACCTTCGTCGGCTACTTCACGCCCATCCAGTCGCTGGTGCAGAGTGCGGCCTCGCTGGGTTTCGGGCCCTGGGAGTGGTTCTGGGTGCTGTTCTACGGCTTTGCCACCTACGGCAATGCCGGCTACATGCGCGAGCAGGTCTGCAAGTACATGTGCCCCTATGCGCGCTTCCAGAGCGCCATGTTCGACAAGGACACCCTGATCATCAGCTACGACACGGCGCGCGGCGACCCGCGCGGCACGCGTTCGCGCAAGGTCGACGCGCGCAGCCAGGGGCTGGGCGACTGCATCGATTGCGGGCTGTGCGTCGACGTCTGCCCCACGGGCATCGACATCCGCAACGGCCTGCAGTACGAATGCATCGGCTGTGCAGCCTGCATCGACGTCTGCAACGGCGTGATGGACAAGATGAAGTACCCGCGAGGGCTGGTGCGCTACGCCACGCTGAACGGCCTGACCAAGCACCTCACGCGAGGCGAGATGCTGCGCAACGTCTTCCGCCCGCGCGTGCTGGTCTACACGGCCATCCTGATCGTCGTGGTGGGAGCGCTGGTCGCCAGCCTGGCCATGCGCGCCAGCTTCCGCGTCGATGTCGTGCGGGACCGCGCGTCGCTGGCGCGCATCGTCGAAGACGGCCACATCGAGAACGTCTACCGTCTGCAGATCATGAACGCCACCGAGTCGCCGCAACGTTTCCGCTACACGGCGGCGGGCATCGCGGGTCTGCGCATCGACGGCAAGGATGAGGTGACGGTGGAGTCGGCAGGCGCGACCTGGGTCACCGTCAACCTGCGCGTGCCGCCCGAGGCCGCTCAGGCGGCAGGCAACGGCGCCCACCCCATCACCTTCAGCATCGTGCGCCTGCCGGCCGATGCCGGGCAGGCCAGCGAAACGGCCCAAGAGAAGTCAACATTCGTCGTACCGCGTTGAGCGTCGCCCCGGGGCGCCGTCCCGGGGCAGCCTCAACCACCATCGCATGAGCACGGAGCCCACCATGAACACCAACGACAACCCGAACATCAGGACGCAGGCGACGGAGGACGCGGCATCGCCGCCCTGGTGGCGCGTGGGCATGGTCTGGCTCGTGCTCAGCGGGCCCGCCATCGTCGTGGTGGCCGGCGTGACCACGGCCTACATCGCCATCAGCGGCGCCGATCCCATCGTCACGGCCGAGGAGGTCGCGCAGCGCCATGGCGGCAGTCTGCAGGCCCACATGCCGGCCATGCAGGGACGCAACCATGCCGCCACCGGGGGCCGTTGAGCCCCGGGACGGTCGCGCTCACGATGTGAAGAGGTCGACATGAAGCCCACGACACGCCGCGCGATGTCGGTTCTCTGGCCGGCGTTCCTGATGGCCAGCGTGCTCGAGATCGTCGTCTTCGCCTTCGTCGATCCGGCGTCGCTGCATTGGTTCGGCGGCACGCCCGTCGATCTCGACCCGGTCGCGATCTATTCGCTGGCCTTCCTGATCTTCTGGGCCGTGGTGGCGGCGGGCGGCGTGCTCACCCAGTTGTTGAACGAATCATCGCTGGAGATCAACAGCCGCTCCTTCCGTTGACGGGCTGGACAGGCCCGCTGCAGGGCTCACGGCCCGCGCTGAACCGCGTCGGAGACGACCGGCGGCGAGCCGCAGCTCAGCAGTGGGTGCCGTTCACCAGCTTGGACAGCCCGGGCTGGTCCGTGACGCGGATGTGGCGCTGCTTCACCTCGAGAAGTCCGTCGTCCTGGAACTTGGAGAAGGTGCGACTCACCGTCTCGAGCTTGAGGCCCAGGTAGCTGCCAATCTCCTCGCGCGTCATGCGCAGGATCAGCTCGCTGGCAGAAAAGCCTCGGGCCTGGAGACGTTGCGTGAGGTTCAGCAGGAAGGCCGCCAGCCGTTCTTCGGCCCTCATGCTGCCCAGCAGCAGCATCACGCCGTGATCGCGCACGATCTCGCGGCTCATGATCTTGTGGAAATGGCGTTGCAGGTCGCTGAACTCGCGCGAGAGGTCCTCGAGCTGGCGGTAAGGGATGACGCACACGTGCGAATCTTCGAGGGCCACGGCGTCACAGGTATGGCGCTCGGTGGCGATGCCGTCCAGGCCGAGCAGTTCGCCCGCCATCTGGAACCCCGTGACCTGATCGCGCCCGTCCTCCGACGAGACGCAAGTCTTGAAGAACCCCGTGCGAACGGCATACAGCGACTGGAAGTCTTCCCCGGCCCGGAACAGCGAGTCGCCGCGGGCGACCGTCTTGCGCGTGGCCACCATGGTGTCCAGTTGTTGCATCTGCTGCTCAGAGATGCCCACGGGCAGGCAGAGCTCGCGAAGATTGCAGTTCGAGCAGGCCACCTTGAAAGGTTCCAGCCGGAATGCAGGCAGTCCGGCGCTTTGGTCTGAGTGCGTCTGCATTTGGTGTGACCTTGCGATGGAGTGGGAGCCGAGCATAGCAAGCTTGGCCTCGATCAATCTGACGCGGCATTGTCGACAGACGGGCATTGCGACGAGCTTGAGCCAGATCAAGTCGTCGAAATTTGAGCTTTGGCACAGTTTCCCCCATGATGCCCACCCCATCCCCCCTGGCTTCGACCGTCGTGCCCGAGGACCTGCTGCGCCGTCTCGAGGTGCCGGGTCCGAGGTACACCTCGTACCCCACGGCCGACCGCTTCGTCGAGGCCTTCGGGGCGGCCGAGTACCGGCAGGCCCTGCGTCAGCGCGCCGAAGGGGCGATGGTCGGCGGCGCCGGCCCGCTGTCTCTGTACGTGCACGTACCCTTCTGCGAGTCGGTCTGCTACTACTGCGCCTGCAACAAGATCATCACCAAGCACCACGAGCGTGGCGCAGAGTACCTGCTGGCGCTGGATGCCGAGATCGCCTTGCACGTCGGTGAACTGGGCACCGGTCAGCCGGTCTCCCAGTTGCACTTCGGCGGCGGGTCGCCCACGTTCCTCACCGACGCAGAACTCGAAGGGCTGATGCAGTCGCTGCGGCGATCCTTCAAGATCGTCGCCGGCGCCGAGATCTCGATCGAGGTCGACCCGCGCACCGCCAACCCGCAGCGCCTGGAGCGCCTGGCCGGCATGGGCTTCAACCGCATCAGCTTCGGCATCCAGGACTTCGATCCCGCCGTGCAGCAGGCGGTTCATCGCGTGCAGTCCTTCGACAGCGTCAAGGCGCTGATGGACAGCGCACGCGCACTGCACTACGAATCGATCAACGGCGACCTCATCTACGGCCTGCCCAAGCAGACACCCGAGTCCTTCAACCGCACCATCGAGCAGGTCTGCGAGCTGCGCCCCGATCGCATCGCGCTGTACTCGTATGCGCATCTGCCGCAGCGCTTCAAGCCGCAGCGGCGCATCGACGCGGCCGACCTGCCGCCGCCAGAGCACCGCATCCGCATGCTGGGCGACGCCATCACGCGCTTCATCGCCAGCGGCTACACCTACATCGGCATGGACCACTTCGCGCTGGCCGGTGATTCCCTGGCCGCGGCCAAGCGCCAGGGCCGGCTGCACCGCAACTTCCAGGGCTACAGCACCCAGCCGGACTGCGACCTCATCGCGCTGGGCGTGTCGTCGATCGGACGCATGGGGGCCACCTACAGCCAGAACGCCAAGACCCTGCCGGAGTACTACGACGCCTTGAGGAACGGTCAGTTTGCCGTGGTGCGCGGCCTGGCCCTGACGCGGGACGACCTGGTCCGCCGGGCGGTGATCATGGCGCTGATGTGCCAGGGCCGCGTGGAGTTCGAGTCGATCGAGCTGTCGTATCTGATCCGCATGCGCAACTACTTCGCCGACGAGATCGAGCGCCTGCAGCCGCTGGTCGATGCCGGTCTGGTCGAAGTGGGCAGCGATGCGATCCAGATCACCGCCATGGGCTGGTTCTTCGTGCGAGGCATCGCGATGGTCTTCGACCGCCATCTGCACGCCGACAAGACACGCGAACGCTTCTCGCGCATCATCTGACGATGGACTGGGCGCTGATTCTCAGTGCCATGCTGCTCGGCCTGGCAGGCACCCCGCATTGCGCGGCGATGTGCGGCGCGGCCTGCACCGCTTTCACAGGGTCGGGTCGGCGCGTCGACGGCCTGAGCTTTCACCTGGCACGTGCCGCGGGCTATACCGCGGCAGGGGCCGTCGTGGCGTCCAGCGTCGGGCTGCTTGCCCAGCTCGGCCAGGCGACCGTCGCGCTGAAGCCCTTGTGGACCCTGGTGCACCTGGCCGCCCTCGTGCTGGGCCTGTGGCTGCTGTGGTTCGGGCGCCAGCCGGCCTGGATGGAAAACCTCGGGCGCCGCGGCACCAGGCCGTCGGGGCCGGTGGCCGCTGTCGGCTGGCAACGCATGCAGGGCCCGATGAGGGCCGGTTCGGCCGGTGCGCTGTGGGTCGGCTGGCCCTGTGGCCTGCTGCAATCGGCCCTGGTGGTGGCCGCGCTGGCCAACACGGCCGTTGCCGGTGCGATGGTGATGTTCGGGTTTGCCCTGATCACCGGGGCCGGGTTGGCAGTCGGCCCGTGGTTGTGGGCACGGGTGATGGGACCGGGGGCCGCGGCGGGCGCGGTCGGTGCCGCCTGGGCCACCCGCATGGCCGGCGTGGTGCTGGCTGCGGCATCGTCCTGGGCGCTGGGCCATGGCCTGTGGCAGCAGGTTGCCGCGTTCTGCGGCTTCTGAGGGCCGACACCACCAAAAAAAACGCCCGACCGAGGCCGGGCGTTTCGCCTTCCGGGAGCCTTGCGGCGCCCGGTCGGGCCGAAGAATCACTTCTTGGGTTCTTCCTTCTTGGCGGCCGGCTTGGCTTCGGCCGGCTTGGCGTCGGCCTTCTTGGCGGCCGAAGCGGCGGCCGCGGCGGGCTTGGCGGCAGCCTTCTTCTCGTCCTTCTTGGGATCGGAAGCGAGGGCGCCGGTGCTGGCGAAGGCGGTGATGATCAGGGCGGCCAGGAGCTTGTTCATTGTGCTTACCTTATGGATGTTGATATCAACCCCCCTCCAGATGGGAGGCTCCCCGAAAACGCAGCACGATGTCAGTCGGTTGACAGTCCGCTGACATAGAATTTTCTGGTTTGACATCTTGCCGCTGTCGGCGGCGCCGGAGACAACGTTCATGTACCAACACATCAAGGTGCCCGCGGGCGGGCAGAAGATCACCGTCAACGCGGACTTCTCCCTCAACGTGCCCGACCAGCCCGTCATTCCCTACATCGAGGGCGACGGCACCGGTCTCGACATCACGCCCGTGATGCTGAAGGTGGTCGACGCGGCCGTGGCCAAGAGCTACGGCGGCAAGCGCAAGATCCACTGGATGGAGGTCTACGCCGGCGAAAAGTCGACCAAGGTCTACGGCCCCGACGTCTGGCTGCCCGAAGAGACGCTGCACGCCGTGCGCGACTACGTCGTGTCGATCAAGGGCCCGCTGACCACGCCCGTGGGCGGCGGCATCCGCAGCCTGAACGTCGCGCTGCGCCAGGAGCTCGACCTCTACGTCTGCCTGCGCCCCATCCAGTACTTCAAGGGTGTGCCCAGCCCGGTGAAGGAACCCGAGAAGACCCACATGGTGATCTTCCGCGAGAACTCGGAAGACATCTACGCCGGCATCGAGTTCGAGGCCGAGAGCGAAAAGGCCAAGAAGCTCATCAAGTTCCTGCAGGAAGAGATGGGCGTCAAGAAGATCCGCTTCCCCAACACCTCGGGCATCGGCGTCAAGCCGGTCAGCCGCGAAGGCACCGAGCGCCTGGTGCGCAAGGCCATCCAGTACGCCATCGACAACGACAAGCCCTCGGTCACCATCGTGCACAAGGGCAACATCATGAAGTTCACCGAAGGGGGCTTCCGTGACTGGGCCTACGGCCTGGCCCAGAAGGAGTTCGGCGCCCAGCTGATCGACGGTGGCCCGTGGTGCAAGTTCAAGAACCCGAAGACGGGCAAGGACATCGTCATCAAGGATTCGATCGCCGATGCCTTCCTGCAGCAGATCCTGCTGCGCCCGGCCGAGTACTCGGTGATTGCCACGCTGAACCTGAACGGCGACTATGTCTCGGACGCCCTGGCCGCGCAGGTCGGCGGCATTGGCATCGCCCCGGGCGCCAACCTGAGCGACTCGGTGGCCATGTTCGAGGCCACCCACGGCACCGCGCCCAAGTACGCCGGCAAGGACTACGTCAACCCCGGCTCGGAGATCCTGTCAGCCGAGATGATGCTGCGCCACATGGGCTGGACGGAAGCGGCCGACCTGATCATCAGCTCGATGGAGAAGTCCATCCTCAGCAAGAAGGTCACGTACGACTTCGCACGCCTGATGGATGGCGCGACGCAGGTGTCGTGCTCGGGCTTCGGACAGGTGATGATCGACCACATGTGATGCGGTCCCGGGGCGTCTCTGGACGTCCCGGATGGTCCCAATAGGAGCCCCAGATCGTTGATTCGACTGGGGTTTTTGTTGTTTCGGGTCCCGGACGGTCTCTCGACATCGCAGCGGGACGGGCCACGTTTGGGGCCACCGGGGCGGAGGTGGCCCCGTTTGGTGGCCCCAGATGCTCCTTGGTCGACAGCCTGCACATGGTGGACGGTGAAGAGCGGGCAGTGCGCCTTCAGTCAGCGACGGCGTCCATGCGCACCGCGGCCTTCTTCAGCAGCGATCGCAACCACACCAGTCCCGGATCCGTGGAGCGGTACTTGTGCCACTGCAGGCCTTGCTCCATGGCCGTGATCGGCAGTGGCGGGGTGCGCAGTTCGATCGGCCAAGCCGGGTGCAGCGCGCGCGCCAGGCGCGCGTGAACCGTGGCAATCAGGTCGGTGCCGACCACCAACGCCGGCATTGCCGAGAAGCCGTAGGTCGTGACGGCGACACGGCGCGAGACGCCGTAGCGCTTGGCGAACCAGACTTCGAACGAGTCACCGATGCCGCCTTGCGGCTGCATCACCACGTGGCTGGCGGCCAGGTATCGCTCGAAGGTGAATTCGCCCCGTGCATGCGGACTATCGCGCCAGACGACGCACAGAAACTCCTCGGTATAGAGCACCTCGTCCGGATGGTCCGGTGAGAGGAACCCGCGCGGGATGATCAGCAGGTCTGCCTCGCCTCGCTCCAGGCTGCGCTGCGGATTGCTCACCTGCGGCAGGAACTCGAATCGCGCCGTGCAGCGCGCTGCGCTTGCCAGAGCCAGCACGTGCGGTACGAAGACCATCTGCGTGTAGTCGGACACGAAGATGCGGAAGACCCGGTCGGAGGTCGACGGGTCGAACTCCGGCGGGATGGCGATCGCACTGTCGACCCGTACCAGCACATCACGCACCGCCTCCTGCAAACCCTGCGCACGCGGCGTCGGCTCCATGCGCCGGCCGACCTGCACGAGCAGCTCGTCGTCGAAGTATTCGCGAAGCCGCGCCAGTGCATTGCTCGTGGCAGACGGGCTGAGATTCAGTCGCTCGGCCGCGCGCGTGATGCTGCCTTCCGTCAGCAGGGCATCGAGCGCGACAAGCAGGTTGAGATCCAGTCGGTTGAAGCGCATGGGTGGACTCGGTTGATTCGCGGGTTAACCCGAAAACCATTGACGGGATCGAATCGACGAATGGAAAGAAGCCATTTTTCTTGATGGCTCGATCTCCGTACGCTCTCGCTTACCCGATTCCCAAGCACAAGACAGGAGACGACGAATGGCTTCGCGCCAGGCGGTGGGCACCCTTTTGCCCGCAATTCAATCGATCCGTTTCGAGACCTGAAAGATGGCCGCGATCGGTCATGTCGGCATCGTCGGTGCGGGGCTCGCGGGCCTGGCAGCCGCCCTCGCGGCGGCACGTGCTGGCATGCGGGTCGACATGTTCGAGGCCCAGCCCGAACCGGTCCTCCCGGCGGCCCACATCGACGTTGTGCCGAACCTCCTGCGCGACCTGGCCGTGCTCGGGCTGGGCGAGGCCTGCGTGCGTCGCGGCTTTCCCTACCGCGGCGTCGCCATGCTCGATGGCCAAGGGCACAAGCTCTTCGAGGTGCCGACGGCGCACCTGGCCGGGCCGCAGTGGCCGGCAGCGCTCGGCATGGTGTACGGCGACCTGCTCGGCCTGCTGCGCGAGGCCGTGGGTGCGCGCGGCGTGCGCCTGCACCTCGGCGTCTCGGTGCGTGACGCCAACGACCGCGGCGCGATCGTCACCGACGCTGGCGCCCGGCATGCCGTCGACCTGACCGTGATCGCCAGCGGCGACCGCCTGCCCGCCCTGGGTGGCGCGGCGCAGCGGCCAGTGCCCGAAGTTGCCTTGCCGCAGCAGTGGTGCCATGTCTTGCTGCCGCGGCCGCCCGAGCTGGAGCGCGCTACCTGGGTCGTCGGCAGCACAGGCGTGCGGGCCTTCGTGGTGCCGGTGGCTGCGCGCCAAGCCGGCGTGGCCGTGCTGCAGCCCGACACCCACCCGGCCTCGAGCGGAGCGCTGCGCCGCGCGCTCGCCGCTCAAGGACCTGGCCTGCGCCAGCTGTCCGAGCACTGGCCCGATGACGCACCGGTGCTGTTGCGCGCGGTCAGCAGTGGCGTGCTCGCCGGAGCATGGCATGAACAAGGCGTGCTGCGCATCGGCCGCAGCGCCCACCGGCTCACGCCGTACTTCGGTCAGGCGGCGGCGCAGGCCGTCGAGGACGCGGTCGTGCTCGGCGCGCTGCTGCGCGACGGTCACGACCGTGACGCGCTGCTCGAGGCCTTTTCCGCCCGACGCGGCGCGCGTGCACGGAAGGTGAACGCCGTCACGACGCAGGCCGCGCAGTGGCAGCTGAGGCCGGAGGCTGCGACCGACCTGCGCGCGCTCGCCGGACAGCTCGAACCCCTGGTGGCGGAGCCCGCCTGACCCGCCCGATGGCCGATCCCTCATGCGACAACAAACCCTGATAGGAGACCCATGACCACCCGAACTTCACCCCACCGCCTGCAGCGTCTGAGCACGTTGGCGGCTGCAGCGCTTGTCACCTGTGGCGCACACGCCTTCGAGATCGACACCGGCAACCCCGACTTCAAGCTGCGCTGGGACAACACCGTCAAGTACAGCGCCACGCAGCGGCTGAAAGAGCGCTCACCAGGGCTTTCGCGCACCGTGCGCGGCGCCGGCGGCGTGTTGATCGGCGAGAACAACTTCGGCCAGGACGACGGCAACAACAACTTCGACAAGGGCCTGGTGTCCAGCCGCTTCGACCTGCTCAGCGAACTGGATGCCAGTTACGGCATGTTCGGCGCGCGCGTCAGCTTCGCCGCCTGGTACGACTCGGTCTACCTCCGCGGCACGCGGAATACGTCCAACAGCTCCAACCGCCGACCGGCAAGCCTGGCCAGGGAGTTCACGCCCGAGACGCGCGACGCCATGGGGCAGGACACGCAGCTGCTCGACGCGTTCGTGCATGCACGCGTTCCGATTGGTGAGCGCAGTGCCACGGTGCGTCTGGGCCGCCACACGCTGCTGTGGGGCGAGAGCCTGTTCTTCGGTGCCAATGGCGTGGCCGGCGGCATGGCGCCGGTGGACTTGGTGAAGCTGCAGTCGGTGCCAGGCTCCACATCGAAAGAGACGGCGCTGCCGACCGGCAAGGTCTCGGTGACGGTGCCGATCAGCGAGAGCATGACCTTCGGCGCCTACGTGCCCTATGAATGGGAGAAAACACGCCTGGTGCCAGTCGGCGCCTACCTGTCCACCAGCGACACGCTGGGCCCGGGTGCCGAGCGCATCATCGCCGGCCCCAATGTGTTCCCACGGCGGCCCGACCTCGAACCGCGCAACAGCGGGCAGGGCGGCGTGCAGTTGCGCTGGAATGCAGCGAGCATCGACACGCAGTTCGGCGTGTACTTCACGCGCTACCACGCGCTGACACCCAGCAACAACTGGCTCGACGAGACCGCGGCCACGCCGCCGCAGCCGATCTCTTACTTGTGGGTCTATCACGAAGGCATCCAGTCGCTCGGCTTCAGCGCCGCCCGCACCTTCGACGAATGGAGTGTGGGCGCAGAGGTGTCCTACCGCCGCAATGCACCGCTGGGCAGCCTGGCCCAGACCCGCGTGCCCGGTACGGCCATCGGAACCAGCTTCAACAACAGCAACAACCCAGGCTACGCGGTGGGCGAGACGCTGCACGCGCAGGTGTCGTGGATAGCCAGCCTGGGCCAGACCGCGCTGTACCAAGAAGCCAGCTTTGTTGGCGAGATCGCATGGAACCAGCGCCAGAAGATCACCAAGAACCCCCAGATGATCAACGACCTCACCACGCGCGGCGCGACCGCCGTGCGCCTGTCGTTTGCGCCCACCTACCGGCAGGTGATTTCGGGTCTGGACCTCACGCCTTCCATTGGTGGCAGCTACACCTGGGGCAAGTCCTCGGCGCTGGGGCCTGGCTTCGGCCCTGACAAGGGCGGCGATTTTTCGCTCGGCTTGCGCGCGACGTACCTCGGCGCGTGGTTCGCCACCCTGAACTGGACCACTTACCACGGCCCCGAAGGCCCGACGCTGGGCCCCACAGCCCCGCCCAAGGCGCAGTTCAAGCAGGCCCTGAAAGACCGGGAGTTCGTCTCGGTCTCGCTGTCCACCTCATTTTGATTCCGGAGACACCCATGACGAAGAACCTTCGCGCCCCCGTGCTGGCGGCCGCTTTGGCACTGCTGGCCGGCTTCTCAGTGCCCACGCACGCCCAGGTCTCGGCCCAGGAGGCCGCGCGCCTGAAGACCGACCTGACGCCCCTGGGCGCAGAACGCGCCGGCAACCGCGACGGCAGCATTCCGCCCTGGACCGGCGGCTTCACCGGCGCCATTGCCGGCGAGCAGAAGGGCGGCCGCCGCGGCGACCCCTTCAAGGACGAGAAGCCGCTGTTCACCGTGACGGCCCAGAACATGGCGCAGTACGACGACAAGCTGAGCGATGGCGTCAAGGCCATGCTGCGCAAGTACCCGCAGACCTACAAGCTCAATGTCTACAAGACACACCGCACCGCTATGGCGCCGCAGTGGGTGTACGACAACACCTTGCGCAACACCACGCGCGCCTCGCTCAAGGGGCATGAGCTCGTGGGCGCCTACGGCGGCATCCCGTTCCCGATCCCGAAAAACGGGCTCGAGGCGATGTGGAACCACAAGGTCTCGTGGCGAGGCGTGGCCTGGGAGGCCCAGCTGAGCCAGTACCAGATCACCGCCGACGCACGCACGGTGCTGGCCACGCGCGGTCACATCCGCCAGCGCATGCCCTACTACCTGCCCGATGGCTCGCCCGAGAAGTTCGACGGCTACTTCTGGGAGGTGAACCTGCTGACCAGTGCGCCGGCCATCCGGGCCGGCGAGATGATCGTCGGCCGCAACAACGTCGACAACACCTCGGCCTCGTACGTGTACCTCACCGGCCAGCGCCGCGTGCGCAAGCTGCCCAATGCCTGCTGCGACACGCCCACGCCGGCCTCGGCGGGCTTGATGTCCTTCGACGAGCTGAACGTGTTCTCGGGCACCACCGAGGTCTTCAACTGGAAGCTGGTGGGCAAGAAGGAAGTGCTGATCCCCTACAACCAGAACCGCTTCCTGCAGGCCAAGGACAGCGACATCATCACCGGCAACCACCTCAATCCCGAACACGTGCGCTGGGAGCTGCACCGGGTGTGGGTGGTGGAAGCGACGCTGGCCGACGGCCGCCGCCACCACACGCCGCGCAGCATGTACTACCTGGATGAGGACACATGGCAGGCCGTGCTGGGCGACCGCTGGGATGCCAAGGGCCAGCTCTGGCGCACGCTGTGGGGCTTCAACTACGTGGCGCCCGATTTCCCCGGCACGGTGCAGCAGACCTTTGGCTACTACGACCTGCTCTCGGGCCAGGGCTATGTCTCCAACGTGCTGAACGACCAGCCCTACCACCACCGCCCCACCAAGCCCTGGCCGACGGAGACGTTCACAGGTGACGGCCTGGCCGCACAGGGCGTGCGCTGACATGCGCTTGCGGCGCATCCTGGTCACGTTGGCGGCCGCTGCGGGGCTGCAGCCCACGTTCGCGGCCCAAGCCGTGGCCGACGCACTGCAGCGCCCCGCGCTGGTGGTGCGTGAGCCCGCGCGCGCTGTGCTGTTGGCGGCTGCGGCAGCCGGCGATCGGCTGGTGGCTGTGGGCGAACGCGGCCTTGTGGTGCTGTCTGACGACCAGGGTGCAAGCTGGCGCCAGACGCCCAGCCCGGTGAGCGTGACCCTGACCGCTGTGCGCTTCGCAGACGCGCGCCACGGCGTGGCCGTGGGCCACGGCGGGGTGGTTCTGGCCACCAGCGACGCGGGCGCCACCTGGTCGCTGCGCCTGGACGGCCGGCGCGTGGCCGAGCTGGCCGCCACCGCCGCCACCACCCCTGGAGCGCAGCGCGAGGCCGAACGGCTGAAGACCGACGGCCCCGACAAGCCCTTCCTGGACCTGTTGCTCTGGGACACGCAGCGCTGGCTGGTGGTCGGCGCGTTTGGTCTGGTGCTTGAGACACGCGATGCTGGCGCCAGCTGGCAGCCGCTGATGCAACGAGTGCCCAACCCCCGCGCGCTGCACTGGTACGTGTTGCGGCGACAGGGCAACACGCTGCTGCTGGCCGGCGAGCAAGGCCTGCTCGTGCGTTCTGACGACGGCGGCGCCAGCTTCCAGGCGCTGGAGTCGCCCTACCGCGGCAGCTGGTTCAGCGGCGAGATCCTGCCCGACGGGCGCTGGCTGCTGGGCGGCCTGCGCGGCAACATCTGGCAAGGCTCAGCTACACCGGCCGCTGCCAGTTGGCGCACCGTGCCAGTGCCGGTGCCGTCGTCGATCACGGCGCTGGTGGCGGTGCCCGGTGGCGCGGTGTTCGCAGCCACGCAATCGGGGCTCGTGCTGCGGCTGGCCGAAGGCGCCGCGACCCAAGCCCTCAACCGCGACAAACCCGTTCCCATGCCCGCAGCGCTGCTGCCCCTGCGCGACGGCCGCCTGCTCAGCATGGGCATGGGCGGCGTCGTGCCCGTGTCCGCCGTGCAGGCCCAGCAACCATGAACGCCCCCTCCCTTCCAGCACCGGCCACCAGGGCCCCTTTCGATCCGCGCACCGGCTCGCTGATCGAACGCGCGCTGTTCAACCACCGGCGCTGGGTGCTGCTGCTGTGCGCCATCGTCACGCTGCTGCTCGGCTGCCAGGCCACAAGGCTGCAGCTGAACGCCAGCTTCGAAAAGACCATCCCCACAGGCCACCCCTACATCCAGAACTTCCTCGCCCACCAGAGTCAGCTCACCGGGTTGGGCAACGTGGTGCGCATCGCGGTGGCGCTGCCCGAGGGCAACATCTACGACGCAAAGTACCTCGACACCCTGCGCCGCCTGTCAGACGAGGTCTTCCTGCTGCCCGGTGTGGACCGCACGCGGCTGAAGTCGCTGTGGACACCCACCACACGCTGGGTCGGCGTTACCGAAGACGGCCTCGAGGGCGGGCCGATCATCCCCGACGGCTATGACGGCGCCACCGAAAGCCTGCAGCGTCTGGCGACCAACGTTTCCCGCTCCGGCGAAATCGGCCAGCTGGTGGCACGCGACCTCCGGTCCAGCGTCATCTTCGTGCCGCTGCTGGCGCGCGACGCCGAGGGCCGCGCGCTGGACTACGGCCGCCTGTCGCAGCAACTCGACGACCTGCGCAGCCGCTACGAGGCCGAGGGCGTGCGCGTGCACATCACCGGCTTCGCCAAGATCGTGGGCGACCTGATCGACGGCGTGCGCGCGGTGCTCGGCTTCTTCGCGCTGGCGGTGTTCATTGCCACTGCGATGGTGTTTGCCTATACGCGCTGCTGGCGCTCCACCGCGCTCGTGGTCACGGCCTCGCTGGTGGCGGTGGTGTGGCAGCTGGGGCTGCTGCCGCTGCTGGGCATGTCGCTGGACCCGTACTCCATCCTGGTGCCATTCCTCGTGTTTGCCATCGGCATGAGCCACGGCGCGCAAAAGATGAACGGCATCATGCAGGACATCGGCCGCGGTCTGCCCAAGCTGGTGGCGGCGCGCTTCACGTTCAGGCGCTTGTTCATCGCCGGCCTGACCGCGCTGCTGGCCGACGCGGTGGGCTTTGCGGTGCTGCTGGTGATCGACATTCAGGTCATCCGCGAGCTGGCGATCGCCGCGTCGCTGGGCGTGGGCGTGCTGATCTTCACCAACCTGATCCTGCTGCCGGTGCTGCTGAGCTACACCGGCGTCAGCCCGACCGCTGCGGCGCGCAGCCTGCGCGCCGAGCAGACAGACGCCGCCGGCGGTGCACGACACGCGGGATGGGCTTTCCTGGACCGCTTTACACAGCGGCGCTGGGCGACCGGTGCCGTACTGGCGTCCTTGGTGCTGGGCGCAGCGGGTTTCATGGTCGCGCAGAACCTGGCCATCGGGGACCTCGACGCCGGTGCGCCGGAGTTGCGCGCTGACAGCCGCTACAACCAGGATGTCGCCTTCCTGAACAGCGCCTATGGCGCCAGCAGTGACGTACTCGCGGTGATGGTGAAAACACCCACCGGCGAGTGCTCGGCCTACGAGACGCTGCGCAAGGTGGACGCGCTGGAGTGGCAGCTGCGGCAGCTGCCCGGTGTGGAATCGACCAACACGCTGTCTCTGCTGAACCGCCGCATGCTCACCGGGCTGAACGAGGGCAACCCGCGGTGGTACGAGTTCGTGCCCAACCAGGACATGCTCAACACCGTGACAGCCGGCGCGCCGCGTGGCCTGTACAACGACGACTGCTCGCTTCTGACGGTGTACGTCTACCTGCGCGATCACAAGGCCGACACGCTGACGCGCGTGGTCGATCACGTCGAGGGCTTCGCGAAGGTCAACGACACGGCCCACGTGAAGTTCCTGCTTGCAGCCGGCTCGGCCGGCATCGAGGCGGCCACCAACATCGTCGTGCGCGACGCCTGGCGCACCATGCTGTTCCTGGTGTACGGCGCAGTGGCGCTGCTGTGCTGGGCCACGTTCCGTGACTGGCGCGCGGTGGTCGTGGCCATCGTGCCCTTGGTGCTGACCTCCATCCTGGCCGAGGCGCTGATGGTGGCGCTGGGCATGGGTGTGAAGGTGGCCACGCTGCCGGTGATCGCGCTGGGCGTGGGCATAGGTGTGGACTATGCGCTCTACATCCTCAGCGTCACGCTGGCCAACCTGCGCGAGGGCCGCAGCCTGTCGGAAAGCTACTACCGCGCGCTGCTGTTCACCGGTCGCGTGGTGCTGCTCACCGGCGTCACGCTGGCCATTGGCGTCATCACCTGGGTGGCCAGCCCCATCAAGTTCCAGGCCGACATGGGCATCCTGCTGGCCTTCATGTTCCTTTGGAACATGCTGGGTGCGATGGTGCTGCTGCCCGCGCTGGCGCATTTCCTGCTGGCCAAGCCGGCACACCGGGCACAGGCGGTCGAACCGGCGCAGCGCGTGATCGGGACCACCGCATGATCTACCTTCGCAACACCTGGTACGTGGCCGGCTTCGCCGACGAGTTGCCCGCCGGCAGGATGCTGGCGCGAACGCTGCTCGACGAGCCACTGGTCTTCTTCCGCCGGCCCGACGGCCACGTCTGCGCGTTGGCAGACCGCTGCCCGCACCGCTTCGCACCGCTGTCGATGGGCCTGCTCTGCGACGGCGGCGCCAGCGTGCAGTGCGCCTATCACGGCCTGCGCTTCGACGGCAGTGGCACCTGCGTGCACAACCCCCATGGTGAAGGAGTCATCCCCAAGGCAGCGGTAGTGCGTGCTTGGTCCGTTGTCGAACGCCACGGACTGCTCTGGCTGTGGGCTGGCGACGGCGCGGCCGAGAAGGCCCTCATCCCCGACCTGTCGGACGTCACCACGGCCCCGGAGCACGCCACGATCCGCGGGTACCTGCCCACGGCATGCGACTACCGGCTGCTGGCTGACAACATCATGGACCTCACGCACGTGGACTACCTGCACCCCACGTCGCTGGGTAACGGCTCGGTGAGCAAGGCCCGGGCCGTGGTGAGCGAGCCAGACGAGCGCAGCGTGCACGTGGCTTGGCGGGTGCAAGGCGAGCTGGCGCCAGCCAGCTTCGATGCCCACCTGCCTACCCCGGGGCAGCCTGCCGACCAGTGGACCGAGGCCACGTGGACGGCCCCGTGCCTGATGCGCCTGGACGTGGGTGCCACCCCCGTGGGCGCGCCCCGCGAGCAAGGCGTGCGCGTGGCTGCGCTCCATATCGCCACGCCCGAGGTCACCGGCCGTACGCACTATTGGTACTGGAGCGCGCGCAACTTCGCCATCGGCGAAGAGGCCAATGCCCACATCAAGCCCATGATCGAACGCGTCTTCACACACGAGGACAAGCCCATGCTCGAGGCGCAGCAGCGCCGCATGGGCGCCGCCGATTTCTGGGCCCTCAAGCCCGTGCTGCTGCGCGGCGACGCAGGTGCCGTGCGCGTGCGACGCAAGCTCGACGCGCAAATCGCCTTCGAGGCCAACCGTTGACTCTCCGAGACCCGAAAGCCCATGTTCAAGTACTTCCCAACCAACTACGTCTGGAACCTCTCGGTCGATCTGGCCATCGAGATGGGCGCACGCATCGGCGAGATCGAGGCCATGTGCGCGCCACTGCAGGAGGCCGCGAAGGCACCAGATGCCGCGGGCACCAAGGCCTTCCGCGAAACCTGGGTGCGCATGGCCGACCAGCTGTGTGAACTGGCCGCTGAAGACGAGGTGCGCGGCCGGCTGCTGTCGGCCGGCGAAAAGATCCGCCGCGCCGCCAGCTACCTGATCACCGCCGAGCGGCTGCAGTCGCATGACGCGCCAGGCCGGCTGGCCATCTACCGGCGAGAGCTGGAGCTGTTCCTCAAGGGCTCGCGGCTGTTGGGCGACAAGGTCGAACGCGTGGAGATCCCGTACGAGGGAAAGCACCTTTCGGCCCTGTACTACCCTGCCGAAGGCTTGCGCCCCGGCGAGCGCGCGCCCCTTCTCGTGCAGGTCAACGGCCTGGACTCGACCAAGGAGATGAAGTACCTCGTCGGCCTGCCGGTCTGGCTGGCCCGGCGCGGCGTTTCCTCGCTGATCGTGGACCAGCCCGGCACCGGCGAGGCGCTGCGCCTGCAAGGGCTGACCGCGCGCTTCGACGCCGAGCACTGGGCCAGTCGGGTGGTCGACTGGCTGGAGCAGCACCCGGCGGTGGATACGAAGCGCATCGGCTGCGAGGGCGTCTCGCTCGGCGGCTACTACTGCCCGCGTGCGGTGGCCTTCGAGCCGCGCTTTGCCGCCGGCGTGTGCTGGGGCGCCAACCACGACTGGCGCGACGTGCAGAAGCGCCGCCTGGAGAAGGAAGGCAACTTCCCCGTGCCGCACTACTGGGCGCACGTGATGTGGGTCTGGGGCGCCAAGGACATCGACGACTTCATGCGCATCGCCGAGAGCGTGCACCTGGACGGCGTGGTCGAGAAGATCCGCGTGCCATTCCTCGTGACGCACGGCGAACGCGACAGCCAGATTCCGTTGAAGTGGGCGCACCGCACCTATGAGCAGTTGGTCAACAGCCCCAAGCGCGAGCTGAAGGTCTTCACCGACCGAGAAGGCGGCGCGCAGCACGCCAGCTTCGACAACAGCATCAACGCCGGCCACTACATCGCCGACTGGGTCGCCGAGACCCTGGGCTCGAGAACGGCCGCCTGAATCCACACAAGGAGAGAGAGCATGAACATCATCGGACCCGACGCACTGGTCTTTGGCGTGGACGACCTGGCCGCGTGCCGGCAGTACCTGGCCGACTACGGCTTGAAGGACGTGGGCAACGGACGCTTTGAGGCACTGGACGGCACCGCTGTCGTCGTGAAGGCCAAGGACGACCTCGCGCTGCCGCCGGCCATGGGCACCGCCAGCATGCTGCGCGAGACCGTCTACGGCGTGGCAGACACGGCGACGCTGGACGCCATCGAAGCCGAGCTGCGCCGCGACCGTGAGGTCGTGCGCCAGGGCGGCGTGCTGCGCAGCGTGGATGACATGGGCTTTGCGCTCGCCTTTCAGGTCACCGAGCGACGGCCGATCGCGCTGCCGGCAGAGACCGTCAATGCGCCTGGCGCCGCGCCACAGCGTGGCCCGAACCAGATCGGCGTGACGTCCGACATGCCGGCGCTGCCACGCTCACTGTCGCACGTTGTGTACTTCGTACCCGACTCTGCAAAGGCCGAGGCGTTCTACACGCGGCTGGGCTTCGTGTGCACCGACCGCTTCACCGGCGTGGGCCCCTTTCTGCGCCCGGCCGGGACGCTGGACCACCACACGCTGTTTTTCATCCAGACGCCTCCGTTCATGAAAGGCTGCGAGCACTTCACCTTCCACATGGGCGGTCCGAGCGAGGTGATGACCGCCGGCCGCCGCTTCGTCGAGAAAGGCTACGAGAGCTTCTGGGGCCCGGGCCGACACCTCTACGGCAGCAACTGGTTCTGGTACTTCAACTCGCCGCTGGGCTGCCATGTCGAGTACGACGCCGACATGGACCTGCACGACAACCAGTGGACCGCACGGGAGGCGCCGATGGGTGCCGACACCTCGCAGTCCTTCCTGTTCCAGTACCGCGAGGCCTGGGCTCCCTCGGGCCCGCCGCCCGGCGGAGCCGGCAAGCCTGGCGGCCCGCACTGAGAACGGACGCCATGCGCCTGTGCCATCTGAGCGAGCTGCCCGACGGCGGTTCACGCGGCTTTGACCCGCGCGCCTGCGGCCGCGACACACTGTTCGTGGTGCGCCGCGGACGCCGGCTTGATGCCTACGTGAATGCCTGCCCGCACCACGGCACGCCGATGGCCTGGCGCAAGGACGCCTACCTCAATGCCGCCGGCGACCGCATCGTCTGCGCCGCACACGGCGCGCAGTTCGAGATCGACGGCGGGCTGTGCACGCTGGGGCCCTGCCTGGGCGACCGCCTGACCTCGCTGCCGCTGGCCCTGCACGACAACGGCGAGGTGCACCTCGCCGACCACCCCTTGAAGGAGACACACCCATGACCCTGGCCCAGCGACGCATCCTCATCATCGGGGGCGGCTTTTCCGGCATGGCCGCGGCCATCGAGCTGCGCAAGCTCGGCGCCGAGGTCGACCTGGTCGAGATCGACCCCGGTTGGCGCAGCTACGGCGCCGGCATCAGCCTGGGCGGCGCCACGCTGCGCGCCTTTCGCACGCTGGGCATTCTTGACGCCTTCCTGCGCGAGGGCAACGCCGCCGACGGTGTGAAGATCTGTCTGCCGCATGGCCCGCAGGTGGCCGAGTTGCCGACGCCGCGCCTGGCCGGGCCGGACGTGCCTGGTGGCGGCGCCATCATGCGGCCGACGCTGGCACGCATCCTGGCCGACGCTACCCGCGCTGTCGGCACGAACGTGATGCTGGGCAGCACTTTCACCTCGATCGCGCAAGACGCCGAGGGTGCGGACGTCACCTTCACCGACGGCCAGCGACGCCGCTACGACCTCGTCATCGGGGCTGATGGCCTCTACTCGAAGACGCGGGAGGTGCTGTTCCCCGAAGCTCCGAAGCCCCGCTACAGCGGCCAGGCCTGCTGGCGTGCCGTGCTGCCGCGCCCGCCTGAGGTGACGGGCACGACGATGTGGATGGGACGCGTCAAGCCCGGCGTCAACCCGGTGTCGAAGACCCACATGTACCTCTTCATCACCGAGCACCGGCCGAACAACGAACACGTCGATCCGGCCCGCTTCCCGACGATGCTGCGCGAGTTGCTGGCGGACTTCCCTGCGCCGATGCTGCAGCAGATCCGTTCGAGCATCAACGAGGACTCGCAGATCGTCTTCCGTCCGCTCGAAGCCCTGCTGATGCCGCGGCCGTGGTCCAAAGGCCGCGTTGTGCTGATCGGTGACACGGTGCATGCAACCACGCCGCACCTGGCCAGCGGCGCCTGCATCGGCATCGAGGACGCGGTCGTGCTGGCTGAGGAACTGGCCCGCACGGCCGAGGTGCCCGACGCACTGCGCGCCTTCGAGAACCGCCGCTGGGAACGATGCCGCATGGTGGTCCAGAACTCACTTCGTCTGGGCGAGATCGAGATCGAGGGTGGCGACAAGGAAGAGCACGGCCGCATCATGCGCGAGTCGCTGATGGCGCTGGCGCAGCCGATTTGAGCGCGATGCACGACCTGCGACTTCCAGCGAAGGAAAAGCCCCATGAGCCCGAACCCCAAGCGCCGTTTCGTCGACCTCTCGATCTACCTCGAGAACGACGTGCTGTCCGACCCGCCGCCGCTGGCGCCGAAGATCACTTACCAAAGGCACGCCGACACGCTGCCCGAGTTCATGGCCATGCTGCCAGGCACCGGGCCCGAGGACTACCCCGACGGGGAGGCTGCCGCCGCCGAGTGGGTCACGCTGACCACGCACAACGGCACCCACCTCGACGCGCCCTGGCACTTCCACTCCACGCAGGACGCGAAGAACGGCGGCAGTCGCCCAAGCATCACCATCGACGAAGTGCCTCTGGAGTGGTGCTTCCAGCCCGGCGTGAAGCTGGACTTCCGCCACCTGCCCGACGGCCACGTCGTCACCGCGGCCGAGGTCAAGGCCGAGCTGGCGCGCATCGGCCACGTGCTGCAGCCGCTGGAGATCGTTGTTGTCAACACCCGCGCCGGTTCGCGCTACGGCCAGAGCGACTACGTGAAGAGCGGCTGCGGCATGGGCTACGAGGCCACCATGTATCTGCTGGAACGGGGCGTGCGCCTGACCGGCACCGACGCCTGGAGCTGGGACGCGCCTTTTGCCTACACCGCACAGAAGGTCGCCGAGACCGGCAACAAAGCCCTCATCTGGGAAGGCCACAAGGCCGGCCGCGACATCGGCTACTGCCACCTTGAGAAGCTGCACAACCTGGAGGTCTTGCCCCCGCACGGCTTCACCATCAGCTGCTTCCCGCACAAGATCCGTGGCGCGTCCGCCGGCTGGACGCGGGCGGTGGCCATCTTCGACCCCATCTGAAACCACCCCATCGAGAGGAGACACCCATGATCACCCGACGCCATTGCCTGGCTGCAGCCGGCGGCACACTCGGCGGGCTGGCCGCCGCGCCACTGCGCGCCCAGGGCAGCTTCCCGTCGCGCGGCTTCACACTGATGGTGGCGCAACCGGCCGGCACGCCCTCGGACGCGAACGCACGAAAGATCCAGCCCTACCTGCAGAAGTCGATGGGCCAGTCGGCCATCGTCGAGAACGTGGCCGGCGCCGGCGGCACGCTGGGCGCTGCGCGCGTGCTGCAGCAACCGGCCGACGGCCACACGCTGTTCGTGGCCTCGCCCACCGAACTGGTGCTGAGCCCGCTGTCGGTGCCGGCGGCGCGCTACACGGCCGAGGACTTCGCGATGCTCGCCAACTTCGGCCGCATCCCGTATGTGCTGGTCAGCCGTACCAGCCTGCCACAGGCCGCACTGGCGGACATCCTGGCGCTGGCCGGCAAGGCCGGTGCGCCCATGAGCATGGGCAACATCGGCGCCGCCTCGCTGATCCACCTGCTGAGCCTGGACTTCGAACGCATCTCCGGCCTCAAGCTCAACCACGTGCCTTACCGCGGCGTCGCCCCCATGGTGCAGGACGTGATGGCCGGCCAACTCGACATGTGCTTCACGCCGCTGGCCGGCAACACCTTGGCGCTGCTCGAGCAGGGCCGCATGCGCACGTTGGCGGTGAGCTCCATCGCCAAGGCACGCGTGCTGCCGCAGGTGCCCACGCTGGCGGCGTCCGACATGCGTTTCGCGCGCTTTGACTATGAAGTGTGGGGTGGCATCTTCCTGCGTCGCGAAACACCCGAGCCGGTGCAGGCCCGGCTGCATGCCTGGTGGACCGAGACCGCGCGCGACCCAGAATTCCTGGGCTGGATGCGCTCCACCGGCGGCGACCCTCTGCCGGTGGCCGCACTGGCCGAGACGCGCGCCTTCTATACCAGCGAGGTGGCGCGCTACCGGGCGCTGCTCAAGGCTTTCCCCGAAGCGGCGCGCGGTTGATTGGGGGAGCATGATGAGCCTGCCTGCCATCCATCGCGTCGTCACCGGCCATGCTGCTGATGGTCGCGCCATCGTCACCAGCCAGGGCGCACTCCCGACCGTCGTCGAGATCGCGGCGATTCCCGGCACCATCTTTCACGAGGTCTGGAGCACCGCCGGCAGCCCCGCCCCAGTTGACAACGGACCCGACCCCAGCACAGGGCCGCTGATGTTGCCGCCACCTGGCAATGGCACGCGCATGCGCTTCGTCGACATACCGCCCGACACGGCGGAGTTCCTGGCGCACGGCGCCGCGAAGATGAAGGCTGCGTTCTCGCAGATCGGTGACGAGAAGGCCTCGACGGTGAAGGCGGCCTCGCCGCACCCGCTGATGCACCGCACCGAATCGGTCGACTACGGCATCGTGATCGACGGCGAGATGACGCTGGTGCTCGACGATTCCGAGGTGCTGCTCAAACCCGGCAGCGTGGTCGTTCAGCGTGGCACCAACCACGCCTGGGCCAATCGCTCGGGCAGGGTCTGCCGGATGTTGTTCGTGCTGGTCGACGGCCAGTACACGCCGGACATCGCGCAGGCGTTGGCGACGCGTTGACATTTTCTTGGTCTGTGCGGGCTGTCGAAGGCGGCGCCTGGTTCCATGATGGGAGTTGAAGAGACATGAAGTTCGCCACCTTGAAGAACGGCCATGCCGATGGCCAGTTGCTTGTCGTCTCGCGCGATGGCCGACAGGCCGTTGCCGCGACGGGCATCTCGCCTTGTCTGCTCGATGCCCTGCAACGCTGGGACGCGGTGCGCCAGCCGCTGCAGGAACTCAGCGACGCGCTGAATGCCGGCCGTGCCACTGGCGCGTTCGCCCTGGACACCACCCGGTGCAGCGCACCGTTGCCGCGCAGCCCGCAGTGGCTCGACGGCTCGGCCTTCCTCAACCACGGCCGGCTCATGGACAAGGCCTTCGACAAGCCGCCACCGCCGCTGGTGGATACGGTGCCGCTGATGTACCAGGGCGCCAGCGACGACTTCCTCGGCCCGCACGACGATGTGCCGCTACCCACCGAGGCCGACGGCATCGACTTCGAGGGCGAGTTCGGCGTTGTCACCGACGCGGTGCCGATGGGCGTGTCGCCGGCCGACGCGCTGGGCTGCGTGCGCCTGGTGCTGCAGATCAACGACTGGAGCCTGCGCGCCCTGGGCCCGCACGAGATGAAGGCCGGCTTCGGCTTCCTGCAGGCAAAGCCCTCGACCGCGTTTGCGCCGCTGGCGGTGACGCCCGACGAACTGGGCGACGCGTGGCGTGACGGCCGCGTGCAACTGCAGCTGCACGTGCAGTGGAACGGCCAGCGCTTTGGCGAGCCGAACGGCGGCGAGATGAACTTCCACTTCGGGCAGTTGATTGCGCATGCGGCGCGCACCCGGCGACTCACGGCGGGCTGCATCGTCGGCTCGGGCACGGTGTCCAACGTGGCGCGCAGGGCCGGCTCGGCCTGCATCGCCGAGCGGCGGGTGATCGAAAAGATCGACCTCGGCGAGATCAAGACCGGGTTCATGCACTTCGGCGACCGCGTGCGCATGCAGGCGAAGTTCGACGATGGACGCGACGGGCCGTTCGGCGTGATCGAGCAGCGCGTCGTCGCGGCGCTTTGAGGGCACAGCGATGCATGTTCTGGTGACCGGCGCGGCTGGCTTCGTGGGCGCGGCACTGGCGGCGCGGCTGCAGCGCGACGGGCAGATCGGCACGCGGGCGATCACGCGGCTGTCGCTCGCCGACCTGGCCTTCGGCGACGCCCCGCCGCACGAGGGCATCGTGCACCGGCTGTGCGGTGACCTGGCCGACACGGCTTGGCTCGCCGGCGCGCTCGGCAACGAACCGCTGGGCGCGGTTTTCCATCTGGCCAGCATCCCTGGCGGCATGGCCGAAGCGAACTACGCGCTCGCGCGGCGCGTGAACCTGGACGCCACGCTCGCGTTGCTGGAGCGCGGGCGTGCGCAGGTGGAAGCGGGCGGTGCGGCCCCGGTGTTCGTCTTCGCAAGCTCCATCGCGGTGTTCGGCCCGATGCCGGCACGGGTCGACGACACCACGCCGACACGCCCGGTGATGACCTACGGCGCGCAGAAGCTGATCGGCGAGGTGCTGGTCGACGACTTCAGTCGGCGCGGCTGGGTCGACGGCAGGTCGCTGCGCCTGCCGGGCGTGCTGGCGCGCCCGCCGGCGCCAACGGGTCAGCTGTCGGCCTTCCTCAGCGACATGCTGCGCGAACCGGTGGCCGGCCGGCCATTCGTCTGCCCGATGTCGGCCGAAGCCACCACCTGGGCGTCCTCGCTGCCGAACATCGTCGACAACCTGGTGCACGGGGCCGCAGTGGATGCCGCCTTGCTGGGAGGGCGTCGCAGCATCACCTTGCCGACGCTGCATTACTCGATGGGGCAGTTCGTCGACGCGATGGCCAGGGTGCACGGGGCAGGCGTCCGCGCGGTCGTGTCCTATGCGCCGCAGCAGCGGATCGAAGCGCTGTTCGGTCGCTTTCCACCGTTGGACACTGCACGTGCCCACAAGGCGGGCTTTCGAGCTGACCTGGATCTGGAGGCGCTGGTCAGGAACGCGCACCCTCCCGCCTAGCGCACGGCCAGCCCCGCCTGCCGCATGACCGACTCCGCGATCCGCGAAACCGAAACTGCCAACGCCACGGTGTTGGACGGCCGATGGCGGATCTTCCTTCGCGTGGCCGAAGTCGGCAGTCTGAGCAAGGCCGCAGCGGTGATGGGGGAGCCGCAGTCGATGGTCAGTCGTGCGATCTCCCATCTTGAACGCTCGTGCGGAGAGCGCTTGTTCGTGCGCACGGGCAGGGGTGTGGTGGTCACCGCATTCGGCGCCCGCTTGTTGCCACGGGTGGCGCGGCTGGTAGCCGAGGCCGACGCCCTGGTGGAGGACATCCGGGCCGCTCGCGGCACCCCGATGGGCGACGTCGTCGTGGGTCTGCTCCCCTCGGCGGCCCAGCGCTTTGCAGGTCCACTCGCCGCCAGGGTGCGGGCCGAGATGCCGGGCGTGCGCTTGCACCTCGTCGAGAGCGCAAGCGCGCAGTTGGAGGAGCACCTGCGTGACGGTCGCCTCGACATGGCGGTGTTGTTGCGCGAGGATGCGTCTTCGGTGGGTGATGGCCATGTGCTGGCACAGGTGTCGCTGTACCTGATCGGGCGTGACGACCGGGCGCCGCTGGACCAGCCGACCGTGCCGCTTCGCGCGTTGTCGGGTCTGCCCTTGGTGTTGCCGGCTCGGCCTCACCTGCTGCGCGCACGGCTCGATCGCATGGCGGCCGAGCACGGCCTTGAGCTTTCTGTCGCGGTCGAAGCTGACTCGGTGCAACTGCAGTATGCCGTCGCGGCGGCGGGCGCCGGTCTGGCCATCGTGTCGGTGGCTGCGGGTGTACCCCAGGCTCCCCTTCGCGCCTCGCGCATCGTCGACCCGGAACTGGTGCGCTACGTCGTGCTGGCCGAGTCGCTGCGCCGACCCCGCACCGGCGCCAGCCGCGAAGTGCACCGCTTGCTGTGCGAACTGGGCAAGGCTTCGTGAACAGCACGAGGTCATGCGCCATGCGCGGCACGCAACACTGCTATCCACCCACTGCAGTGCCCGCCGCTGCGGCGCGTCACTAAGCTGCCGTTGGGGCGTGTGAGCCCGCTGGCCGATTTCGGAGCAGCGGACGCCGCGCAGTTTCGCGGGGATAAACCTGCGAGGCGATCAACCAACAAGTGAAAGGGGACGCAATGGGTACGAAGCGCACGACGGCTCGCCTGCTGGTGGTGATGGCCATGGCCGCGGTCACGACGGTGGCCGCCGCGCAGGCCGCCGGGTCCCCGCTGAAGCTGGTGGTTCCCTTCCCGGCAGGCGGCGTCACCGACCTGGCTGCGCGGGCACTGGCCGAACAGCTGGGGCCGTTGCTGGGGCAGACGGTCATCGTCGAGAACCGGCCGGGTGGTGGGTCGCGCATAGGGGTAGATGCGGTGCGCCAGGCGCCGCCGGACGGCCGCACCTTGCTCTTCACCAACACGAGCTACGCCATCCTGCCCATCGTGGACCCTGCCGTGAAGTACGACGCCGAGAAGAGCCTCGAACCCGTCGGGATGCTGGCCACCTACAGCCTGGCCATGGCCGTCAGCAATGCCCTGCCGGTCAAGAGTCTGGCCGAGTTCGTGACCTACGCGCGCAACCATCCGGGGAAACTGAGCTACGGCAGTTCCGGCCCGGGCAGCGGCACGCACTTCCTGGGTGAGTACTTCAAGTCCCTGACCGGGACCTTCATCGTACACATCCCCTATCGCTCTACCTCGGGCGCATTGAACGACGTCGCTGGCGGCACACTGGACATGGCGTTCGACGCCACGACGAAGGCGTACGCCGATGCCGGAAAGGTGCGTCTGCTGGCCGTCACTGGCCTGCAGCGGGACCCTCGGCTGCCCCATGTGCCGACTGCGGTGGAGGCCGGCCTCAAGGACTTCGTTGTGGTCAGCTGGGTGGGTCTGCTGGCGCCGCCAGGCACGCCGGCTGCGGCCGTGGCGCAAACCAACAAGGCCCTCAACGAGGCGCTGGCTTCGGCCCCACTGCGGCAGCGGCTGGTGGAGATGGGCCTCAGCGCGGAAGGGGGCGACGGCTCCCGGATGCTGCGCCAGATCCGCGAGGACGTACGGCTTCACCGCGCGATCGTCGAGCGAGCCAGGCTGCGCTTCGAGTAGCGAAGCAGGCGAGTGACGCGCGGGCCATTTCTTCGCTTACGGGGTCGTGTTCCGCAAGCGCAAATCGAGGGCGCGAGCGTCGTGAAAAAAAAGGGACATGCCTGTCGGCATCGCGCTGCCTGTGAGGTGACCCTATGCGACGGCTCACAGGTCCTCGTGGAATGCCGCCTGCCCGACCTTCCAGTAGGCCGAAACGCGCATCGCCTCGAGCGGGTGCCGCTTGTCCTGCAGCAGCAGTTCGCGGGCCGCGGCCATGGTGCGCGATTCGCCGGCCGCCCAGACGAAGCCTTCGCCGTCCGGCAGGCGAATGTCGCGCAGCGCTTCCAGCCACTGGCCGCGGTCGCGGACCCACAGCACCTGCAGCGTGCTGTTTGACTCGAAGGCGCGCTCGTCTGCCGGGTCGGCAAGCTCGACCAGAACGATGCACGGCGTACCGGAGGGCAGTTCCTCCAGCCGGCGGTGGATGGCGGGCAGGGCGCTGGCATCGCCGGCCAACAGGTGCCACGGGTAGTCCGGCGGGATGATCATCGACCCACGGGGGCCGCCGATCGTGGCCGTGTCGCCCGGTTTCACCTGTCGTGCCCAGCAGCTTGCGGCGCTGTCGCCATGCAGGAAGATTTCGAGAGTAAGTTCGCCACGCGCTGGGTCATGGCGTCGCGGTGTGTAGTCACGCCGAACCGGCTCGTCGTGCGAGCCAGGGAGGGTGAGCTTGAGGTGGTCATCGAAGGACAGCGAGGTGAAGCCATCGAGGTCGGGGCCGCAGAGGGTGATGCTGGCGTAGCCGGGGCTGATGCGCCTGACCTCTGAGACCTGGAGTCGACGTAGCTTCAGTTCGTGGCGCACGCGCTGCACGCGCCTTTCAGAATGGGGAATCACGGAAGACATGGTTGGCTTGTGTAGTTGATAATGTCATCCATTATGGGAAATACAGTTGACAAAGTCAACCATCAGGCCGCACCTGCGGACGATGTCGTCGAAGCCATCCACGGCGTGATGCATGCCTTGCGCTCGCGGCAGCATGCGGCGCTGACCAAAGAGGGCATCGGATTGACGCCGCTGGAAGGGCGGGTGCTCGGCTTCTTTGCGCGCCACCCCGGCGCCACGCAGCGCGACCTCGCGGACCACTCGGGCCGCGACAAGGGCCAGGTGGCCCGCCTGGTGCGAGGCATGCACGAGCGGGGCCTGCTCGACCTGACGGCCGATCCGGCCGATGGGCGTGTCACGCGCGTCCACCTGTCGGCGCAAGCCCAGGGCATGCAACAGACGGTGCTTCGCCACCGCAAGCGGCTGGCCCAGGTGGCGCTGCAGGACATCGACGCTGACCAGCGCCGCCTGCTGCTGGAGCAGTTGCAGCGCATTCGCCAGAACATCGAAGCGCAGGGTTGAAGGCCAGTTGGCCGAGGTAGGCCAGTGCTCAGGCCAACGCCCGCGGCTCACGCCTCTAACGAGATCGAAGCGATCTCACCGAGTGTGACGACTACCCCTCTCGACCAAGGCCGTGATCTGCCGATCCATGGAGCAGGAACGCCGTCAGTCTGCTGCCTTGAAGCCCGTGGCCTTCACCAACTCGGCCCAGCGCTTCGTTTCTGCTGCAATCGTCTTCTCGAATGTGGGCACGTCCTCGGTCGCAGCGTCGAAGTTCAAGGCTTCGACGCGGCCGCGGTAGGCCGGATCGGCCTGTACCTTGGCGGCGACAGCGCGCAGGGCTTCCAGTGTCGCCGCAGGCATGCCGGCCGGTGCGAACAAGCCGAACCAGATGGTGGTCGTCAGGTCCGGGTGGCCCAGTTCGGCCAGGGTTGGGACATCGGGCAGGAAACGCGAACGCGCCGCACTGGTGACGGCAATCGCACGCAGCTTGCCCTCCTTGAGGTGCGGCACCGCGCTGGCCAGCTGCGTGAAGCCCATCAGCACCTGGCCCCCGAGCAGATCGGTGGTCTGCGGGCCGGAACCCTTGTACGGAATGTGCGCCATGTCGGCCTTCAGGCGCTCGTTGAGCTGGTAACCAAGGAAATGCGATGGCGTGCCGGGGCTGAACGAGGCATAGGCCGCCTTGTTCGCGGGGTTCTTGATCCAGGCCGTGAGTTCCTGAAAGTTGCGCGCCGGCACCGAAGGGTGTATCACCAGCACGAGCGGCGCTTCCACCCCCTTGAGCACCGGCTTGAAGTCGCTCTGCTTCCAGCGCAGCTGAGTGAACGCCGCCGGATTGATGGTGACCATCGACTGCGTGCCGATCCACAGCGTGTGGCCGTCGGCTGGCGCGCGCAGCACCGACTCGGCGCTGAGGTTGCCGTTGGCGCCCGGCTTGTTCTCCACGACGAAGGTGCCCCCGGTCACCTTGGCCAGGTGGTCCGCCAGCACACGGGTGTAGGGGTCGAGTGCGCCGCCGGGCGGCACCCCCACCACCAGGCTCACCGGCTTGGCCGGCCAGGCCTGCGCAAAGGCAGGCACGAAGGCGCCGGTTGTCGCCAGCAACGCCAGCGCACAGCACGCACGGCGGGTCAGCATGGGAAGGGTGTAGGACATGGTGGGGTCTCCGCAGCTGTTGGTGGTTCAGTCAAGGCAGGCGGGGCCTTCAGCGCTGCGGCATGTCGGCAGCGGAAAAGCCCAGGCTCACGGTGGCATCGTCGGGGATGGCCGGGATGGTGGCGTTCCAGGACAGCCACTGCTGGCGCAGGGCCTGAAAGCGTTCAGGGTGCCGCGCGGCCAGGTTGGCCCGCTCGCGTTCGTCGGCCTGCAGGTCGAACAGGTACTCGTGGTCGTCCACCTTCAGGTACTTCCAGCGCCCCGCACGCAGGGCGCGCTGGTGGCGGTGATGCATGCGCCAGTACAGCGGGCGCTCGAAGGTGAGTTGCGGCTCCTGCAGAACGGCGGCAAGCGACACGCCGTCCAGCGGGTACTGCGGATCTGGTTGGCCGCCCGCCAGATCGAGCAGCGTGGCGGACCAGTCCATCGTCATGCAATGCTGCGTGCTCACGCCACCGGGCCGGATGACAGCGGGCCAGTGCGCCACCCAGGGCACGCGGATGCCGCCTTCGGTGAGGTCCATCTTGCCGCCCACGAGCGGCCAGTTGTCCGAGTAGCGCTCGCCGCCGTTGTCGCTGGTGAAGACGATCAGCGTGTCCTGCAGCAGGCCTTGCCGGCGCAGGGCGTCCACGACCCAACCGATGCCTTCGTCCATGTGGTGGATCATGCGGCGGTAGGTGTCGACGCTGCCGCCATCCAGGTGGAACAGGGTGTTGAGCTGCGCAGGCACGTGGGCATCGTCCCGCGTCTCCCAGGGCCAGTGCGGCGCGGTGTAGTGCAGGCTCAGGAAAAACGGCCGGCCCGCGCGGGCAGCGCTCGCATGGGTTTCGACGAAATCCACAGCGCGGTGTGACAACAGGTCGGTGAGATAGCCCTCTTCGTGGTGCTGCTTCTCGCCCAGGTAAAGATCGTGATCGCCCTTGCCCGAGCAATGGGTGAAGTAGTCGGCGCCGCCGGCCATGATGCCGTAGTAGCTGTCATAGCCCGAGCGCAACGGGCCAAATGCCGGCGGGTAGCCCAGGTGCCACTTGCCCACCAAGGCGGTGGTGTAGCCCACTTGGCGCAACAGGGAAGGCAGTGTCGGCGTCTGCGGCGGCAGGCCCAGCACGGCGCTGCCCTTGCTTTTGCTGTTGATGGGTTCTTCCATGCCGCCACGCACCCGGTATTGGTAGCGCATGGTCATCAGCGCAAACCGCGTCGGCGAACACACCGGTGAATTGGCATAGCCCTGTGTCAGCCGCAGGCCGCCGGCGGCCAGGGCATCGATGTTCGGCGACACCGCACCCAACGACGCCGGCCGCCCGCCGTAACAGCCCAGATCGGCAAAGCCAAGGTCGTCGGCGACGATGTAGATCAGGTTGGGTCTTCCCATGGCGCTACCTTACGCAGACTGAATGCATCCGTAAAATCGTTTTTTGGTCTTCAAATCTTGCGTTTTCCTATGGACCCGCGCCATCTCGTGCAGCTTGCATCGATCCTCGAACACGGCTCCATCAGCCAGGCCAGCCGCCACCTGCACCTGAGCCAACCCACACTCACCCACAACATGCAGACGCTGGAGATGCAGGCCGGCGGCAAGCTGTTCGAGCGCAGTCGCTTTGGTGTGCGCAGCACCGTGCTGGGTGACATGCTGGCGCGCGAGGGCCGGGCCATTGCGCGCCGCCTGAGCGACGCCACTGCGGCCAGCACCAGACACCGCGGCGGCGTGCACGGCACGTTGCGCCTGGGCACGGGGCCGCTGGTGGGTGCAGCCTTCGTGCCCAGCCTGGCTGAACACCTGCTGCAGCGCCATCCAGGCTGCCACCTGGTGCTGCACAGCGACCGGCCCCACCTGCTGGTGGAGCAGCTCGTCGACGGCCGCCACGACCTGGTGATCGCCCCATCGTGGCTCAGCCGGCCGCCGCCCGGCATCGAGCGCTTTCTCCTGGTGGAGGACGACCTGGGTGTGTTCTGCGGCAAGGGCCATGTTTGTGCGCGCAGCGGTGCCCTGACGCCGAGCAGCGGTGCGGAGCATGACTGGATCAGCCTGGGCGCGACTTCACCCTTCGATCAGCCCATACGCGAGATGCTGGAAGAAGCCGGTGTGGCCGCGCCGCGAAACGAGATCACCGTCCTGGGCGAGGCTCTTGTGCTGCTGCGACTGCTGGCGCTGGGCCGGCACCTGGCGGTGCTGCCGCGCTTTCCGATGCGTTTGCTGCAGCCCTACTTCCCGATCGTTCAGCTGTCGCTGTCCGCGACGCCGCAGCCTCGGCCCATCCAGCTGTGGTGCCGGGCCACGCTTCTCGAGGACCCGGCGCTGGTGGTGGTCAAGGACACCATCCTGGACTTCGCCCGTCAGGCCGCGACGGGCAAGACAGGCACCCGGCTGCGCCGCGCCGGGGTCCTCCGTACGCCCACTTGATCGCACGCTAGTGCAGTTGCAGCGCATGCGCCACGGCATTCAAGCGCACGTGTAACGGCGGCCAGGCTGGGGAACACCTCCGCCATCCACATCGCGCAACGCTGCTTTGCTGCGCTGCCAGTGCACGCGGAAGGGTTTTGTCCCTATGGTGGCGACCTTCTCAGCGCCATAGGCCCACCGACGTGCCCGAAACCCTCAACGACCCGAATCGAACGCTGTTCATCACCGACGCCGATGTGGCGGCGCTCGCCGACTGGCCATCGACGGTCAGCGCCCTGGCGCGCGCCTACGGGTCCAAGGTCACCGACGCGATGGTGCCGCCGCGTTCGATGGCCCGCGGCGACGGCATCTGGCTGCGGGGCCTGACGGCTGTCTCGCCCACCGGCGCGACGATGGGCTGCAAGTTGATTGCCGCTTCGCCCAGGGCGCGCCGCGCGAGCTACCTCATCTCTTTGTTCGACCAGCAGACGATGGCGCTGGTGGCGCTGATCGACGGCAACCGCATCACCGGCCTGCGCACCGCCGGCACGGCAGCGGTGGCGGTGGACCGGCTGGCGCCGCAGCGGCCGCTGTCCGTCGCCGTGATCGGCTCCGGCTTCGAAGCGCGCGGCGCGCTCGAATGCCTGGCTTCGGTGCGCACGCTGGCGGGCGTGCGCGTCTTCAGCCCCACCGAGGCCAGCCGGCATCGGTTTGCCGACAGTTTCAGGCCCGGGCTCGAGATTGCCGCCGTTGCGTCGCCGCAGCAGGCGGTGCAGGGCGCCGACGTTGTGCTGTGCGCGGCGCGCAGCCGGGACGAAACACCGGTGTTGCGCGGCACCTGGCTGGCGCCCGGCAGCACCGTGGTGTCATTGGGCTCGACGCTGCCCGAGCAACGTGAGGTCGACGAAGGGACGCTCGCCCGCGCAGCCTGCATCGTGGCCGACATGCCGCATGAGGTGCTGCACGAGACCGGTGACGCCATCGCAGCGGCGAAGGCCGGCCTCGTGCTTGCGCCGAAGACCGTTGCGTTGTCCGCCATGGTGGCCGGGCAGAGCGCTGTGCGGCGCAGCGCCGACGACATCGTGATCTACAAGTCCGTCGGATCCGCGTTGCAGGACATCGTCATCGCCGAGTTGTTGCTCGAGCGCGCCCGCGCGAAGGGCCGCGGCGTGCCGCTGCCGGTCAGCATCGTGCCCATTGCCAAATGATCCAAGTGATCCAAGTGATTCAACCCCTTCAAGGAGCCAGTTCCCCATGACCACGTACAAGAAGAAAGACGCCCGAGCCTGGGCGCGCCAGAACCTGGTCGGCTGCTCGGCCGTCACCATTCCCAGCTACAGCGCCGATCTGAAGCGCCTGAACGAGCGCGGCATCCGGCACGACGTCGAGCGCGTGGTCGAGCTCGGCTTCAGCTACACCCTGGTGTGCGCCGAGGTCGCCATCACCGCCGAGGAAAACGCCCAGGTCACCGCCTGGGCGCGCGAGAGTGCGGGCGGCAAACTAGGCCTGTTCTTCCATGCGGCCTTCGGCACGCTGGCCGACAACATCGAAGCCGTGAAGCTGGCCGAGAAGGCGGGCGCCGACCTGGTGCTGCTGTCCTACCCCTCGACCTTCTGGCCCACCAGCGAGCAGGAGATCTACGACTACACCAAGGCCTTCTGCGACGCCACCGAGCTGGGCGTGATGCTGTTCCCCATTCCCCTGTGGGGCTTCGAGCGGGTGCACCCGGCCGGCATGTCGCTGGCACTGGTGCGCCGGCTGTTGAAGGACTGCCCGAACGTGGTGGCCATCAAGGCGGAGCAGGGCTTCCCGATGCCGGCCGGCATCTGCGAGATGTACCACCACTTCCGCGATGAGGTGGTCATCAGCTGCCCGATCGAGGCCGACGCCATTCCGCTGATGAGCCTGATGAAGCTGCAGTTCTCGGGCACCAGCAACACGCAGTGGATGGGCGACTACTACCCGCGCGCTTTCGACCTGGCCCGCAAAGGCCGTTTCGAGGAGGCCATGGAGCTGTACTGGAAGGTCAACCCGGCGCGCCAGGCCAACGGCGCGGCATCGGGCGCGTCGGCGCCGGGTATCGGTACGCTCAACCGCACGCAGTGGAAGTACCAGGACTGGCTGGCCGGCTTCAACGGCGGGCCGCTGCGCGCGCCGTCGCTGCGCATCCCCGACCGCTTCATGAAGTCGCTGCGCCAGGGCCTGGTGGCCTCGGGCTGCCCGGTCACGTCCGACCCGGACTCGGCCTTCATGGTCGGCCGCCACCCGTGCTGACGCGGGTGCGCGCATGATGCACTTGCTGAAAGACGCCGCACTCTGGCGCGAGGCCGCGTACATCGGCGGCGAATGGACAGCCCGCACACCGCACGGCGCTTATGCCGTGCACAACCCGGCCGACGGCGCGCTGCTCGTCGAGCTGCCCCGCTGCCGCGAGGCAGAAACGCGTCGCGCCATCGACGCCGCGCAGGCCGCCTTCCACCCGTGGCACCCGCAGCACCGCCAAGCAGCGCGGCGAACTGCTGCGCCGCTGGTACGAACTGATCGTGCAGCACAAGGAAGACCTGGCCACGCTGATCACACTGGAAGAAGGCCAGCCGCTGACCGAGTCGCGCGGCGAAATCGACTATGCCGCGTGCCTGGCGTCGGGCATGGTGGGCATCAACTGCGGGCTCATGTCCGACGAGCTGGCACCGTTCGGCGGCGTGAAGCAGAGCGGCCTGGGCCGTGAAGGCTCGCACCTGGGCATCGATGAATACCTGGAGGTCAAGTACCTCTGCTGGGACGGCCTGGATGCCGCGTGAGTTCGCACCGGAGACAACGATGGACACCCCCGATCGAAATGCCCCCAGGCCTGGCCAGACGAACGTCGTGGACGTGGTCAACATGCCGTGGAAGGAAATCGCCCCCGGCGTCAGGCTGAAGGTGCTGTGGCGCGACGAGGTCAGCGGCGCCTCGACGGTGCTGTTCAGCTTTGCGCCGGGCACGCAGGCGCCCAGGCACGAGCACATGGGCATCGAGCAGACCTTCGTGCTCGAGGGCTGCTTCGAGGACCATGACAGCGTCATCACTGCGGGCAACTTCGCCGTGCGTGCCGCGGGCAGCGTGCACCAGGGCTTCACGCGCGAAGGCTCGCTGCACCTGGCTTTTTTCTCCAGGCCGAACCGTCTGGTCGACACGGACGAGCAGATTCAGTTTTGACCCGACGGCGCCGAGCGCGTCAGAAGCCCGTGGCAACACCAGACCTCGTACGACACTCAACTGACATACCCCGCTGCAAGTGCTCGCACGCACCAGGACGGCGTCATCACCGCAGGCAACCACGCGGTGCGCGCCGCTGGCAGCGTGCACCGGCCAGGTCACGGATCGGACAGGGCGATGCATGAAGCGCTCCGCTTCAGCGTTCCGCAGTCATCAACCTCCGCACTTCGTCGGCGATGGCGGCAGGCGTGATGCCGAAGTGCTCGTAGAGCTGCTCCGCGGGCCCTGATGCGCCGAAACCCCTCATGCCGACGAATCCGCCTCGCGAACCCAGCCACTGGTCCCAGCCGAATCGCATCGCTGCCTCGCAGGCGACACGAACGGTGCCGGGGCCGAGCACGCTGTCCCGGTAGCCTTCATCCTGTTCTGCAAACAGCTCCCAGCTCGGCATCGACACGACGGCGGTGGGTATGCCGTCTTTCTGCAGTGTGTTCCGTGCAGCGACGGCGAGTGCCACCTCCGAACCCGTCGCCAGCAGGGTGACTTGCCGCGCCCCAGCTTCGGCTTCGGCGAGGACATACGCGCCACGGCGGGACAGGTTCTCTCTCGTGTGAGTTCGACGGACGTGGGGTAGCGCCTGGCGTGCGAAGACCAGCGTCGAGGGTCCCTTGCTGTGCTCATACGCGATCTGCCAACACTCTGCGGCTTCCACCGCATCCGCGGGCCGCAGCACCAGCATGTTCGGCATCGCGCGCAACGAAGCCAGGATCTCCACCGGCTGGTGCGTCGGGCCGTTGCGTCCGATGCCGATGGAATCGTGGCTGAAGACGAACTTGACCGGCAGGCCCATCAAGGCGGCCATGCGCATGGCCGGGCGCTCATAGTCTGCGAAGGCGAGGTAGGTCACGGCCAGCGGAGCCACGCCGCCGTGGGCCGCCATGCCGTTGGCCATGGCGCCCATGACGTGTTCTCGTACGCCGCAGTGCACGTAGGCGCCACGCCGGTCTTCGGCGGTGAACGCCGTCAGTCGCCGCTTGTGGTTGGTGGGTGCTTCCAGGTCCGCGCAGGCGACCATGCGTTCCGGCATCACGTCGACCAACAGATCGTTGATCTCTGCCGAAATGAAGATGCCACTTGCTAGAGGTTCGCGAGTCAATGCTGCCTCCTTGTACTGGAGCAGTGCGTGGCTCCAGTCTTCGGGCAGTTGTCCAGCCACGATGCGATCGAACTCGTTGCGACGCGGCGCCGGCATGGCCGCACG
>JALHMT010000010.1 GCA_022843905.1 Rubrivivax sp.
AGCAGAACCCATCAGGGACAGCGAGCTCGTCTCGCGTCAGAAGTCCGAATGTACGGGTGCAATCTCTTCCTCAGTGCAGAAGTGAGCTGGAAGCTTGGCAAACCGGGGGCGTCCATGTAGGTCCGGTGAACCCTTGCCGCCTGGAAAGGGTCCGGGCCACTGGCCCGGCGCGGCCTGCAAGCTGCGCCGAAGGCGCTTCGGGGGTGGGACACGTCACACCTTCTTCCGCAGGTTCTCGCCGAACAGGCCGTTGGGCTTGACCATCAGCATGACCAGCACCACCACGTAGGCGGCGATGTCCTTGAAGCCTTCGGGCAGGTAGAAGCCCGAGAACGACTCGACCAGACCGATGATGAGGCCACCGACGATGGCGCCCGGCAGGCTGCCGAACCCGCCCACCACCGCGGCCGGAAAGGCCTTCAGGCCGATGATGCCCATGTTGGCGTGCACGAAGGTGATGGGGGCCAGAAGCAGGCCCGCGATGGCCGCCACCGCCGCTGCCAGGCCCCACACCAGGCCGTTCAGGCGCTGCACCGGGATGCCCATGTAATAGGCCGCGAGCTGGTTCTGCGACGAGGCCTGCATCGCGATGCCGACCTTGCTGAAGCGGAACAGCGCGAACAGCAGGGCACACAGCACGGCGGTGGCACCGATCACCACCATCTGCTCGATGTTGATGACCAGCGCGCCGACGCGCACGACGGCGTCCTTGTACGGCACGGGCAGCATGTGCGTCTCGGTCCCGATGGCGGGGATCATCGTGATCGCGCCACGCGCCACGTAGCCGATGCCGATGGTCAGCATCACGATCGAAAACGCCGGCTGCCCCAGGATGGGACGGATGACGAGCCGCTCGGCCAGCATGCCGAAGACAGCCATGGCGGCGATGGCACTGGGCACCGCCAGCCAGAACGGGAAACCCAGGATCGTCATCAACGCCAGGCCCAGGAAGGCGCCCAGCATCATCAACTCGCCCTGCGCGAAGCTCACCGTCTCGGTGGCCTTGTAGATGAGGACGAATCCGAGTGCGATCAACCCGTAGATGCAACCCTGCGCGACACCGCTGATGACGAGCTGCAAGATCTGCAAGGAGGGGCTCCGCGCCGATGAGGACGGGCGGATGCTAGCGGCGCAGGTTCCTGTTCACACTGCTGGGAAACGCTGATGCCGGCGGCCCGGGGCGGCACCGCGGCTCAGCGGGGCGGCAACAACCTGACCGGGTCGATCGGCTTGCCCTGGCGCCGGATCTCGAAGTGGAGCTGCACGCGCTCTGCATCGGTGGAACCCATCTCCGCAATCCGCTGCCCGCGACGGACCGCCTGGTCCTCCTTCACCAGCAGCACCTGGTTGTGCGCGTAGGCCGTGAGGTAGGTGTTGTTGTGCTTGACGATGATGAGATTGCCGTAGCCGCGCAGACCCGACCCGGCATAGACCACCCGACCGTCAGCCGCCGCGAAGACCGGGTCCCCAGCCTTGCCGACGATGGCCATTCCCTTGTTGCGACCCTCTTCGAAGGGCGCGGCCAAGGTACCCGCGGCGGGCCAGCCCCAGGTGATGTCGTCGTCGAGTTCACGCGAGGCGGCCGGCGGTGCCGGCGGGGGCGGCGGCGCAGGTGTGGCCGCGGGAGGAACGGGCGTCGTGGCTGCCGGGGTGGCACTGCCGGCCGTCGCAGGCGGTGACGCTGCGTCGGGGCCGGGTGTGGGCGTGCCCGGGGGTGTCTTTGCATCGAGCGGTCGGGCCTCGACTCTGCCGCCTTGCGCCACGGGCCGGGCGACCGCGCCCGCGCCTTCGGGGGCCGGAGGCGCCACACGCAGCACCTGCCCCACTTCGATGATGTTGGGGTTGTCGATGTTGTTCCAGCGCGCCACGTCACGCCAGTTCTGGCCTTGCTCGAGGCCGATGCGGATCAGGGTGTCGCCGGGCTTGACCTGGTAGAACCCGGGCTTGTTCGCCAGTTCGGCGTTGGCACGGGCTTGTGCCTCCAGAGCGGCCGCTGACGCCGCCGGAGGCCCTGGAAGCGCCGCCGCCGGCGCGGTGGTCTGACCGCCGGGGGACGGGCGCGAGCCGGACCGGTCCTCGACCGGGGCCTGGTTGATGCCGGTGGCGCATCCTGCGAGCAGCATCACGGCAACCAGAACGCTGGCGAGCAAGGATCGCGCGGCAGGCCGGCAAGGCGATCGTCTCGCGGTCAGTCGGCTGGAAATCATCGTGTTACAGACCTCGGTCATTGCTTGCCGGATTTTAGAGGGACGAAGTGCACGGCATCGGCGAGGCGCTGCACGACCCCGTCAGCGCGCCTGTCCACCACCAGAAGCACCTGACCGCCCGAGGCGGCGTCGTGCACGGGTGCCACGAGCCGGCCGCCCTCGGCCAGCTGCTCGACCCAGGCTGCCGGCAGGTCTTCGCCGCCGGCTGCCGCAATGATGGTGTCGAACGGCGCGTTCGGCGCATGGCCCAGGCGTCCGTCGCCCCACACCAGCCGCACGTCGCCTCCCCGGTGCGTCTGGAGGTTGTCGCGCGCCTTGTCGTGCAGCGGCTTCAGACGCTCGATGGACAGGACGCGCCGCGCCAGCCTGGCCAGCAGGGCCGTCTGGTAGCCGCAGCCGGTGCCGATCTCGAGCACACGACCGAGCGAGCCGCCGGTACGTGCGCTGTCGCCTTCGAAGAGCAGCGACAGCATGCGGGCCACCACCGAAGGCTTCGAGATCGTCTGGTTGAATCCGATCGGCAGGCTTGTGTCCTCGTAGGCCTGGGTGGCCAGCGCAGTGTCGACGAACTCGTGGCGCGGCACGGCCGCAAATGCCGCCAGCACGGCTTCGTGGTCGACGCCGCCGGCGCGCAGTCTCTCGACCATGCGCCGCCGCACTGCAGATGAGTCCATGCCCAGGCCGCTGGGCGACGCCGCTCGCGCGGCGTCGCGTGCCGCCTCGTGCACGGGGCGCTGCGGTCGCAGCAAGGGCGACGCGGCGGTGCGCGACCCGCCGCCCAGCCGGTCCAGGCCCACCGGGAAGCGTGCCGGCGACGGCTTCTTCGTCATGCGCCCTTTCGCATCCGTTCGCCCCAATGGCCCAGCGACGCGTGGTCCGTGAGGTCGACCTGCAGCGGGGTGATGCTCACCTTGCCGCTGGCCACGGCATGGAAGTCGGTGCCTTCGCCTGCTTCACGGGCGTCACCGGCCGGTCCGATCCAGTAGATCGTCTCGCCGCGGGGGCTGGTCTGCGCGATCACGGGTTCGCTGGCGTGCCGCCGGCCGAGGCGGGTGACGACCCTGGGCAGGGACACCGCGTCGGGCCGGTTCGGAATGTTCACGTTCAGCAGCCAGGGTCCGCGCAGGGGCCCGTTGGCCAGCAGGTCGTCGATGATCGATCGGGCGGTGGCGGCGGCCTCGTCGAGATGAGCCCAGCCCTTCTCGCCCTGCGAGAAGGCGATGGCCGGGATGCCGAACAGGAAACCCTCCATCGCAGCCGCCACGGTGCCGGAATACAGCGTGTCGTCGCCCATGTTGGCACCGTTGTTGATGCCCGAGATGACGAGGTCGGGGCGCCGCGGCAGCAGGCCGGTCAGCGCCACGTGCACGCAGTCGGACGGCGTGCCCCCGACCACCTTGAAGCCCCGCACCTCGGGGCCGCGCGCTTCGAAGACGTTCAGCGGCCGGTGCAGCGTGAGCGAGTTCGATGTCCCGCTGGCGTTCTGCTCCGGGGCGATGACGTCGATGTGGCCGAGGCCCTGGCAGGCCTTGACCAGCGCGGCGATGCCCGGCGCGAGGTAGCCGTCGTCGTTGGCTATCAGGATGTTCATCGGTGGATTGTAGGAGCCGGCCCGTGCCGGACGGGACACGGCCGCGCCGGGGCGCGCGCCCTGTGGCGAAGCTTCAAGCTAGGGGGTCTGCTCGCCCCCCATCAGCGGGCATCGCCGGGCCGGTCCAATCACGCTAGCATGCAGAGAGCTTTTCACAGGAGCCGTCATGAGCGTGAAGGTGCTGATACTGGAAGACAATCCCGTCGCGCGCAGCTTCCTGTGCCGGGTGGTGCGCGAGAGCTTCAGCGACGCCCACCAGATCGCCGAGGCCGGCGACCTGGAAGGTGCGCGGCGCCAGGTCAGGGCGGCCAGCGGCGCCAACGGCACCGAGCCCTTCAAGCTGATCCTCGTCGACCTCGAACTGCCTGACGGCAACGGCATGGAACTGCTGACCGAGTTGTCGCAGTACCCGGCCACGAAGATCGTCACCACGCTGTACTCCGACGACGAGCACCTGTTCCCTGCGCTGCAATGCGGCGCCGACGGCTACTTGCTGAAGGAAGACCGTTTCGAGGTGCTGGTGGAGGAGTTGCAGAAGATCGTGCGCGGCCAGCCCCCGCTGTCGCCGGCCATCGCCCGGCGGCTGCTGGGCCATTTCAGACAGGGCGGCGAGGTGCGCAACACCGACTCCGGTTTTCTGCACAGCGGCAGCTTCCAGACCAGCCGGCCCGTCGCGCTCGAAGCCCCGCTCGACTGCGAACGCCTCACGCCGCGGGAAACCGAGGTGCTCACCTACCTCAGCAAGGGTTTCACCATCAAGGAGATCGCCAGCCTGATGGGCATCAAGTGGTTCACCGTCAACGACCACATCAAGTCCATCTACAAGAAGCTCAACGTGTCCAGCCGGGCCGAGGCCGCCGTGCTGGCCAGCAAGCAGGGGCTGGTTTGAAGGGCGGTGGCATCGTTCACGACGGGCCCGCGCGTCGCGCACGGTAGCCAGGGCAAACCCGGGCAGTCGAGGTGAATCGATGAGTGCGCAGGCTCCCGGTGCCGGCGCCCCCGCAGCGGACGCGGCCGGACCCACGGTGGACGCTGTCGCCGCCCGACCCGTGCAGCGCCCTCGCCTGCATCCCCTGGGCCGCTGGATCGGCTGGCGGCTGCGCCTGCTCATCGCACTGGCGCTGGCGAGCTGCCTGGTCGTCTTCGCGACCACGCGCTGGCTGGCCCAGACGCCGCATCTGCCGCTGCACTTCTCGGCCGACGCTTCCGGCCGGATCGTCGTGCAGGCCGTCGGCGCCCACGGGCCGCCATTGCCCGACAACGCCTTGCTGGCTGCCGCGACCAGCGCCCAGGGCCGGCGCCTGCCGGTGTCGGTCCATGCGCTTGAATTGCCGCCCCGCTGGCAGGTGACGGACGAGGCCAGGGCGCACCATGTCGCATTGCAGCGTGCGCTGTCTGAAGCGGCAGCGCACGGGCCACTGAGCTTGCGACTGGCCGACGGGCAGACCTTCAGCGTGCCCTTCGTGCCGCGCAGCTACGACGGCATGGGCCTGCCCTACTGGCCATTGATGGCCGTGGCCATGCTGCTGATGCTGGTGGGCGCGGTGGTGGCACTGTCGCGACCGCAGCCGGCCAACCTGCTCTACCTGCTCATGGCGGCCTGCCAATCGGCACAGGTCCTGCTGCTGGCGACAGGCATGCTGCCCGGCGTCGGCCTGCCGCCCACGCTGTCGCAGATCGACCTGTCGCTGCGCATGGCACTGGATCTGGCCACTGCAGCGGCCGGCGTCCATGCGCTGGCCCTGCATCCGCGGCGCCATGCGGCATGGCGACCCATCGCCGGCACCGCCTGGGCCACTGCGGCGACCTTGCTGGCCCTGGCCGGCACCGGCGTTCTGGCACCTGCCTGGGGCTGGCTGCAAGCCGCGCTGCTTGCCTTCACGGCTGCCGCACTGGCGCTGACCCTGGCCACCCGCCGCCGGGGCGCCGACCCGGTGGCCAGGGTCGTCGGCGGCTTCGTCGCCGGCGCGCTGGCGCTGGGTGTCGTCGTGACGGCGGTCATGCTGCTGCCCGGCAGGACGTCCAGCGGGCCATCGCCCTGGACCGTCGTGGCGCCCGCGGCATGGCACCTTGGCGTGGCCCTGCTGCTCATGGTGGCGCCCTTCGTCACGCGCTCTCGCCGTGTGATGCGGGAGTTCGCACTGCTGGCGGGCATCAGCGCCGTCGCCTCGGCCCTCGATCTGCTCTTCGTGGCGGTGTTCTCGCTGAGCCCCTTCACATCGCTGGCACTGGTGGTCTTCCTCGCGCTCGGCGTCTATGCCGGCCTTCGCCAATGGATCTTCAGCAGATTCACCGGAGGGCAGACGCTGAGCACCGAACGCATCTTCGAGCAGCTCTATCGCGCAGCGCGCGACGTGCAGGCGCAACCCCTGCACTATCCAGCCGGTCTGGCGGGGCTGCTGAACGATCTCTTCGAGCCGCTGGACATCACCCGCAGCGACAGCGCGCCCCTGCGGTCACGCGTGGCGCGGGGCGGCGCCGCCCTGCGCGTGCCGCTGCGGCCACCCCCGGGCCTCGGGGCGTCGACACCGCAGTCCCTGGTGCTGCGCTTCGCCGGCCGCGGGCGGCGCATCTTCACCGTCGAGGACGCCGTCCTCGCCGACCGCGTGGTGGCGCAACTCCGCCGGGCCGTGGACTACGACGCCGCCGTCGAACGCGGTCGCAGCGAAGAGCGGCTGCGCATCGCGCAGGACCTGCACGACGACATCGGCGCGCGCCTGCTGACCCTGATGTACCAGGCGCCAACCCGTGAGATGGAGGACTACCTTCGCCACACGCTGAAGGACCTGAAGACCCTGACGCGTGGCCTGGCGGCCAGCGAGCATCGCCTCAGCCATGCGGTGGCCGAGTGGAAGAGCGACCTCGCGCAACGCATGGAGGCTGCGCGCATGGATTTCGAATGGACGACGCAGATCGAGTGCGACGGCCAGCTGAGCATGGTGCAGTGGTCCGCCATCACGCGCGTCCTGCGCGAACTGGCCACCAATGCGATCCACCATGCCAGGGCGACGCGGGTGTCGGTGCACCTGCGCATCGACGCGCAAGGGCTGTTCATCCAGGTCAGCGACAACGGCGTGGGTGGCGACCCCCAGCTGTGGGCGCCGGGCCTGGGCCTGGGCGGCGTGCGCAAGCGCATGAAGCTGCTGGGCGGCGAGGTGGCGTGGCGCGCCAATCAACCCGCCGGCATCGTCTGCGAAGCCGTGGTGCGCGACTTCGCACTGCGGGCCTGAAACCCGCGCGCCGGGCTTGCGGCCTCACCCGCAGCGGCGGACGCCTCAGACCGGCAGCACCTGCAGCCGCCCCTGCCGAGACTGCAGGCCGCGCGACAGCAGCGACACGGCGGCGTAGATGGCCTCGATGTTGGGCGTGGGCGTGCCGGTGACCCGCCCGAGCTCGATCACCGAACCGACAAGCGCCTCGAGTTCGACAGCGCGGCCGTGCTCCACGTCCTGCAGCATCGAGGTCTTGTGCGCACCCACCGCCTCGGCACCGGCAATGCGCTTGTCCAGCGAGATCCGGAATTCGACGCCGAGCTTCTCTGCCACGGTCTGTGCCTCGGCCATCATGCGGGCGGCGAGCTCCCGCGTGGGCGGAAAGCGGCAGATGTCCTCCAGCGTGGCATGCGTCAGCGCCGAGATCGGGTTGAAGCTGAGGTTGCCCCACAGCTTGACCCAGATCTCGCCGCGGATGTCCTTGCTCACCGGGGCCTTGAAGCCGGCGCGCATCATGGCCTGCGAGAGGGCGTCGATGCGTTCGCTGCGCGAGCCGTCGAGTTCGCCCAGCGTGAAGCGGTTGCCTTCGATGAGCTTCACCACACCCGGTTCGACCAGCTCGGCCGCGGGATAGACCACGCTGCCGATGATGCGCTCGGCCTCGACGTGCGCGGCGATGCGACCGCCGGGGTCCACGCTTTCCAGGCCGCGGCCCTCGTGCGCGCCGACCAGCTTGTGGAAGTACCACCAGGGGATGCCGTTGATCATGGTCACCACCATGGTCTGCGGGCCGAACAGCGCTCGCAGGTCCGGCAGCAGGTCGCCCACCTGATGCGCCTTGACGGTCAGCAGCACGACATCCTGAGGACCGGCGTCCTGCATGCCCTGCACTGCACGGACATCGGGCGCGTGCTCCTCGCTGCCGTCCTCCAGCAACAGGCGGAAGCCATTGGCGTTGATGGCGGCCAGGTTGCGGTTGCGTGCGATGAAAGTCACCTGCTCGCCGGCTCGCGACAGGCGGGCTCCCAGATAGCCGCCGATCGCACCGGCGCCGACCACACAGATCTTCATGGCCCGAATCTCCTCTTTTCGCGCTGACGCGCCATGTCCTGGGCCGCACCCCACAGCGGCCACAACAGCAAGCCTACGGCGATGGCGAAGATGGTGCCCACCAGTGGGTTGCTCCAGAAGATGGTCACCGAACCCTGGCTGAGCAGCATGGCCTGGCGGAAGCTGGACTCGGCCATGTCGCCCAGCACCAGTGCCAGCACCAGGGGCGCCAGCGGGTACTTCAGCTTCTTGAACAGGTACCCGAGCACGCCGAAGAACAGCATCATCCAGACGTCGAACATCGCGTTGTTGACGGTGTAGGCGCCGATGGCGCAGATGACGATGATCACCGGACCGATGATGGTGAAGGGGATGCGCAGGATCGCCGCCCACCATGGCACGGTGGTGAGCACCACGATGAGGCCCACGATGTTGCCCATGTACATGCTGGCGATCAGGCCCCAGACGAATTCCTTCTGCTCGACGAACAGCATGGGCCCGGGCTGCAGGCCCCAGATCAGCAGGCCGCCCAGCAGCACCGCCGCCGTCGGCGAGCCGGGAATGCCCAGGGTCAGCATGGGCAGCAGCGCGGCCGTGCCGGCGGCGTTGTTGGCGGTCTCGGGCGCGACCACGCCTTCGATCTCCCCCTTGCCGAATCCCTGGGGGTTCTTGGAGGCGCGGCGCGCCAGACCGTAGCTCATGAAGCTGGCCGGCGTGGCGCCCCCGGGGGTGATGCCCATCCAGCAGCCGACAATGGCCGAACGGATGAAGGTGCGCCAGAAGCCGAACATGCGGCCCCAGGTCTGCAGCACCACCCGCAGCGAGATGCGCGCGCTCTTGCCGCGGAACGCCAGGCCTTCTTCCATGGTCTGCAGGATCTCGCCGATGCCGAACAGGCCGATCACCGCAACGAGGAAGCTGAAGCCCTTGAGCAGTTCAGGCTGGTCGAAGGTCATGCGCAGCTGGCCGGTCACGCTGTCCAGCCCGACGGCTGCCAGCGAGAAGCCCAGCATCATCGAGGCCAGCGTCTTCGAGGGCGGCTCCTTGCTGAGGCCCACGAAGCTGGCGAAGGTCAGCAGTTGCACCGCGAAGAACTCCGCCGGCCCGAACTTCAGCGCGAAGCGCGCCAGCACCGGCGCCAGGAAGGTGATGACCAACACGGCCACCAGGGCGCCGAAGAAGGAGGCGGTGAAGGCCGCCGTCAAGGCTTCGGCCGCCTTGCCCTGCTGCGCCATCGGGTACCCGTCGAAGGTGGTCGCCACGCTCCAGGGTTCGCCTGGAATGTTGAACAAGATCGAGGTGATGGCGCCGCCGAACAAGGCCCCCCAGTAGATGCAGCTCAGCAGGATGATGGCCGAGGTGGGGTTCATCGTGAAGGTCAGCGGCAGCAGGATGGCAACGCCGTTGGCGCCGCCCAAGCCCGGCAGAACGCCGATCAGCACGCCCAGGATGATGCCCAGGAACATCAGCGCAACGTTGGTGGGGGTCAGCGCGACGCTGAAGCCCTGCCCCAGGGCAGCGAGTTCGTCCATCGGAGCCCCTTGCTAGAGACCGAGCCAGGCTTCGACAGGACCCTTGGGCAGTGCGACCAGGAACCAGCGTTCGAAAACCAGGAAGAAGAAGAGCGGCACGCCCAGCGCCACGGCCGACACCTTGGTCCATCCGTAGCTGCCATGGCGGCGCATGAAGTAGGCAATCAGCAGGGCCGAGGGCAGGTAGATGCCCAGCGGCGCGACGAGCGCGACATACACGCTCATCGGCCAGGTCATCGCCCACACGCTTGCCAACTGCCGGCGCGACGCGAAGTCGGCGCCCTGCCGCCGCCAGCTGAGCAACTGTTTGACGGCGATCCAGGCGCTGGAGACCAGCAGCAGGCAGCCGACGTAGAACGGGAAGTAACCCGCACGCGGCCCCTCGAACTCGTCCCAGCCGGTGCCCACGCGGCGAGCATCGATGATGACGACGATCGCCGTCGCCAGCAGTGCCAGCGCGAGCGTCAGCTCGGGCCAGCGGCTGCCGACCACCGGCGAGTCGTCGGGCTCGACCTCGTCCGCAGGCGTGTGCGGATCGGTGGAATTGGCGCTCATGGCCGGGCCCCCGTGCCGGGCCCTGTATGGGCCCGCATCACTTGGCCAGGAAGCCGGCTTCGCGCATCAGCACGCGATGCAACTGCTCGTTGGTGGCCACCCAGTCGAAATAGGCCTGGCCGGACATGGTGGTCTGGTTGAAGGCGCCCTTGGCCATGAAGTCCTGCCACTCGGGCAGCGCGCGCACCTTGGCGAACAGGTCGACATAGAACTTCACCTGCTCGGGCGTGGCGCCTGGCGTCATGAAGATGCCGCGCAGCATCTGGTACTCGACCGGCAGGCCGGCTGACTTGCAGGTCGGCAGGTCGGCCCAGGACTGGCTGGCCGTGACCTTGGCCTTGTAGGGCATCGGCTTGCCATCCATCACGCAGAGCGCGCGCAGCGCTCCGGCGCGCCAGTGGCTTTCGGCTTCGATCGGATTGTTGACCGTGGCGTCCACATGCTTGCCCACCAGCTGCACCGCCACGTCGCCACCGCCCCGGAACGGGATGTAGGTGGCCTTCTTGCCCGCGGCCTTCTCCAGCATCACCGTGATGATGTGGTCCTCCTGCCGAGACCCGGTGCCGGCGACCTTGAAGCTGCGGTCGGGGGCGGCCTTCATCGCGGCGAGGAACTCACCCGCCGTCTTGTGCGGCGAGTCCGCGTGCACCCACAGGATGAACTGGTCCAGCGCCAGCATGGACACCGGGGTCAGGTCACGCCAGTTGAAGGGCACCCCAGTGGCCAACGGGGTGGTGAAGAGGTTGCTCAGCGTGATGATGATCTTGTGCGGGTTGCCCTTGTCGCCCTTGACGTCCAGGAAACCTTCGGCGCCCGCGCCGCCGGAGCGGTTGACGACGACGATGGGCTGACTCATCAGGTTGTTCTTCGACACCACGCCCTGGATGAAGCGCGCCATCTGGTCGGCGCCACCGCCGGTGCCGGCCGGCACGATGAACTCGACCGGCTTGGTGGGGGTCCAGGCGCGCGCCGGCAGCGCGGTCCAGGCTGCCGCCAGGCCGAGCGCGATGAGCGCCAGGCCACGGGCCGACAGCGAGCGGGGCCGCGCACGGGGCGCGGAACGTTGGGAGGCGGGGAAGAACCAGCTCATGTTGTCTCCTAGATTCAGAGGGAAGTCACATGGGTGGATAGGACGTCGCCTTGCGGCGACGGGCGAGGGGAAAACTGTGCGTGCGCTGCGGCTCCTGGCTCAGAGGCCCAGCTTGGCGGCCAGGCCGATGCGTTGAAGCTTGCCGGTGGCACCCTTGGGGATCTCGTCCATGAAGAGGATCTTCTTGGGGACCTTGTAGTCGGCGGCCCGGGTGCCCACGAAGGTCTGGAGTTCGCGCTCGGTGACCTGTTGGCCCTCGCGCAGGACCACGCAGGCGGCGACTTCCTCGCCCAGCTTCGGATGCGGCATGCCGAAGCAGACCACCTGCGCGACTGCGGGGTGATCCATCAGGATCTCGTCGACCTCGCGCGGGCTGACCTTCTCGCCGCCACGGTTGATGATCTCCTTCAGGCGACCGGTGATGCTGACGTAGCCTTCTTCATCCATCACACCCTGGTCGCCGGTGCGGAACCAGCCGTCGCGGAATCCTTCGGCGTTGGCCTTGGGGTTGTTCTCGTAGCCCTGGGTGACGTTCGGGCCGCGGATCACGATCTCGCCGACCCCGCCGCGCGGCAGCAGGCTGCCGTCTTCGGCCATGATGGCCACTTCCGGGCCTGCAGCGACGCCGACGGTGCCCGGCTTGCGGACACCGGGCGGCAGCGGGTTGCTGGCCATCTGGTGGGTGGCCTCGGTCATGCCGTAGCTCTCGATCAGCGGCGCCTTGAAGACTTCCTCGATCTCCTTGATGACCTGAGGCGGCATCGAAGAAGACGAACTGCGCACGAAGCGCAGAGGATGGCGCGCAATGATGTCGGCGTTCTTTGGCGCGCGGCTGACGATGGTCTGGTGCATCGTGGGCACGGCCGTGTACCAGGTGGGTTTGGCCTCGTCCATCCAGCCGAAGAACTTCAGCGCATTGAACCCAGGCGTGCAGAACACCTGCGAACCTGCCGACAGCGGCGCCAACACCCCGGCAATGAGGCCGTGGATGTGGAACAGCGGCATGATGTTCAGGCCACAGTCCCGCGCCGTGAAGGCCAGCGTGCGCGAGATGTGCTGCGCAGAGGCGGCGAGGTTGGCCTGCGACAGTGGCACGATCTTCGGCCGCGAGGTGGTGCCCGAGGTGTGCAGCACCATCGAGACATCGGCCGCTTGCGCCGGGCCGCCCTGCGCCGCGGGTGCGCCGCCCAGCCCGTCGCGCGGCTTCAGCAGGAAGGCGCCTGCGCCGGCATCGAGTTGAGGCACGAGGTCCAGGATGCGAACACCCAGCCGCGTCGCCACCTCGATGGCGGGCGAGGTGCTGTCGTGTTCGACGATCAGCGCCTTGGCGTTCAGGTCGGACAGATAGAACTCGAACTCGTCGGCCCGGTAGGCCGGATTCAGCGGCGCGCTGGTCACCCCGCTGGCACAGGCCATGTAGCAAGCGGCCATCTCCGGGCCGTTGTTCAGAACGATGGCGACGCGGTCGTTGCGGCCGATGCCAAGGGCGTTCAGCGTCTGGAGCGTGCGGTCGACCAGGCCGCGCAAGGCGCCGAAGGAAAGCGGGTCACGCCCGGGGGCCGACAGCGCCGGCGCCGCCTCCTCGCCCGTGGCCAACAATTCCTTGAGAGTCGCCCGCATGCCTCGTCACTCCTGCCCGCTCACTGATCAGTCACGATTTATACAGCAGGGTTCACGCCAGATGCATCAGAGTCTTCCATCGGATGTGGTGCGCCTGCAGCACTGCATTCAGGCGGGCGTCAGCCAAAAACCGGCGCTCCTGTACCGAGACTGCCGTTTCGGAGGACAATAGAGGGTTAGCAGCGTTTTCGCGCGCGCCAAAGCCATCGAGCCATGACTACACGTCGCCCCGCACCTGCCCCCTCCCCACTGGCCCCCAAGCTGCGCCAGACCCAGGCCGAGTACACCGCAGCACGGCCCCACGCCGAGCCCGGCGTCAAGCCGATGATGTCGAGTTCCAAGATGTATGTCTGCATCCGGTGCCACGCCAACTTCAAGACCGGCGACGGCAAGCCCGATCCGCGCCTGCGCGGCCTCGGCAAATGCAACACCTGTCTTGGCGTGACCACGTCAACCACCTGAGCAGGGCTTGCGTTAGCGCATTGCAACCTGTCAGCAGGCTGTGGCAATATCAACAGTCACTTATTTTCTTAGAAGGACATCTTCCATGTCGATGACGAATCGCCGTACGTTCATGATGCAAGTTGCCGCGTGCGGCTCGGTCCTGGGCGCCGGCCAGGCCATGGCTCAGGTCAAGCTCGATGAGAAGGACCCGCAGGCGGTCGCGCTCGGTTATGTGCACGACACCACCAAGGCCGACAAGAAGAAGTACCCCAAGCACGATGTGGCGCAGAAGTGCACCAACTGTGCCTTGTACCAAGGCAAGGCCACGGATCCCTGGGGCGGCTGCCCGCTGTTCGGCGCCAAGCAGGTGGCCGGCCCCGGCTGGTGCAGCGCCTGGGCCAAGAAGGCCTGAGTCCAGGGACAGCAGACCGACGGCGCGGATCTCTCGCCGTCAACAGCCGAACGGCCTCGCAAGAGGCCGTTTTGCATGGTGCGCGTTCATCGGGCCTGGTCGCCCGGCATGCCGTCTGCGACGTTCGAAGCGGGCTCGATCAGGACAGCGATCGGCAGAACGGCCCCGCAAGGGGCCGCCATCCTGTCGGGGGAGCCGGGAAGCCGCCTCAGCGGAACCGCGATTGCGGCACGGTACGCAGGTCGCCGGGCAGCGAGCCGATGTAGTCGGCCATGGCCTTCAGTTCCGAGGGCTTGAACTGCTTGACCTGCGCCGACATGATGGCGTTGGCACGCCCATGCACGGCACTGCCCTGCACCTGATAGGACTTCAGCGAGACGTACAGATAGTCGGCCGCCTGGCCCGCCAGCTTGGGATAGGCGCCATCGATCGGCTTGTTGTAATCGGCACCGTGGCAGGAGGCACAGGCTCCCTTGGTCAGCAGCTCGGCCACCTCGGGCCGCGGCGCGGCGGGCGCCGCCGAGACGCGCTTGAACGAACCTTCGCCATGCTTTTCGTAGAAGGCCGCCAGATCGGCCATGTCCTGCTCACTGAGAGAACCGGCCAGACCGCGCATGGACGGGTGCTTGCGCTCGCCCGACTTGTAGGCCGTGAGCGCTGCGACGATGTACTTGGCGTTCTGGCCCGAAATCTTCGGGACGCGGTGAACGACGGGAAAACTGGCCTGGTAGCCCTCGATGCCGTGGCAGCCGATGCACATGGCGGCCTTGCGCTGACCTGCAGCGGCGTCTTGCGCCAGGGCGCCGGAGGATGCGCCGAACAGCGCCAGCAGGAGGGTCAGGGCTTTGATCATCGTAGGGGCAGGTTTGCGTCGCAGTAAATGAAGGGCGGCGGCGGGTTTCGCGTCGGTGCCCTGGGCGACTGAGCTTGCAGCGCAAGTGCGCCCTGCAGCGCCACCCCGGGCCAAAACGACCAAATTATACGGCGCCTTATACTGGGTCAAACCCTCCGAAAAAACACATCACATGAAGTTCCAGGGCTCGGATTCGTACATTGCCACGCAGGACCTGATGCTGGCCGTCAACGCCTCGATCACGCTGACCCGGCCGCTGCTCATCAAGGGCGAACCGGGCACCGGCAAGACGATGCTGGCAGAGGAAGTGGCCGCCGCCCTCAAGATGCCGCTGCTGCAGTGGCACATCAAGAGCACGACCAAGGCGCAGCAGGGCCTGTACGAGTACGACGCCGTGAGCCGACTGCGCGACAGCCAGCTCGCCGACCTCGATGCCTCCGACCGCGTGAAGGACATCCGCAACTACATCGTCAAGGGTGTGCTGTGGCAGGCCTTCACCTCCGAGCAGCCCGTGGTGCTGCTGATCGACGAGATCGACAAGGCCGACATCGAGTTCCCGAACGACCTGCTGCGCGAGATCGACCGCATGGAGTTCTACGTCTACGAGACGCGCGAACTCGTGAAGGCCAGGCACAGACCGCTGGTCTTCATCACCTCGAACAACGAGAAGGAGCTGCCCGACGCCTTCCTGCGACGCTGCTTCTTCCACTACATCCGATTCCCCGACGCCGAGACCATGAAGGCCATCGTCGAGGTGCATTTCCCCGGCATCAAGAAGGAGCTTCTCGGCGCCGCGATGAAGACCTTCTTCGACGTGCGCGGCCTCCCGGGTCTCAAGAAGAAGCCATCCACTTCGGAACTGCTCGACTGGCTGAAGCTGCTGGTGGCCGAGGACATCCCGCTCGAGGCCTTGCAGAGCAAGGACGAGAAGGTGGCGATGCCGCCGCTGGTGGGCGCACTGCTGAAGAACGAGCAGGACGTGACGCTGTTCGAGAAGCTGGTGTTCATGCAGCGCCACAACCGATGAACCGCCGCCGATCCATCACGATCGAGCGCTGAACCCGACACCGAGGACCGACATGCCCTGGCCCGTCCCCGTGACCTTGTCGGGCCCGCATGCCCGCCTGGCGCCGCTGGCGCCCGAACACGCTCCCGGCTTGCGCGAAGCCGCCGCAGACGGCGAACTCTGGCGCCTGTGGTACACGGCGGTGCCATCCCCCGAAGGCATGGACGCGGAGATCGCTCGTCGCCTAGCGCTGCAGGCCACCGGCAGCATGCTGCCCTGGACAGTGTTCGACGCCCAGGGCCGCATCGTCGGCATGACCACCTACATGAACATCGATGCCGTCCACAAGCGGGTCGAGATCGGCAGCACCTGGTACGCCGGTCGCACGCAGCGCACGGCGCTGAACACGGACTGCAAGAGGATGCTGCTCGGCCACGCCTTCGAACAGCTCGACTGCATCGCGGTGGAGTTCCGCACGCACCGGCTCAACACGCAGAGCCGACGCGCCATCGAAAGACTGGGCGCGCAGCTCGACGGCATCCTGCGTTCGCACCAGCGCAGTCCCAACGGCAGCCTGCGCGACACCGCCGTCTACAGCATCACCGGCGCCGAATGGCCCACCATCCGTGCGCACCTGGAGTGGCAGCTGGAACGCCCACGCTGACGGCGCCGACCCACGGATCAGCACCATGGCCAAGAAGACCCCGATCACCGTCGACCAGCTCTGGCGGATCGAACGCCTGGGCACCCCCAGCCTGTCGCCCGACGGCGCACAGGCGGTGAGCTCGCTGACGCGCTACTCGATGGACGAGAACAAGGGGGCCAGCACGCTGTGGCTGCTGTCCACCCTGGGCGGCCGTCCGCGGGCGCTCACCCAGTGTGGTGACAAGGACGGCCAGCCGCGCTGGAGCCCCAGAGGCGATCTGGTGGCCTTCGTCGCCAAGCGCGAGCAGCAGGGCAGCAAGGACGAAGAGGCGCAGCTCTACCTCATCGCCCCCAATGGCGGAGAGGCACGCCGCGCAGCGACCGTGGCCACCGGTGTTGAGGCCTTCCGCTGGTGCCCCGACGGCCAGCGCATCGTCTTCGTGTCCTGGGTATGGCCGTCGCTGAAGGGTGCCAAGGCGCAGGCCGCCAGCCTCAAGGCCTTCAAGGAACGCAAGGAAACAGGCTACGCCACGGGCGAAGCCCAGTACCGCTACTGGGACCATCACGTGCCCATGGGTCGGGCCGCGCACCTGCACCTGATGGACACCGCCAGCGGCAAGGTGCGTGATCTTTTCGAAGGCACGCGCTTCGAACTCACGCGCACCGAGCCCGACGCGCAGCAGTTCGACGTCTCGCCGGACGGCCGCCGTGTGGTCTTCGCCTTCGACCCTGCGCCCGACAAGCGCATGGACGGCCGCTTCGCGCTGGCCGAGCTGGAACTGCGCAGCGGCCGCATCACCCCCATCGTCCAGGACAGCGACTGGGACTGCAGCGCGCCCCGCTACAGCCCGGACGGCGGCCGCATCGCCTTCACCGCCACCCACCAGGGCGCCAAGCACACCATGCCGTCGCAGCTGGCGGTGTGGGACCGGGACGCCGCCGACTGGCAGGTGGTCAGCGGGGAATGGGACCACGACGTGCAGGCACCGCTGCACTGGGAAGACGACGGCCAGGCGCTGCTGTTCGCCGCCGAACAGAAGGGGCGCCGCCACCTGTGGCGATTCGACCTGCCCGACCGCCGTGCCGAGATCGTCGTCGGCGGCGGCTGGCTGCAGGGCTTCGACAAGGCCTCGGGGGTGTTGGTGAGCCTGGCCGACGCGATCGACCATCCTCCCCGCCTGCACGTCTGCCTGCCTGGCGAGACACCGCGACGCATCGAGCAGTTCAACGACGACCTGCTGGCCGGCCTGGTGATGGGCCACACCGAAGAGGTCTGGTTCGAAGGCGCCGCCGGCGTTGCAGGCACGCCCGACCGCGTGCAGATGTGGCTCACCTACCCGCCCGGCTTCGATGCGAAGAAGAAGTATCCGCTGCTCCATCTCATCCACGGCGGTCCGCACACCGCCTTCGGTGACGCCTGGCATTTCCGCTGGAACGTGCAGACCATGGCGGCGCAGGGCTATGTCGTGGCCTGCGTCAATTACCACGGCAGCAGCGGCTTCGGCTACACCTTCCTGGACAGCATCACGCACCGCTGGGGCGAACTGGAACTGCAGGACGTCGAAGCCGCCACCGATGTGCTGCTGAAGAAGCCCTGGGCCGACAGGAAACGCGTGTTCGCCAGCGGTGGCAGCTATGGTGGCTTCATGGTGGCATGGATGAACGGGCACGTGCCTGCCGGCCGCTATGCCGCCTACGTCTGCCATGCGGGTTGCTTCGACTGGACGGCGATGTTCGCCGACGACGCCTACACCTGGCACGCCAAGGAACTGGGCGCCTGGTACTGGGACGACATGGCGCGCGTGCACTCGCAAAGCCCGCACGCCAGCGCCGGCGAGATGCGCACGCCCACGCTGGTGATCCACGGCGCGCTCGACTACCGCGTGCCCGACGCCCAGGGGCTGGCCTACTACAACACCCTGAAGGCGCTGAATGTCGATGCGCGGCTTCTATGGTTCCCCGACGAGAACCACTGGGTGCTGAAGCCGCGCAACAGCCGCCAGTGGTACGGCGAGTTCTTCGACTGGCTCGCCCGCCACGACGTCAAGTCAGGTGCCGGCCGCAAGGCACCCACCAAGCCGGCAGGTCAGGCATCCAGGACCTGAGCCACCGCGTCCGCCGTCAGGATTCACCGCGGCGCACAATACCGTCCGGGGACACTGCCTCCGGGAAGATCGACCGGACCCACCACGCATGCTGATCAACTTCTTCTACACGCTGCGCGCTGCCAAGCTGCCGGTCTCGGTGAAGGAGTTCCTCACCCTGCTCGAAGCGCTGCGCGCCGGCGTCATCGGCCCCTCGGTCGACGACTTCTACTACCTCGCCCGAACCTCGCTGGTGAAGGACGAGGCGCATTTCGACAAGTTCGACCGCGCCTTCGCCGCCTACTTCAAGGGCGTGGAGATGCTCACCGACTTCACGCAGGACGTGCCGCTGGAGTGGCTGCGCAAGACACTCGAACTCGAACTCAGCGCCGAGCAGAAGGCGGCCATCGAGAAGATGGGCTGGGACGAGCTGATGGAGACGCTCAAGAAGCGCTTCGAGGAGCAGAAGGAACGCCACCAGGGCGGCAACCGCATGATAGGCACCGGCGGCACCAGCCCCTTCGGTGCCTACGGCTACAACCCGCAGGGCATCCGCATCGGGCAGGACAAGGGCCGCAACAAGAGCGCCGTGAAGGTGTGGGACCAGCGCGCCTACAAGGACTACGACGACACCAAGGAACTCGGCACGCGCAACATCAAGGTGGCCCTGCGCCGGCTGCGGCGCTTCGCACGCGAAGGCGCCGAGGAAGAGCTCGACCTGGACGACACCATCCACCGCACGGCGGCCAACGCCGGCATGCTCGACATCAAGATGGTGCCGGAGCGCCACAACAAGGTGAAGGTGCTGCTGCTGATGGACGTCGGCGGCACGATGGACGAGCACATCCACCGCGTCGAAGAACTCTTCTCGGCGGCCAAGACCGAGTTCAAGCACCTCGAGTTCTATTACTTCCACAACTGCCTGTACGACTTCGTCTGGAAGAACAACCGGCGGCGCTATTCGGAGAAGTTCGCCACCTGGGACATCATCCGGAAGTACAACAAGGACTACAAGCTGCTGTTCATCGGCGACGCGACGATGAGCCCCTACGAGATCCTGCAGCCCGGCGGCAGCGTGGAATACAACAACGAGGAGCCGGGCGCCGAGTGGCTGCAGCGCATGACCAACGCCTTCCCGAAGTTCGCCTGGATCAATCCCGAGCCGCAGGGCGTGTGGCAGTACCGGCAGAGCATCTCGATCATCCAGCAGCTGATGAACCAGCGCATGTACCCGCTGACGCTGGCCGGACTTGAAGGCGCGATGCGGCTGCTGAGCAAATGAGGCTCGCGACCTCGCTGGCTGCGCCGCTGGCGCTGCTGGTGCTGGGTGGCTGCAGCACGCTGCGCGGCCCGGCGTCGACCGTGCCGGCCGACAACGCGGCGCCGGCCGCCGACCTCTCGGGCGTGCGCGTCGAGGTCGTGGCCCCGGCCGACCTGCAGGCGCTGCTGATGCGCCATCTCGACATCACGCGCCTGGGGAGCTTGTCGCGCGGCGACCAGGTGAGCGACGGCGAATGGGCGCGCCTGATCGACGCGGCGCCGCGGCAGGTGGGCGAGTTGCTTCGCACCGAAGGCTTCTTTTCGCCTGAAGTACAGGTCGAGCGATCGAACCAGACCGCCAGCGGCCGCGCGCAGGACCTGCGCCTGAAGGTCGAGCCTGGCCCGCGCGCGGCCATCTCCCGCGTGACGCTGGAGGTCGAAGGGCCGCTGCAGGCGGCCGCCGACGCCGGCGACACGCGCGCCCGCGCGCTGCTGCAGGAGTTGCGCGACAGCTGGGTGCTGCCGCCGGGTGCAGCCTTCCGCAACGCCGTCTGGAACAGCGCCAAGGCCTCCACGCTGGCACGCCTTCGCGCCAGCGGCTACGCCACGGCGGCATGGAGCGGCACGGCCGCCGAGGTCGATCCACCGCAACACCGGGTGCGCCTGTTCCTGGTGCTGGACAGCGGTCCGCTGTTCAGCGCCGGACCCATCGAGGTCGAAGGCCTGGCCACCCACGAAGCCGCCACGGTGCGCAACCTGGCCAACTTCCAGCCCGGCACGCCGCTGACCGAGTCGCTGCTGCTGGACTACCAGGAACGGCTGCAGAAGTCGGGCCTGTTCGAGAACGTCACCGTGTCCCACGACACCGACCCCACGACGGCCGCCACAGCACCGGTGCGGGTTCGCCTTCGAGAGCAGCCGCTGAAGATGGTGACGCTGGGCGTGGGCTACAGCGCCAACACCGGCCCGCGCACCACGGTCGAGCTGATCGACCGCCGCGTGCTGGGCTGGCCCCTGCGCGCCCGCGCCGACCTCGAAGTGGCCGACCTGAAGCGGGCGTTGAACATCGAGCTGAGCACACACCCCCGGCGCGGCCTGTTCCGCAACGTGGCGGGCCTGGCCATCGAGCGCCTGGCCACCGACACCGACGTCGTCACCTCGCAGCGTGTGCGACTGGGACGGGCGCGCGACACGCCGGAGTTCGAACAGCTGGTGTTCGTCGAGGCCGAAAGGGCCAGCCGCAGCACGCTGACGACACGCAGCGACACGCTCGCGCTCTCGGCCAACGCCCATGCCGTGCTGCGCCGGCTCGACAGCGTGGTGCTGCCGACCAGCGGCTACACGCTGGCCCTGCAGGCGGGTCTGGGCCACTCGCACGCCAGCAACGGCGTCAGCGGTCCCTTCACGCGCGCCTACGGGCGCCTGACCGGCTACATGCCGCTGGGCAGCAGCTGGTTCGGTGAAGCCCGCGTCGAACTGGGCAAGGTCTTCCGCGCCAGTGCCGTCTCCATCCCCGACTCGCAGTTGTGGCGCGCCGGTGGCGACGACTCGGTGCGCGGCTACGCCTATCGCGAGCTCGGCCCGCGGGTCGACGGCACGGTGACCAGCGGCGCCGTGCTCTTCACCGGGAGCGTCGAACTGGCGCGGCCCTTCGTCGACGGCATGCCGTCCCTGCTGGGTGCCGTCTTCGTCGACGCCGGTCGCGCCGCCAACAGCTTCGGCGATCTTTCACCCGCCATCGGCGCCGGCGTGGGCCTGCGCTGGCGCAGCCCGGTCGGCCCGCTCAAGCTGGACTGGGCCTGGGCACAGGAACTGCGACGCGGCAGGCTCCACTTCAGCATCGGCATCTCGCTGTAGGGACCGACGATGCAGGCGCCAGATCCACCGCCGGAAAACGCCGCGTCGCCGTCGGGCGGCAAGCGCCCGCCTCGGGCACTGCGAGCGTCGCCCCTGCGCGTGGCCTGGCAGATGGTGGCCCCCACCTTCTGGGTGCTGCTGACCGCGGCCGCGGTGCTGGGTGCCCTGGCCTGGAGCGTGCACTGGCTGCTTCGCACCCCTGCCGGCACCGCCTGGCTGATCGATCAGGTGCCCGGCGTCCGGGTCGAAGGCGCGCAGGGGGCCCTGCTGTCGAGCCGCTTCGAGGCGCGCCGCATCGAATATGCCGGCAGCGGCCGGGTGCGCAGCGTGGTCATCGAGAACCTCGTGGCAGACGGCCTCGTGTGGCGCTGGCGACCCGACGGCCACGCCTGGATCGGCCTGGAGGCGCAGCGCATCGCCATCGAACGCCTGAGCGTGGCGACGAATCCGCCGGTGCCGGGCACGCCGCCGCCCGACGACCTGCGCTCGCCCCTGTCGCTGAACGTGGATGCACTGGCCATCGGCACGGCCCAGCTCGACGGCCATGCGCCCGTCCAGGCCCTGCAGGCCCGCCTGCGACTGGGCAGCAACGACGGCGGGCGCCACGTGATCGACACGATGAGCTTCGAATGGGACCGCGTGCGCGGCACCGCGCAAGGTCACATCGAGACCGATTCACCGCTGCAGCTGGACCTGCAGGCCCAGCTCGTGCCGCGCGAGGGCGACCCGGCCGCGCCGGAGTGGGCCGCCGCGGTCACTGCCCGGGGGCCGCTGCAACGATTCGACACCCGCGCCACGCTGCGTGGCACCGCTGCGGCAGGCCGCACACCGCCCTCGCTGGACCTGCGCGCCGGCATCGCCCCTTTCGCCAGCTGGCCGCTGGCCTCGCTGGGCGCGCGCACCGAGGCGCTCGACCTCGGCGCCTTGTCCAGCAGCGCCCCACGCACCCGGCTCAGCGGCAGCGTGGAGATCCAGAGCAGTTCGCTCGACGCCCCGATCAGCGCTGCCATCGATCTGGAGAACCAGTCGCCCGGACGCTGGAGCGAAGGCCGGCTGCCGGTGCGCCGACTGGAGCTGGGGCTGCGCGCGCTGAACTCGCGCCGCGACCGCGTCGACCTGACGCAGTTCGACATCGTGCTCGGCAATGCCGTCCGTGATGCCGGGCGTTGGCGCGGCAGCGGCTTCTGGCAGGGTGACCGGCTGGAACTCGAAAGCACCACGGTGGACCTGCGGCCGCAGCAGCTCGACGACAGTGCGCCGGCGCTGGTGGTGTCGGGTCCGCTGGCCCTGGTGCTGCGCGGCCTGCCGGCGCCCGGTCCCTCGGCATCGACATCGGCTTCGCGTGCGGTGCGCCAGCCGTGGTCGCTGGACCTGCGGGGCACGCTCGACGGCCGCCTCGACGGCAGCAGCCGCACGCTGCAGGTGCAGGCCGATGCGACCTTGGCGGCACGGTCGATCGAGATCCGCCAGATGCGCGCCAGCGCAGGGGCGGCGACGGCCCAACTGAACGGGCTTGCCGAACGCCAGGCCCGCGGCGGCTGGACCGTGACGACCCAAGGCTCGCTGGTCGACTTCGATCCGCTGCTCTGGTGGCCCGGCGCCGAAGGCTCGGCCTGGCGCCAGGGACCCCACCGCATCTCGGGCGGCTGGACACTGGACCTGCAACTTCCTGCGGATGCGCAGACCATGGAAGGCTTGCGGCTGGCGCAGAGCACGCCGGGCAACGGCAGCGTACGCATCGTCGACTCGGTCATTGCCGGCGTGCCGCTGCAGGGCACGCTGACGCTGGCCCATGCGCCCACTTCGCCCGCACGCAGCGGTCCGCCGGGCAGCGCGCGCGGCGAGGTCCGGCTGGGCAGCAACCGCATCGCCTTCGAAGCCCAGGGCGACCCGCTGGGCGATGGCGGTGCCGACCGCTGGCACGTCGACGTCAAGGCCGACGCGCTGGCCGTGCTGGCCCCACTGGCCCGCCTGCTGCCTTCGCTGGCCGAGTGGGCGCCGCGCGAGGGCGTGGCCGAGATCACGCTCAACGGGCAGGGTCGCTGGCCCGACGTGCGCACCGACGGCCAGGCGCGTGTCGACAAGCTGCGGCTGGGTGATGCCCGCCTGGCCAGCGGCCGCGCCACCTGGCAGCTCAACAGCGCCAGCGACCAGCCGCTGGCCGCCCAGCTCGACCTCGCCGGCCTGAAGCTCGGCCGCCAGTCCATGGACCTGCTGCGCGCCGACCTGCAGGGCACGCTGCTGCAGCATCGCTTGCGGCTGGACGCCGCGCTGCCGCTGAACCCCCCGGCCATCGCCGACGCGCTGCTGGGCCTGCGCAGCGACACCGGCACGCGGGCACACCTCGAAGCCGCCGGCGCCTGGGTGGCCGATGGCGCGGGCGGCGGCAGCTGGCGTGGCCGCATCGCCGAGCTGACCGCATCGGCCTGGGACGGCAAGGCGGTGGGCACCAGCATCGGCACCGATGCCGGCAGCGCTGCCGCCAGCGCAGTGCCCTCCGCCGCGCCGGTGCCCGGCCGCTGGATCGACGCTCGCGACTTGCGGGCCGAACTGCGTTTCGACGCCCAGGGCAGCCTGATCGACGTGCGAGCCGATCCCGGCCGGGTGCGGCTGGCCGAGACCGTCGCGCTGCGCTGGGACGAGGTGCGCGTGGACATGCGCGGCGAACGCCCCGACTTCCAGCTTCGCGCCGAGATCGAACCTTTCCTGGCCGCACCCATGCTGGCGCGGGCGCAGCCCAGCTTCGGCTGGGGCGGTGACCTGCGGCTGGCAGGCACGCTGGACATCAAGGCCGCCGAACGCTTCGACGCCGACGTGGTGTTCGAACGCCGCGGCGGCGACCTCTTCGTGCAGGACAGCACCGGGCGACAGTCCATGGGCCTGACCGACCTGCGACTGGCCATGGCCGCCCACGACGGCCGCTGGATCTTCACGCAAGGCCTGGCGGGCACGTCGGTGGGCGAAGCAGCGGGCGCACTCAGCCTGCAGACCACGCCGCAGCGCCGCTGGCCGGACAGCCGCTCGCCCATCGAAGGCGTCATCGAGGCACGCGTGGCCAACCTGGGCATCTGGGGCGCCTGGGTGCCGCCGGGCTGGCGTCTGACCGGCGCACTGACCACCAGTGCCAGCGTCGGCGGCCGACTCGATGCGCCCGATTTCACGGGCCAGATCCTGGGCACCAACGTCGGCGTGCGCAACCTGTTGCAGGGGGTGGACGTGACGGCCGGCGACGTGGCCATCCAGCTCACCGGGCCCAAGGCGAAGATCGAACGCTTCAGCTTCCGCGGCGGCGACGGCGAACTGCAGATCCAGGGCGAGGCCGACCTCGGCACCCGGCCCGTGGCGCGGCTGCAGATGGAGGCGCGGCGCTTCCGCGTCGTGGGCCGCATCGACCGCCAGCTCGTGGCCAGCGGCAAGGGCACGCTGGTGCTGCAGCCTGCCTCGCTTAAGCTCGACGCCGATCTGAAGATCGATGAAGGCCTGTTCGACCTGGCGCGCAGCGACGCGCCGACCCTGGACGACGACGTGACCATCCGCGCCCCGCAGAGCGCGCCCACGCGCGAAGCCGGCGAGACCACCCGGCCGCGTCGCGACACGCAGGTGGCCGTCACGGTCGACCTGGGCAGCGACCTGCGCGTGCGTGGTCGCGGCCTGGACACCGAACTGGCGGGCCTGCTGCGCATCGCCACACCCGGTGGCCGCCTGGCCATCCGCGGCGAGATCAGCGCAGTCGACGGCACCTACGCCGCCTACGGACAGAAGCTGGACATCGAGCGCGGCGTGCTGAGCTTCAGCGGGCCGCCCGAAAATCCGAGCCTGGACATCCTGGCGCTGCGGCCCAACATCGACATGCGCGTGGGCGTGGCCATCAGCGGCAGCTTCGTCTCGCCGCGCGTGCGGCTGTACTCCGACCCCGACATGAGCGACACCGACAAGCTGTCCTGGCTGGTGCTGGGCCGCGCCAGCGACGGCCTGGGCCGCGCCGACACCTCGCTGCTGCAGCGGGCCGCCGTGGCTCTTCTGGCCGGCGAAGGCGAGGCGCCCACCGACGCCTTCCTGCGCAACATCGGCCTGGACGAACTGAGCCTGCGCCAGGGTGACGGCGAAGTGCGAGAAACCGTCATCGCGCTGGGCAAGCAGCTCTCGCGACGCTGGTACCTCGGCTACGAACGGGGCGTCAACGCCACCAGCGGCACCTGGCAGCTCATCTACCGCATCGCGCAGCGCTTCACGCTGCGTGCGCAGTCGGGCGACGACAACTCGCTGGACTTGATCTGGACCTGGCGCCTGGGCGAAGCGCCGCTGCCGGCCGCCGGCGCGGCACCGGCTGCCTCCGCCGTCGTGCCAAAATCGAGGGTGCTGCCACCGTAGTTCAATGGATAGAACGGGCGCCTCCTAAGCGCCAGATACAGGTTCGATTCCTGTCGGAGGCACCACGTATCCGCTCGCTGGCGTCCGCCAGCATCCGCCGGACCCCCTACTTACCTATGAAGCCTGAGGGCGCCGCGTTCGCAGGCGTCCGCCGGAGTGTGCCACCGTCCGGGGGCATCGGGGGGCACATCCGGGGGCACAGCGGGCGAATCTGGGGGCATGTGTGGCTGGGGGCACATCACCCCCCATGGGGCACCGATGACTGCCGCGCGGCCGGGGCTCGAACGATCCGCCGGCCTGCAGCTCCGGAAGGACCCACCGCAGCCCATCAGGCGGCCGGCGGCTCATCGCTTACTTACCCCATGCACCGCCGCGACACTGGCGCCCGCGGGGGGCCGGAACAACCCGCACGCCCACACCAATGGAAGGACCCGCTCGCTTCCTACTTGCGCAATTGACAAATCCGCCCGGCCGCCCGCTGGCGCGATCACGCGGTCCGAACTACCCGCACCTGCGAACCCCAGGAAGGACCCATGCAGCCCAGCACCCTACGGCACAACCCCCTTAGCAGGGGCAATGAGTAGCCCGCGGCCGGGGCTCGAACCACCCGCGGGCACAGGCACCACGAAGGACCCGGGACAGTGCATGCCCATAGCCCCCCCTGTCGGTTTCGTCACTTTGCGAGCAAAGGGACAGGGCCGGTCTTCCCTTGATGCCCGCCAGACTTTCCACTCCCCCCTCCCCCCGGCCTCTCCACCTAGCCAAGCGACAGCATGGGCTTTCGACCAAGGCGCATCATTCGCGACATGCAACCCGCGGCCCACTTCACCCCATGGTCAACAGTCGCCCGGCCGTGCTGGCACTGCCGTAGTTTCCAGGGGATGGCGGCCGCCGGATCGGCGGCTCTGTGCTCATTTCCGGGCGCCTGCAGAGTGCGCAGCATGCCCGGCAACGGCTGCAGCGCATTCGAGCGCGAGGTCGGTGCCGACGACGATCTAGACACCGTTCCAGCCGGCGCTACAGTGCCGCCATGGATGCCCGCTCGATCGTCACCAGCACCCTAGCCCTGCGCCGGTCGCACCCTGCGGTGCCGCTACAGGAGGTTTTTGATCTGGTGATGCAAGGCGCCGACGGCCACACAATCGACTTCGCAAACGCGGGGTCGCGAGGCGGTTCGCTGGCGTGGCCGACTTCGCCGTTTGGCCAACTCATCGCCGAAGTCTTCGACCCGGTGATGCCGCCAGGCGATTGGGGTTTGATCGATCTACCGGACCCAGGCTTCCGGGAAAAGATGTGGGCGCTCTGGTGCGCCGAAGTGCTGTCGAAGTTCGCTGCACGCTACCGAGTCACGGTCGCCGGCATCTAGGGCGAGCTCCTTGACCAGTCCAGGTCCGCGCGACGCTGGCCGGTCAGCACACCGAGCTATTCACCCCCCCACCCCTGCAACCTGCGCGGGCGAAATTTTTGCGGGGAGTACGGTCCCGTCTGCCAGCTCGTCAGAGTTTCCGCCCCCCCTCCCCGGCCTCGCCCTTGCAGAGACTTCCCGCAAAACCGGTGGGAACAGTGGGAACACCGGCCCCAATCGGCCGGGAACCCGCATGGATGCTCGCTCTCCGCGTTCCTACCTCAGGTGGGAACACTCGCCGGCTGGGTGGTGACGGTGGGAACAGCCCGGACAGCCCAGGGGACCAGGGGTGAAGGCTTCAAGCGCATCGCGTGCGCCTTCACCTTGGCTCGGCTAGAGGGCTTTCGCCGCGCGAAGGTGTCCGCGCCCCGGCCCCCCCGCCGGCCACGGGACAAGGGTCGGCAATACCGGAACTGGCGGCGCAGGGCAACTCGGCCACCTCGCCAGCCTTGCGGGGCTGCAGGTAATCCGCGGCCACTTGGGGACGGGCATGCGCCCGCTTGCCCGCAGTGCCCCCGACCTATGCCGATCCGCGCGGGCTCTAGTCCTCGCCCAGGTCGTTAAGGATCGAGGACTTGATGCGGTAGCAGCGGGTCCGCCCGATGCCAGGAAGGCGGGCCGTGTAGGTGTATCGCTTGGTGCTCTCGCCCTTGTCCACCACCAGGTGCCCGCGGTCCCGCAGCAGCTTCAGCAGGGGAGCCGGGTCGTGCCCCTCGCACACTTGCTTCGTGAAGGCATCCGGCAGCACGAACCATTCCGTCTCGGCCGCATCGCCGGCCGCGTCCTTCATGGTCTTGCGAAAGCCGGCCCGCTGTTGCGTGTTGGGCCGGTGGGAGTCGTCGTTCTCGGCCCGCTCCCAATTGGCATATCGGTCCTCGCCGTGCTCTACGAAGTGGGTTCGTGCCTGCCGCAGCATCGACGCTTCTTCACCGCTCCCGAACCCGCCCGGCCGCAGCTTCACCATGCCGTGAAAACAGGCCACCGCGGCATCCGTGGCCCAGCCCTGCGCCCAGCCCGTGATGCCGTACTCCGTCGCCAGCTCGCCGGCCAGCGCCACCAGGGCGAAGCGGTCTGCGATGCGGCCCAACTGCCCGTCTGCATGGTCGGGCACATGCGCCAGGCGGAATGCCGCGATCCCGGCCCGTAGCCGCTCGCGCACCTCATCGAAGCCCGCGGCCACCCGCTCGATGAACGCCAGCCCTGCATGCCCGTGCGTCAGCGCCGCTTGCGCCTCGATGTACTTCGACAGGTCGGCCCCGCCCTCGAACTCGTGATGCGTCTCGAACACCGTGCCCGTGAAGCCCTCGGGCTCCGCCGGGATCGAGGGCATGCGAACGCGCTGCCCCTCCATCGGTTGCATGCGGGCCTGCGCCATGTGGGCTTCTAGGGTCAGCTCGCCGGAGGACAGGAACAGCACGGCCCATGCAGGGGTCGGCCTCAGGCCCCCCTTCTGCGCCGCGCGGTTCCGGCCGGTGCCATTGCCCAGGGTGTAGACCGCTTCGCCGACGATCTTGGGATCACACTGCTTCAGCTCATCGAGGATCAACAGCGAGTCACTGTGCAACTGCGCCAGGAACTCCACCGCGTTATCCGTGCTGCGCCAGGAACGCTTCATCTCCGGGCTACCCAAGACCGATGCCGCGGCATGGAGCATCGTTGACTTGCCTCGGCTCGATGGGCCCACGAAGTGAACCCCGCCACTCTGCAGCCCCGCCAGGCGCAGCAGCGGGCCCGCAAAGGCTGCAGACACCGCGAAGGCCAATCGACTGTTGCCCACGCACACCCGCCCGATGGTGTCGCGCCACTTCGCCGCGCTGCCGCGCTGCTTGAACGGGTGTTCGTTCGTGGCCTCAGGTGCCAGGATCACCCGTTCATCGGTCGCACCGAACACGCGGCCCGGCAGCACGTACAGCCGGCCATGCCAGCCCGCCCGATCCACCAGCCGCGCGAAGGCATCGACGCGCCGACTCTGGATGTACTGCGCCAGCTTCTCGCGGGCGCCGCGGCTCTCGCCGATGCGTAGGCCCAGGTCGGCCAATGTCCGCCGGAACTCTGCGCCGTCACCTTGCAGCGCTGCGCCACCGATCACCCACTCTTTCGGCTGCCGCTCGGGGTCTTCGAACTGCACGAGGTAGCCCCACCCGGCCCCGTTGCGCATCCGCGTCCGCGCCGTGATGTGCAAGGGCGAACACACCAGCAGCGGAGCACGCGGCCGGCCCTGCGGATCGAAGCCCCCGAACCAGACTCCGCGCTCATCGAGCGTGAAGGGGTCGTGCTCATCGGCGCCCGCTGCGAAGGCGCCCGCCAGGGCCGATTCCCGGGCCGCTGGCGCGTTTCCCGGGCCGGGCCGGGGCATGGGTAGCCCGGCGCCCGCTTCGCCGCGCTGGCGGGCCGCCTTCTCCGCGGCCGGCTTCGTCGCCCGTGCGCTCGCCTGCAGCTCGGCAATCGCGGCCTCGATGCGCTGGCGCACCACCTCAGGGCCGGCGTGCCGGCTCGCATCGTTCCAGTCGGAACCATCGTAGGGCAGCTCGTCCGGCTCGGGCCACACCGCAGCGCCGTTCACCGCTGCCGCGGCCTTCTCTGCTGCCTCCCGTCCAGGGTTGCGGCCGGTCGCGGCTTCGGTGGGCCTGTCGTTGTCCGCCAGCATCAGCAGCAGCGCGGACGGGTACAGCCGGCGCAGCTCGCGGGCCACGGCGGGCAGGTTGGGAGCATCGAAGGCCACGCAAACGGGCCGGCCCGTGGCTTCGTGCCCGCTGGCGCATGTAGCGAAGCCCTCCCCGATCAGCAGCACATCGGCGCCCGCCGCGTCCCCGATCAGGTGGAACAGGCCTGCCTTCCGCGCACCGCGGCCGGCGGCATAGAGCTTGTCCGGGCCGGGATCGCCGGTGCGCGGATCGGGCAGGCGCTCGGGGTGAATGTCCTGCACGTTCCACAGCTCGCCGGCACCATCGCGCATCGGCACACGAAGCACGCCACCGGGTGCGAACCGCGCACCGTGCGAGGCCTTCAGTCCCTTGCGTGCCAGGTAGGGGGAAGTGCCCTCGGGCCTCGCAGCTTCCCACAGCTCGCGGGCTCGCTCGGCCCGCTCGCGCTGTGTCCGCTCGATGCGCTGCCGCTCATCGTCGGCCCTGCGCTGGCGGGCCTCGCGCTCGGCCTTGAGCTTCGCCGCGTCCATCGCCGGGGCCGGCCCCGCATCGGGCCGCCATCCTGCGGCCTTCGCCATGTGCACCAGGGTCCCGATGCTCACGCCCCCGCTAGCCTTGACGCTGCGCCAGGTGCTGCGCGTGTCGGCCAGCCGGTACTTCTCGCTTCGCTGCGACCATGCATCAAAGCACTCGAACGCGGCCTCTCCGAATTCGGACTTGAGGGCCATCGCCACCGATGCCCACTCGGCCCGGGGCATGTCGGGCGACAGATGCGCCAGCATGCCGCGGGCCGTCTCCAGGGTCAGCGGCGGCATCAGGTGCGGGCTCCGTGGTCGAGGTCGGCCCGTGGCTCGAACAAGTCCCCTTGCGGATGCCCGCCGGCCAACGCGTAGAACGCAGCTCGGCGCCATGCCCCCCGCTTCGTGCGTACCTTGCCCTTCGTGCGCTCGATGGGCCAGCCGAGGGCGATCAGCTCACAAACCCGCTTGGTGACGCTGGGCACGTCGCACAGCGCGGCCAGCTCGGGGCAGCTCATGCGTCCTCGCGCCTTCAACGCCGCGACGATGCGGGCATGTTGGGCGTGTATGTCGTCATTCCCTGTCGGCGTGGAACCTGCCGCGGTCGCGGCCCGCGGCATCGGTGCCGTGATGTTCTGTGGGGTGCTCATCCGTTTGCCCCTCGCGCCAGGGCCAGCCGCAGCGCCATGAACAGCACGGCGCATGCGCTGTGCAACTGCGGGCCGGCGTGCAGGAACTGCATCACCGCGGCAAGGTCCTCGGGGCTTGATGTGCCGGCCCCGATGCGCTCCAGCAAGGCCACCGCATAGCCCGCGCCTTCGTCGGGACCGTCTGCCCGGTGCGCCGCATCCGCGGCCGGGTCAGTGGCCCGGGACATGGCCGAAGCCCTCGGTCGAGAACGTGGCGCCGCTCACCAGGGAAACCGGTGTTCCCGCGGAGTCGAACACATCGAGGATCAGCGACAGGCGGGCCCGAAGGAAGTACGTTTTGCCCTCGTGCTCGAACTGAGAAGGAATGCAGCCCTCCACCGTCGCGCGGGCGGAGTGCAGCAGCGCGGCCAGCTCGGGGGTTTCGTGGGCGTCCTTCAAGGCGGGAACGGGTGCGCGGCGCAGGTGTTCCGCCTCCTCGCGGATGGCCTCGTGCACATCGGCCGGGCTCGGCCGGCGCTTGCGGCGGGCGCTCATCAGCGGCCCCCGCGGGACTCGCGCACCCGCTCACGAACCCATGCATCGACTTCGCTCGCCAGCCACAGGGTCGAACGGCCGATCTTGATCGGCTGGGGCGCCCGCCGCTCGCGCACGAGGTCAAGCCACTGAGAACGGCCGATGCCGACTCGCTGCAGGGTCGAAGGAAGGCGGATCAGGGGGCCGGTTGGCTCAGGTGCCGGCCCGGCGGACGGTTGAGGATGATCGCTTGGCATGTCGCATCTCGGTGCAGTTGAGATGCAGCATGGTCGTCACCGCTCCCGGGAGAGTCACGGAAGGGCTCGAAGAAACTCAGCGGGCAGCTTTTCCACGGCCTTCGGACATGAAGTCCTCTCTCGCCTTTCGCACTGTGTCAAGGTCGAATGCCGTCGAGGGCTCGCCCCATGGCCACCTCTTGGTAGGTCCCTTGTCATTGCCCGCCGTGACTTGGCACAAGGTCTGGAACTCTTCGTCCGTCAACCAAACGAGGGGGCCGGCTTGCGTCGGCTCCCAGCCGTTATCCAAGGCGATCTTTCGTAGCTCCGCGAAAAGCTGGCGCAGCTGGGCAGCCTCGCTCATCGCACTGCTACCCCTGCTCTTGCGGAGAGCCTCTGCCGAGAAGCCCAGCGTGGGGATCACCTCTGGATCACGGAGACGAACGAGAGACCCATCAGGCCAGCGGGGCGGCGGATTCGGCTCGCACTGCAGCAACCCGGCGTTGTGGGCCACTCGAACAATGTCAGCGACTCGGGGCCGGCCGATGTAGAAGGACTGCGCCTCTCTCTCAAGCATCGCTGCTACAGCCGGCTCGGTGCCCCATCGACCGAAGCGGTGTGCAGTCTCCGTCAGCACCTCCAGCAAGTCATCGTTCCAGTAGGGAGCTTCGACTCTCAAGCCGTACTTGGTGCAAAGCGCATCCGTCTGGTGAATCGCGGCGCACAGGTCATCGACAGCAGTATCGATCTGCCGTTGGAGGTCAAGCAATTGCCGTCGTGCCTCTCGAATCGCGGACACCTCCATCCGCTCTTCAGCGGCCCACCATGCGAACGCTTCGAGCACCACGGCGCATAGTCGTCCGCCGTCGGTCTTGGTCAGATACCTAGTGCCCGGTGCGGTCATCGCGGCTGCAGTCAGGCGAGCCCAGGTCGGCGCTAGCTGCGGCCATGCTTGGATGACTCTCCCACGAATAGCTCGATAGGACAGTGGATGCTTTCGCCTGAGTCCGCCCAAAAAACTACGGACCCAGCGTAGCCAATGCGGCGCACCCTTCGGAAATGCCCGAAGGCCGGCCCGCATACGCCTTGCCATACACACCCCTTCGCGTGTGCCCTTCATGAAAGGGCCGCACCAGCCGGGGAAGGGTCCCGGTCTTCGCCCCGTCGGGCTAGGTGCGGCCCGTCCGTTCTACACCATGCCGCGCTCGGCCAGCGACACGGCGGACAGGCGCCCGATGACGAGGTGATCGAGGACCCGCACCTCCACGAGGGCGAGGGCCTGCCTCAGGGTCGCGGTCAGCCGCTCATCGGCGCGGGAAGGGTCTGGGCTTCCGCTCGGATGGTTGTGCGCCAGGACCGCGGCCGCCGAATCGAGGGTCAGCGCATGCCGCTCCGCTACGCGCGGGTAGACCGCCGTTTGCGTCAGCGTCCCCTCGACCATCACTCGGACCTTGATCACCGCGTGCTGCGCGTCGAGCAAATGGACCGCGAAGGCTTCTCGCTCGCGCTGGGCCGGTGGCCAGGAACTCACGCACCCGCCCGGGCGATCTATCACCGAACCGGGCCGGCGCAGCAGCTCATCGAGGATCGCGAGGGCCGCACCATATGGTCGCCGCCTGATAGGCCCGCAGCGGCCCGTGCAGGGCCCTTCCCGGGCCATCGCCACCCAGGTCGCCGCGGAGGTCATGGGCCGGTGTACGCCGCTGGGCGTCGCACTCCCGCTCCAGCTCCGCGGCCTTGCGCCGCCGTGCACTCGCCAGCGACACCGCCCCGGCTTGCGCCCGGCCGCCTCGGGTTGTGCACCGTAGGCCGGTCGAAGGTGGGGTGCTTCAGCACGTTGACGGAAGCGACGAACTCGGCCCCGTCGAGGTCGGGGCCCGGCTCGGGCTCTCGCACCACCAGGGCGGGCCCACGGCCGGCGCCGCGCGGCCGATGGGGGTCGGGGCGCGGGCCACCTTCGCGCGGCCCGTGGGGGCTCGCATGTCAGGGAACAGGGCTCGGGGCTGCAGTAAGGTACGGGACGCAGACGGCGCATGGCCGCGGAGGGCATCCAGCCAAACGCGACAGGAGCGGCCAGTAACGACTGCCGTAGCGCGTCCGGTTGGGCGAAAAGTTAAGCCCCGCTGCGGCCGGGTCTTTTGAGCCGTGCATTGCGACGCCTAGCTCGACGGAGAGAGATCTCGGCCGACAAGAGGCATGCAAACCCAATGGCGAGTGCGATCAGGCCGAAGTAGATGGAGTTCCCGAACATGGGGCGCTCACCACGTGCAGGCAACGACGCAACAATGAAGTAGGCTGAGATTCCAACGAAGACGAGTGCGGCGAAACCGAGCGCCAGGCCCGGGCGTGTGCTTTCGCGAAATAGCGTGACCGCCTTAACTCCGGTAATCCTTGCGTCCGGCCATATTATCTTTCCCATATCCTTTACCAGCAGCTTGATGGTAATAGAGTCGGCTGGATTGATGAGCGCAGGCTTTAGGACTATTCCATCACTATACTGCTCAAGTTCTGCGGCAACGCCAGGCGGATCAGTTTCAAGCACAGCGGCCGTGAGAATCTGAGAACCTTGTTCTATTCTGAATGCAATTGGGCGCTCAAAGTCGCTGGCGAGAAGCGGCTGATTCCCAGAGTTCCAGACCTTGATTGTGATGAGTGTCAGTGACTTGGCTTCCTCGCCCTCATAGAGGACTTGAACTTTTCCTGCCAACTCCTCGCGTACAGTCAGAAGGTGAGTCCACGAGATGACATCGTACGTTACCGACCGTCGGCTGCGTTGCCAAGAATAGATGAGGAACGATGTCGCGAGCGCGGCGATTGCCAAGGCGACGCCGATTGCTTGCCATAACGGATCCCTAAGTATTTCGAGCATAGCGTTGCGGGGCCTAATGATCGAGCGAAGCTGCCCGCGGAGGCAGGCGGCGCTTTGCCGCGGAAGGCAAGATGCCGCGGGTGCCTGAAGCGGCCACGCGACGGCTGCCGTAGCGGGCCAGCATATGCGAGTAGTTACGCCACACCGCGGAAAAGCGATTCAATTTCTTGCTCTCGCTTTTTTAGGTCTCGTTTCATCGAGGCCAGCAACTCAAGAAGCTTCCCCCGCTTATCCTTATCGTCCGTGATTTTCTGTGAAAAGTACGAATCGAATGAAGATCGAACGTCCTCTGGCATCAGAACGATGAAATCGGCGATTACTCGTACCGGCAGGTAATCTTCGTTGGCATTCTCTTCGAGTACTTCGATGGCCTTCTCGTATATAGAGCTCATCCGATCACGCTCTGCTTTGAGATGACTTACCAAGGCCTCAAGCCTCCATCTCTTCTCACTGTATCGAAGGGTGATTAGCGGCGCTATCCATCCGAGGAATCCTCCAACTAGCACCCCGAGAAGTGTGTCATTCATGGCTTGGGCATCGAAGTGGAAGTGGTTTGTGTGGGGCCTAACGCAGAGTTAACTGGGCGACGACTTGAGGACGCCAGGCCCGGGCCGCGCGTACCTGCGGCACGGGCCTGGGGGCCTGCCGCGCTCCGATGGAACGAAGCGTTTGGCGTCACTTTTCTACTACCCAGTGAATGACCCGTTCGACGTACGATGAGATGACGTCGGCTCGAGGCCATGGATCGCCATTCAGAAGGCTAATAGTCTTGGAGATGACGATGTCTCCGTACGCGAGGTCGAACATCAGTTCCGATATCTCTCGAATCAGATACGCTTCGTCGACCTTGATATCCAAGCAACCTGTTAACCCTTTGGCTAAGTCGTGCGCCACTGCGTTGCGTGCGCTATTCGCGTCAAACAGGAGGACGGAGGCCTCCTTCGGAAGTTGCAGGGCCTTGATGCTTGAATTTAGGGTTCGATACTTCTCAGCGATCGCACATAGCAGCGAGGTTCTATCATCCTCGTCTCCAGATTTTGAAGCTTCCGTCTTGAGTTCAAGTTGAATCGCTGCCGCTTTGCACAAGGAGTCGAACCTTGTCGCCATGATCAAGGCTCGTCCGAGCATCGCGTGCAAGGCGTCTGTGTGGTCTGTTCTCTCGAAGTCGCCGAGGAAGATGTCCGGATTCATGGCAATGTGACGCCTAACGTTCGAACTAAGCTGCCCGCGAGGGCAGGCGGCGCTTGGCCGCGGGGGGCAGGATGCCACAGGCGCCTGGAGCGGCCAAGCGACGGCTGCCGCAGCGGGTCAGCTCGAGCGAGAGGTTAGGCTCCACTATTCCCAGTACATGAAGTAGTTGACGGCCTTCTTTCTCGCGCCTCGAAAGACAATGTTCTCTCCCTTCGCATATCGAAGCACGGCCGCGTGACTGGACTCCATCAACTTTTTCGCTATCGATTCAACGAGGGCGGCGTCCTGTTGAAACTTCTCTGCGTCAATGCGCAGAGAGTCCCAAAACGCGCGTTTGGGCTCGTTGGCGGACAACCTCTTTGCCGCAGTCTTGAGGTACGACGTTGTGTAGGTTCCGCCGTGATGAACGAGTAGATTTCGGTCGTGAAGTATTCGGTCGTATTCCCGTGCTTCATCTTTGGAGAACGGAGAAATCGTCAGCAACGCGTTGAACAGAGCATTGATATTCTGTGGCGTCCCAAAGTCGAACTTCTCTGCAAGATAAAAGCCTAGGCGGTGGTCGATTTCATCCGTGGCGTCGATGAACGACGAAAGATCCACTTGGGTGTTCTGTCCTCTCGCAGCAAGTTGCTTCGTGAGCGACGGGACGATGCTGACGATCGATCCAAAGTGATCCTTGCAAAACGACTCGAAGTAGGCCGTCAATCCGATGTACGCGAGGCCCGCGACGCTTGTCTTATAGTTTTTGCTCGCGTTGGCTACGATCTCGCGGAGCTCGTCCAACCTGAGCTTGAAGTACGCACCAGTTGGTACACCGCCAGAGAAGTAGTCCAGCTCGTCAAGGCGGCGTCGGCGTTTCTGTGTCATGAGTTGTGGGGCCAAGCGTGATTTAGACATCACGATGTCTAGATACAACCATTGATTGTCGTTTGCACGGGTCCTCTCAACGACACTGTTTTAGGGAACAACCTAGGGTTGAATCCCGAGGCGATTCGGCGGTGCGGGGAGCGACTTCGTCAAGGCCTAAAGCGTTCCTCACAACAACTTCGGTGCTTCCGGCACCCACCTTCGCTCCCCCGTGAAGCGCCCATGGGCCGCCTCTGCGCGGTTGGAGGGGGGATGGGCGCGACCTTCGCGCGGTTGGAGGGGGGATGGGCGCGACCTTCGCGCGGCCAGCTGAGATTCTGGCTGATGGGAACATGTGTCGCCAAAGATCCAGTTCCACTGGCGTTCGCACTTTATTAGCCGTTCACTCGCGCGGACGGCATCAAGACGACCGCCGCGGTGCGCCCGTCTCCCGATCGGCCCTTCACCGGCGCCACCGCTCCTTTTCGTTGGACCCCACTGACAGCGCCTGAGCACCCAGCATTGGTCGGCTGCCAAAGACATGGTGGGCGACTAGGCGCCCGGCCGGCGGCGCCAGGAGGAATATGGAAGCGATGCAGTGTTCCCACCTTGTTCCCACCTTGTTCCCACCTTGTTCCCACCTTGTTCCCACCTTGTTTCCACCTTGTTTCCACCGTGTTCCCACCCCGCCGGCCAAGCCTGCCGGCCCGCATCGGCGCGGCCTTTCGGCCGATGCGCCCCCGCTTGTTCCCACGTTCCCACCGACTCGCCATCGGTGGGCCGCATCAGGCGGCCCGCCTGCGCATGTTCGGGACCTTGCCACCCTTGCGACCGTCGAGGTAGTCCGCCCACCACTGCATCAGGCCGGCCCGCTCATCGAGGTACGCGGCCCGGTGATAAGCGGCCCGGACTTGGTTGCGCTCTTGGTGCGATAGCTGACGCTCGATCACGTCGGCGTTGTGCCCGCGCTCGTTCGCGACGGTCGAGAACAGCGCCCGCATGCCATGCGCGGTCGCCGCGAAGCCCAGCCGGCGCAGGACCCCGTTGAGGGTGTTCTCGCTCAGGCTCTTGCCTGGATAGAACGGGCTCGGGAACACCAGCTCATCGGCTCCGCTGATCGGCCGCATGCCCTCGATCACTTCCAGGGCCTGCCGCGACAGGGGAACCGTGTGCGCGGTCTTCATCTTCATGCGCTCGGCAGGGATGGACCACACCGCGGCCTCCGTGTCTAACTCGGCCCACCGTGCGCCGCGCAGCTCGCCAGGACGAACAGCGGTCAGCATCAGCATGCGAAGCGCGGCCTTCGTGGTCGGGTCGCCTTCGTAGGTGTCGAGTGCGGCCAGGAAGGCGGGAAGCTCCTTGTCATCGAGCGCGGCCCGGTGGTTGACTTGCCGCGGCTTCAGCACCTCGCCGGGCCGTAGGTCAAGCATCGGATTTGACTCGATGCGCTCGTGCACCACCGCGAATCGGAACACCGCTCGCACGCGCTGCATGGTGCGCATCGCCGTCTCACCGGCGCCGCGTGCCTCGATCACCTTCACCAGCTCGGCAACCTCGCGGGGCTTTATCTGCGCCATGGGCCGGGCGCCGACGATGGGGAACACATCGGCCACGAACCCGGCCCGGATGCGTTCCAGGGTGTCGGGGGCCCACTTCGCCGCTTGGTGCGTCAGCCAGTCATCGGCCACCGCCCGGAAGGTGTTGCGGGCTTCCGTCTCGGCCTGCACCTTCGCCGCCTTACGCTCCGCGCTGGGGTCCTGTCCCTGATCGAGCACCCGGCGGGCTTCGTCGCGCCGCTCGCGGGCCGTCTTCAGCGTCACCTCGGGGTACACGCCGAACGCCAGGCGCTTTTCCTTGCCTGCATGCCGGTACTTCAGGCGCCAGTACCGGCCGCCGGCCGGGGTCACTTCCAGGTACAGACCCCCGCCATCGAAGTGCTTACCGGGGGTCTTCAGGGTGCGCAGCTTCGCATCGTTCAGCTTCATCGCTCGGTGCTCCGGTGCCCCGCTGGGGGCACATTTGGGGGCACATCCTATGCCCCCGGTCCGGGGAGCGAGTGTTTATGCGGTCCTTCGGCTCCTGTCGGAGGCACCACCAGACAGCCCCAGGCGCGCAGTGCCGGGGGAACCGTCTCACACTCGATCTCCTCAGCGCCCAGCCCCCACCGGCGGCGTCAGCTCGGCATGCTCGGCAAGCCACCGTTGCCCCGGCCCGCCATCGCCCTGGGACGGATGGAAGTCGGCGCGCAGGTACTGCTTCCAGCGCGGCCACACGAAACGCAGCACGCCTTCGCGGCCGAACAGCCAGCGCCAGCCGCTGGCCCAGGTCGACGGCTGCCACAGCGTGCCGTCACGCCACAGGTTGTGCGTGGTCTGCCGGGCCAGGTCGGTGGCGAAGTGCCAGGTCACGATGTAGAACAGGCGGCGCCGCCAGCGTTCATTGCCGCCCAGCGCGCGGTACAGGTCGAAGGCCGTGCTGCGATGCTCCGACTCCTCGCTGGCATGCCAGAGCCACAGATCGCGCAGACGAGGCTCGGCACCGTCCAGCGGGCTGCGCTGCGTCAGCAGGTGCTCGGCCAGCATCGCGGTGAAGTGTTCGGTGGCGGCCGTCACGGCCAGCCAGATGCGCGGGTCGATGCCCTTCAGCCGCGCCACGCGGCGCACGATGCGGCCTTCCCAGTGGTTGACCAGGCCCTGCTGCGCCAGATGCGCGTTGAAGCGCTCGTGGATGCGCCGGTGGGTCGCTTCCTGTCCGATGAAGCCCTTGATCTCGACCGCCATCGCCTCGGCCAGCGGCGGCGGCAGCCGGGGCGCGCCCAGGCGCATCGAGTCGATGAAGATCTGCTCCCCAGCAGGAAAGCTAAACGAGAGCGCGTTGAACAGCGCCGTGCGAAAGGCATCGCCGCCATTCCAGTGGCGCGCCACGGGCGATTCGAGGTCGATCAGAAGGCGACGCACGGTGAGCTCGGACATGCGGCATTGTGTCAAATCGACATGCGCACGGCGTTGCTGCGGCGCCCGCGAGCGTTGCCCTTTCCACCTGTCGACAAGCTGGGCAGAGTACAGTCAGGGGTTTCCCGTTTGATCCTGGGTCGCTGACCGGCGCCCCGCACACCGGTTCTCGGTGACAGACGGCCCTTCACCCTTCACCTCGCGTCGATCGCCGTGCCGGCCTTGTCAGGGCCCTTGCGCGGAAGAGCGGCGCCATCCAGCAGTGCACGGTCCGCATCCCGCGGCTTCGGTGCTGCGCGCAACACCCCAGCCAGGAGGCCCGTTTGGCCAAGGAAGAACTGATCGAAATGCAAGGCACCGTGCACGAGGTGCTGCCCGACTCGCGATTCCGCGTCACGCTGGAGAACGGCCACTCGCTGGTGGCCTACACCTCCGGCCGCATGCGCAAGCACCACATCCGCATCCTCGCCGGCGACGCCGTGTCGCTGGAACTGTCGCCCTACGACCTGACGAAGGGCCGCATCACCTTCCGCCACATCGAACGCCAGCGCCCCTCACCTGGCGGCGCCCAGCGCTCTTCACGCTGAAAGAGCGGCCGCTGCTGCTGCGCAGCGCGGCGCGGCCGTTCAATCGGCCTTGATGTTGCCGTCCTTGATGACCTTGGACCACTTCGCCACCTCGTTGCGCAAGGCGCGCGCGGTGTCGTCGGGGGTGGTCCAGGTGGCGATGGCGCCCTGCGCCAGCATCTGATCGCGCACCTCGGGCTTGTCGAGGATGGTCTTCAGCGCGGTGCTCAGCCGCGCGATGACCGCGTCGGGCGTGCCTGCGGGCGCGGCCAGGCCGAACATCGAACTCACCTCGAAGCCAGGCAGGCCCGCCTGCGCTGCCGTCGGCACGCCGGGCAGCGTGCTCACCGGCTGCGCCGTGGTGGTGGCCAGGGCGCGCAGCTTGCCGCTCTTGATGTGGCCTTGCGCGGCCGGCGCCGTCTCGATCATGGTCTGCACCTGGCCACCGATCAGGTCGACCATCGCCGGGCCGCTGCCCTTGTAGGGCACGTGCAGCATGTCCAGCCCGACCATGCGCTTGAACATCTCGCCGGCCAGGTGCTGCGGCGAGCCATTGCCCGATGACGCGAAAGTCAGGGAGCCCGGCCTGGACTTCGCCAGCGCGATCAGTTCGCCGAGCGTGTTGGCCTTGACGTCGGGGTGCACCACGAACACCAGGGGCACGGTGCCGACGATGGCAATGGGGGCAAAGCTCTTCTCGATGTCGAAGGGCACGGTGGCAGGGCTGAGCGCGGCGTTGATCGAATGGCTGGTCATCGCCCCCATCAGCAGCGTGTAGCCGTCGGGCGCGGACTTGGCCACCTGCCCCGCGCCCAGGCTGCCGGCGGCGCCGGCGACGTTGTGCACCACCACCTGCTGGCCCAGCGCCGTGGAGAGCTGCTGCGCCATCACGCGGCCGATGACGTCGGTGGCCCCGCCCGGCGGGTAGGGCACGACCAGGCGCACCGGCTTGTCCGGGTAGGACTGCGCAAGTGCCGGGGCGGCGGCCATCACGGCACAGGCGGCCACTGCCACGGCAGCGGCCTTGTTCAGAAAGTTCATGGGCTTGTCTCCAGAGGTCCGCTCGGGCTGCGCCGGGTATCGACGCCAGCGGCGGGTTTGGCCCAGTCTAGCCGCTGTGTCGGCTGCGGATAATCGGTCGATGCCCGACACCGACGACACCATCCCGCCCGCCCCCGAAAACGCCGCCACCGGCCTGCGCCAGGGACTCACCAGCTACGGCGACATCGGCTTCTCGCTGTTCATGCGAAAGGCCTTCATCAAGGGCGCGGGTTACACCGACGACGCACTCGACCGGCCCGTGGTCGGCATCGCCAGCACCGGCAGCGCCTACAACCCCTGCCATGGCAACGCGCCGCAGCTGCTGGAAGCCGTCAAGCGCGGGGTGATGCTGGCCGGCGGCCTGCCGATGGAGTTCCCCACCATGTCGCTGCACGAGAGCTTCGCGGCGCCGACCAGCATGTTCCTGCGCAACCTGATGGCCATGGAGACCGAAGAGCTGGTGCGCGCGCAGCCGATGGACGCCGTGGTGCTCATCGGCGGCTGCGACAAGACCGTGCCGGCGCAGCTGATGGCCGCGGCCTCGGGCGGCGTACCGGCCATCCAGCTCATCACCGGGTCGATGCTCACCGGCTCGCACCGCAGCCAGCGCGTGGGCGCCTGCACCGACTGCCGCCGCTACTGGGCCAGGTTCCGCGCGCAGGAGATCGACGCCGACGAGGTCGCCGACATCAACAACCAGCTCGTGGCCAGCGTGGGCACCTGCTCGGTGATGGGCACCGCCAGCACCATGGCCTGCATCGCCGAAGCGATGGGCATGACGGTGCCCGGCGGCGCCAGCCCGCCGGCCGTGACCGCCGACCGCATGCGCGTGGCCGAGGCCACCGGTGCCACGGCGGTGAAGATGGCCCGGGCACGGCTCACGCCGGACCGCATCCTGACGCCACAGGCCTTCGAGAACGCGATGCGCGTGCTGCTGGCCATCGGCGGCTCCACCAATGCCATCGTGCACCTTACGGCCATTGCCGGGCGGCTGGGCTTCGAGGTCGATCTGCAGGCGCTCGACCGCATGGGCCGCGAGACGCCGGTGCTGCTGGATCTCAAGCCCAGCGGCGAGCACTACATGGAGGACTTCCACCATGCCGGCGGCATGGCCACGCTGCTGCGCGAGTTGAAGCCGCTGCTGCACCTGGACGCGCTCACCGTGAGCGGCCACACCCTGGGCGAGCAGATCGAGGCCGCCGGACCGGGCTTCGCGCAGACGGTCGTGCGGCCGCGCTCCAACCCGATCTACCCGCAGGGCGGCATCGCCGTGCTGCAGGGCAACCTGGCGCCGCAGGGCGCCATCATCAAGCAGAGCGCGGCCAACCCCGCGCTGATGGAGCACGAGGGCCGCGCCGTGGTGTTCGAGGACGCGGCCGACCTCGCGCTGCGCATCGACGACCCTGCGCTGGACGTCAGCGCCGACGACATCCTGGTGCTCAAGCGCATCGGCCCCAAGGGTGCGCCGGGCATGCCCGAGGCCGGCTACCTGCCCATCCCGCTGAAGCTGGCGCGTCAGGGCGTCAAGGACATGGTGCGCATCAGCGACGGCCGCATGAGCGGCACCGCCTTCGGCACCATCGTGCTGCACGTGACGCCGGAGGCCGCCGTGGGCGGGCCGCTGGCCTGGGTGCGCAACGGTGACCGCATCCGGCTGAGCGTGGCCAGGCGGGAGCTGAGCCTGCTGGTGCCGGACGAAGAGATGGCAGCGCGCGCGCAAGCCGCACCGGTCACCGAACCGAGCGCCCAGCGCGGCTATCGCAAGCTGTTCCTGCAGTCGGTGACGCAGGCGAACCAGGGTGCGGACTTCGATTTCCTGATGCCGCCGCCGCACGGCACGCGCATTCCCGGCGCGAAGTAAGGATCAGGCCCGGCGCAGGATCACCGCGTCCTGGCCCTCTTCGGCCTCGTCGCCGAACAAGCCCGACCAGGCGCCCTTCACGAAAGGTCGGTCGGTGGCGAGTCCGGCTTCCTGCATCAGCCGGCGCATCGTCTCTTCGTCGTAGGCCACGGCCCCGCGCGGATAGGCCGGATCGTTGGCGTACACGCCTTTGGACAGGCGATGCAAAAAGGTGGCCGCCCAGGCGGTCGTGCCTGCCGACCGCGCGGCCTGGAGTGCGGCCTGCGAGTAGAGGAAGAACGAGGCATGCACGCGCCCGTCGGGCTTCAGCACGCGGCGGAACTCGCGCATGTAGTGCAGCACCTCGTCTTCGAGCAGGTGGGTGAACACCGAAGCCAGGCCGATGCGGTCGACCGACGCGTCGGGCAGCGGCAGGCGGAAGTCGCTCGTGCGGCGGCGGCCGAAGGGGTTGTACAGCTCGTTCACGGCGTCGAAGTGATGGAAGCTGAAACGAGGGTCGCGCGGCGTGATGTGGCGTTGGCACCAGACGATGGAGTCCCGCGTCACGTCGATGCCCAGGTAGCGCCCTTCGGGACTCAGGTAGTCCATCAACTGGAAGGCATCTCGTCCGATGCCGCAACCCACGTCCACGAAGTTCATGCCCGGGAACAGGCCCATCTGGTTCTCGTAGTTGCGCAGGTGCGCACCGCCGATGAGGTCCAGGGTCTCCGGGCCGGCCCCCGTCAGCGTGATGAGGTGCACCGGGATGCGGAAGGTCCTGAAATCGAACAGCTTCCACTGCTCGGGCACCCGGATGGCTCGCCCGGGCGAGATCTCGACGTGCCGGTCACCCCAGGTGACCGGCAGCTTCGCGGCTTCGCGGGCGGGCAGCACCGCCAGGCGGTCGCCGTCGTGGAAGTCGAAGTCGTCGAACTGCGCCGGATCGATGGGGGTGACGCGTGAGTCACCGCGGGTGACCGCGATCTGCATGCAGGCTCCGGAAGTTGGCCGAGTCGGAAGTACTTTCCGTGTCAGCCCCTATCCCGCTGGCACATCCCCCGCGACGTGGCAAACCATGTGCCCGCAGGCGTTCCGCCCCCCACTCACTCGTCGTCGATCTCCGGCAACTCGTCGGCGATGAGCTTCAAGCCCGCCAGCAGCAGCGCGTCGTAGCGCGCGCGCTCGGCGGCGATGGCCTCGGGCGGCCAGTCGGCGAAGCCGCCGCCGGTCTTCATGCCCAGGCGGCCGGCCTGCACCAGGTCGTCCAAGGCCCTGGCGGGCACGGTGTTGGCGGCCAGCGAGGGGTACATGGTGGCCGCGGCCGCGCGGTGCACGTCGATGCCGGCGTGGTCGCGCTGGCGCACCGGACCGGCGGCCAGGAAGCGGAAGCCGAAGCCGAAACGCACGGCGTTGTCGACGTCTTCCGGGCTGGCCACGCCGGCGTCGATCAGCGCGAAGGCCTCGCGTGCCAGCGCGTGCTGCAGGCGGTTGGCCAGGAAGCCCGGCAGGTCCTTCTTCACCAGCACCGGCACCATGCCGCAGCCGCGCATGAAGCCGCACAGCGCATCGCCGGCAGCCGCCTCGGAGCCGGCACCCAGCACCACCTCGACCAGCGGCACCAGGTGCGCCGGCATGAAGAAGTGCAGGCCCAGCATGCGTTGCGGCGTGGCCAGGCCTTCGCCGATGGCACTGATGGGAAAGCTGGAGCTGTTGCTGGTCAGCAGGGTGTCGGGTCGCGCACGCTGCACGAGCTCGGCGAACAGCGCCTGCTTGAGGTCCAGGCGCTCGGGAATGCACTCGATCACGAGGTCGACCGAAGACCAGTCCACCGCGTCCAGATCGGCCGCAGCCGAAAGCCTGTCGCGATGTCGCGAGGCCTCCAGCGCCTGCAGGCCCCGCGTGAAGTGGCCGTCGAGCAAGGCCCGGCGTTGCACCGAAGATTCGACGACGACCGTGCGGCAGCCGGCGCGTGCCAGCACCAGCGCCACGTCGGCGCCCATGGTGCCGCCGCCTACCACGACGGCCTGGGCTTGCGAGGGGCGGGGCAGCGGTGACGTGCTCATGCTCTCTCCTGTCGGACCCTGTGGGCCACTCGTTTTCAGCGTGCGGGGGTCTGGGCGTTGAAGCCGCCGCCCAGCACGCGGTACATGGTGACGCGGTTCTGCGTCATCAGCGCCTGCACCTGCACCAGCGCCTGCTGCGCCGCGAACAGCGAGCGCTGCGCGTCCAGCACCTCCAGGAAGCTGGCGATGCCGTTGCGGTAGCGCAGGTCGGCCAGGCGAACGCGGTCTTCCTCGGCACGCACCTGGGCTTGCTGGGCGCTCAGCTGGTCGGCCAGCGTGGCGCGGCCGGCCAGCGCGTCGGCCACCTCGCGGAAGGCCTGCTGGATGGCGCGCTCGTACTGGGCCACCGCGACGTCGCGGCCGACCTGGCTGAGCTGCAGGTTGGCCTGGTTGCGGCCGGCGTCGAAGATGGGCAGCAGCAGCTGCGGCGCGAAGCTCCAGCCGAAGGAGCCGCTGTTGAACAGCCCGCTCAGCTCACCGCTCACGCTGCCGAGGCTGCCGGTGAGCGTGATGCGCGGGAAGAAGGCCGCGCGTGCCGCGCCGATGTTGGCGTTGGCGGCACGCAGCTGCTGCTCGGCGGCGCGCACGTCGGGGCGCTGCATCAGCACGTCGGACGGCAGGCCGGCCGGCAGATCGGGGCTGCCGGGCTGCGCGGTCAGGGCCAGGCCCGGCGGCAGGTCGTCGGGCACGGCCTGGCCCAACAGCAAGGCCAGCGCGTTCTGGTCCAGCAGGCGCTGCCGTCGAAGCTGGGCCTGCGACACGCGCGCCGCTTCGAGCAGCGACTCGGCCAGACGCAGGTCGAGCGCCGACGAGGCGCCGTTGTCGAAGCGCAGCCTCGTCAGGCGCAGCGAGTCTTCGCGCGTGGCCAGGGTGCGCTGCGTCACCTGCAGCAGCTCGTCGTCGGCCTGCAGCGCGAGGTAGGCATTGGCCACCGCCGCCACCAGGCTGATGTGCACGGACTTGCGCGCTTCCTCGGTGGCGAGGTACTGCGCCAGCGCGGCATCGGCCAGGCTGCGCACGCGGCCGAAGAGATCCAGCTCGTAGGCCGTCACCAGCACGCCAGCGCTGTAGGTGGTGCTGCTGCCGCCACTGGCCGTGGGCTGGCGCGACGCGTTCACGCCGGCGCCGGCCGTGGGCAGCGAATCGGCACGGCGGATGTCGAACTGCGCGCGCGCCTGCTCGATGTTCAGCGCCGCCAGCCGCAGGTCGCGGTTGTTCTGCAGTGCGACCTCGATCAGCCGCTTCAGGCGTTCGTCGGCGAAGAATTGCTGCCAGCCGAGATCGGCCACCGGGCGGCCGTCACCGGCCGGCGCCGTGCCGGCAGCTTCGGGGAAGGTGGCTGGCACGGGCGCCGCGGGGCGTTCGTAGGTCGGTGCCATCGAGCTGCAGGCCGACAGCGCTGCGGCCGCGCTCAGTGCCAGCGCCAGGGCGCCGACGCGCGTCATGCCGACTCCCCGCCGTGCGCCGCCGCCGGCAGCTCGGGCCGGGGCTGGCGCCGCGAGAAGATGCCGGTCACGACCACGAAGAACACCGGCACGAAGAACACCGCCAGCGTGGTGGCGGTGATCATGCCGCCCATCACGCCGGTGCCGATGGCGCGCTGGCTGGCCGAGCCGGCACCGCTGGCGATGACCAGCGGCAGCACGCCCAGGATGAAGGCCAGCGAGGTCATCAGGATGGGGCGGAAGCGCAGGTGCGCCGCTTCCAGCGCCGAGTCGACCAGGCTGCGGCCCTGCTGGTGCAGGGTCTTCGCGAACTCGATGATCAGCACCGCGTTCTTCGCCGACAGGCCGATGATGGTGATGAGGCCGACCTTGAAGTAGATGTCGTTCTCCAGCCCGCGGAAGGTGGCCGCCAGGGCCACGCCCAGGACCCCGAGCGGCACCACCAGGATGACGGCCAGCGGGATGGTCCAGCTCTCGTAGAGCGCGGCCAGGCACAGGAACACGGCGAGCAGCGAAAACGCGAAGAGCACGATGGCGGTGGAGCCCGAGAGCCTCTCCTCGCGCGACTGGCCCGTCCATTCGAAGCCGAAGCCCGGTGGCAGCTGCGCCACCAGGCGTTCCATCTCGGCCAGCGCGGCGCCCGTGCTGTAGCCCTTGGCGGGTTCGCCGGCGATGCGGCGCGTGGGGTAGCCGTTGTAGCGCACCGTCTGCATCGGCCCGGTGATCCAGCGCGTGCTGGCGAAGGCCGACAGCGGCACCGGCTGGCCGGCGCTGCTCATCGCGTTGATGCGCAGCAGGTCGTCGGGCTGCATGCGCGCGGGCGCATCGGCCTGCACCACCACGCGCTGCAGGCGGCCGGCATTGGGGAAGTCGTTGACGTAGCTCGAGCCCAGCGACGTCGACAGCGCGGCGTTGATGGCCGCGAAGGGCACGCCCAGCGCACTGGCCTTGTCGCGGTCGATGTCGATCTGCAGCTGCGCCGCGTCCTCCAGGCCGTCGGGCCGCACCGCCGTCAGCACCTTGCTCTGCGAAGCCAGGCCCAGCAGCTGGTTGCGCGCGGCCAGCAGCGCCTCGGGGCCATTGCCGCCGCGGTCCTGCAGGCGCAGCGCGAAGCCGTTGGCGCGGCCCAGCTCGGGAATCGGCGGCGGACTGACCGGAAAGATGAAGGCATCACGGATGCGCGACAGGCCCCCGAAGGCGCGGCCCACCAGCGACTGCGCCGAGTTCGCTGCGTCCGGCCGGTCGTCCCAGTCCTTCAGCGTCACGAAGCCGAGCGCCGCGTTCTGACCCGAGCCCGCGAAGCTGAAGCCCAGCACGCTGACCATGCTCTGCACTTCGGGCTGCTTCAGCATGAAGCCCTCGACCTGCGTCATCACCTCGCTGGTGCGGTTGGTGGTCGCACCCGGAGGCAGTTGCACGTTCACGAGCACGTTGCCCTGGTCCTCGTTGGGCAGGAAGGAGGTGGGCATGCGGTTCAGCAGCAGCACCACCGCGGCGGTGATGGCCAGGTAGAGGACGAGGAAACGCCCGGAGCGCTTCAGGATGGCGGCCACCCAGCCTTCGTAGCCCTTGGCCGTGCGTGTGAAGCCGCGGTTGAACCAGCCGAAGAAGCCGCGCTTGGCATGGTGGTGCCCGGCCTGCACGGGCTTGAGCAGCGTGGCGCACAGCGCGGGCGTGAACGACAGCGCCATGAAGGCCGAGAACAGGATGGCGCTGACCATCACGGCCGAGAACTGGCGGTAGATGTTGCCGATGGAGCCGGCGAAGAAGGCCAGCGGCACGAACACCGACACCAGCACCACGGTGACGCCGACGATGGCGCCCGAGATCTGTCCCATCGCCTTGATGGTGGCCTCGCGCGGCGGCAGGCCTTCCTGGCTCATGATGCGCTCGACGTTCTCGACGACCACGATGGCGTCGTCGACCACGATGCCGATGACCAGCACCATGCCGAACATCGTCAGCACGTTGATCGAAAAGCCCAGTGCCAGCAGCACGCCGAAGGTGCCCAGCAGCGCCACCGGCACCACCAGCGTGGGGATGATGGTGTAGCGGAAGTTCTGCAGGAACAGGAACATCACCAGGAACACCAGCACCACGGCCTCGAGCAGCGTCACCACCACCTGGCGGATCGAGATGTCGATGAAGCGGGAACTGTCGTAGGGGATGACGGCCTTCACGCCAGGCGGAAAGAACGGCGCCAGTTCGGCCAGCCGGTCCTTCACCGCCTGGGCGGTGGCCAGCGCATTGCCCGTGGGCGACAGCTGCACGCCGATGCCGGTGGACGGCTGGCCGTTCAGCCGTGCCTGCGTGGCGTAGTTCTGCGCGCCCAGCTCGATGCGCGCCACGTCCTGCAGCCGCACGGTCGAGCCGTCGGGGTTGGCGCGCAGCACGATGCGGCCGAACTGCTCGGCCGACGTGAGCTGGCCGCGCACCACCACCGTGGCAAAGATGCCCTGCCCCGGCAGGTTGGGCAGGTCGCCCACGGTGCCCGAGGCGACCTGCGCGTTCTGCTGCGCGATGGCCTGCGTGACGTCGCCGGACGACAGCCGGTAGCCCACCAGCCTGGCGGGGTCGATCCAGATGCGCATCGCACGTTCGGTGCCGAACAGCTGAGCCTGGCCCACGCCCTTCACGCGCTGCAGCTCGGGCAGCACGGAGCGCGCCGCGTAGTCGCCCAGCGCCACCGGGTCGAGGGCCGGGTTCTCCGACGTCAGGATGGTGAACAGCAGGAAGTTGCTGCGCGCCTTGTCCACGCGCACGCCCTGCTGGGTGACGGCCAGCGGAAGTCGCGGGCTGGCGCGGCTCAGGCGGTTCTGCACGTCGACTTGCGCCAGGTCGGGGTTGGTGCCGGGCTCGAAGCTCAGCGTGATGCTGCCGCTGCCGTCGGCCTGCGCCACCGACTCGACGTAGATGAGGCCGGGCGAGCCGTTCATCTCGCGTTCGATCACGCTCAACACGCTGTCTTCCAGCGTCTGCGCCGAGGCGCCTGGATAGGCCGCCGAGACGACGATGGACGGTGGCGCCACGGACGGGTACTGCGCCACCGGCAGCTGCGTGATGGCCACGCCGCCGACGACCATGATGAACAGCGCGACGACCCAGGCGAAGATGGGTCTGACGATGAAGAAGTTGGCCATGCCGTGCGCCTACTTCGACGCCGCGGAAGGCGGTGCAGCCGCCGCGGCAGGCGCAGCCTTCGCGCCTGGCGCCTGCCAGGGCACGGCCTTGACCGGCGCCGTGCCGCGCAGCTTCTGGAAGCCGTCGACCATCACCTGCTCGCCGTTCTGCAGGCCTTCGAGCACCACCCACTGCCCGTCCTTGGCGCCGCCCAGCTTGACAGGCCGCTGGCTGACGCTGCCGTCGGCCGCCACCACGCGCACCGTGTCGCCGCGATCACTGCGCTGCACCGCCTGTTGCGGCAGCAGCACCGCGCCGGCGGCCTCGGCCTGTTCCAGCCGCGCCCGCACGAACATGCCCGGCAGCAGCAGACCCTTGGGGTTGGGCACCTCCGCGCGCAGCGTGATCTGGCCCGAGGTCGGGTCGACCGTGAGGTCACTGAACAGCAGCCGGCCCGTCAGCGCATAGGTGCTGCCGTCGTCCAGCACCAGCTGCACACGCGCCGACTCGCTTCCACCGGCGCCCTTCAGCCGGCCAGCGGCGATGGCTGCGCGCAGGCGCAGCACGTCGCCCACCGGCTGCGTGAAGTTGACGTACATCGGGTCGATCTGCTGCACCACCGCCAGCGGCGTCGCCTCGCCCTGCCCCACCAGCGCCCCTTCGGTGACCAGCGAGCGTCCGATGCGGCCCGAGATGGGCGCGGTGACGGTGGCGTAGCCCAGGTTGATCTGCGCCGTCTGCACCGCGGCGCGGCCGGCGGCCACTTCGGCCTGACCCAGCTTCTGCGCGGTGACGGCGTTGACGAACTCCTGCTGGCTCACGGCGTTGGCTTCCAACAGCGGCTTGTAGCGGTCGGCCAGCGCCGTGGCCTGCGCCAGGTTGGCTTCGGCACGCGCGAGCGTGGCCTGCGCCGTGGCCAGGCTGGCACGGTAAGGTGCCTCGTCGATGCGGTAGAGCAGCTGCCCCGCCTTCACGTCGCTGCCTTCGCGGAACACACGCTGCTGCAGGATCCCGGCCGCGCGCGCCCGCACCTGTGCCACGCGAGAGGCTTCGGTGCGCCCGGGCAGTTCGGTCACCAGGCCGACGTTGCCGGGCGCCACCACGACGACACCCACTTCGGCGGGCGGCGGCCCGGGTGGCGCGGCAGCGGGGGCGGCTGCTTCCTGGCTGCAGCCGGCCACGGACAGCATCAGGAGGGCGGCGGCGAACAGTCGGACATCGACGGGCTTCAGGGTGCGCTGGCGCACAGACATGCAGGGATCCTTTCGGGGGCCGGCGCGTCACGCACGGTGCGGGCCAAGGCCTGCGGGCCATGGACGGCGCCGCGATGCGCTCGATGCTAAGCCAGCACCGCTCGGCGCGCTGTGCGCTGCCGCCCGGACCGCGTCAGGCCTCCAGCAGACGCACCTTCACGCTGCGGCCTTTCACCTTGCCGGAGCCCAGCTTCTGCACCACGCGAGGCGCGATGTCGCGCTGCACCGCCACGTAGGTGGAGAACTCGTTGACGTTGATCTTGCCGATCTGCGTGCCGGGGAAGCCCATGTCCTTGGTCAGCGCGCCCAGCACGTCGCCGGGACGGATCTTCTCCTTGCGGCCGCCCAGGATCTGCACCGTGGCCATCGGCGGGCGCAAGGGTTCGCCGGCCGTGGGCTTCAGCTCGTCCAGCGGCCTCCACTGCGAAGTGAATCCCAGCGCCTGTTCGATCTGGCCTACGCGCCCCATTTCTTCCATGCTCGCCAGGCTGAAGGCCCAGCCTTCTTCATCGACGCGCCCGGTTCGGCCGATGCGGTGCGTGTGGGTGTCGGCATCGGGCGTGATGTCGACGTTGATCACGGCCTCCAGCTGCGTGATGTCCAGGCCGCGTGCGGCGATGTCGGTGGCCACCAGCACGCTGCAGCTGCGGTTGGCAAAACGCACCAGCACCTGGTCGCGGTCGCGCTGGTCCAGGTCGCCATGCAGCTCCAGCGCAGCGTAGCCCTGCGCCCGCAGCACTTCCACCAGGTCGCGGCATTGCTGCTTGGTGTTGCAGAAGGCCAGCGTGCTCACCGGACGGTAGTGCTCCAGCAACAGCGAGACGGCGTGCAGCCGCTGCTCTTCCTTCACTTCGAAGAACAGCTGGCGGATCTTGCTGCTGGTGTGCGTGGCGGCCAGCTTCACTTCCTGCGGCTGGCGCATGAAGGCCGCGGCCAGCTTGGCGATGCCTTCCGGGTAGGTGGCCGAGAACAACAGCGTCTGCCGCTGCTTCGGGCACTGCGTGGCCACGGTCCTGATGTCTTCGAAGAAGCCCATGTCCAGCATGCGATCGGCTTCGTCGAGCACCAGCGTGTTCAGCGCGTCGAGCTTCAGGCTGCCGCGCTCCAGGTGGTCCATGATGCGGCCGGGCGTGCCGATGACCACGTGCGCGCCGTGTTCCAGGCTGGCCAGCTGCGGGCGCATGGTGGCGCCGCCGCACAGCGTGAGCACCTTCAGGTTGTCTTCGGCGCGCGCCAGGCGGCGCACCTCCTGCGTCACCTGGTCGGCCAGCTCGCGCGTGGGGCACAGCACCAGGGCCTGCACCGCGAAGCGCCGCGGGTTCAGGTTGGCCAGCAGCGGCAGCGCGAAGGCCGCCGTCTTGCCGCTGCCGGTCTTGGCCTGGGCGATGAGGTCGTGCCCGGCCAGGGCCAGCGGCAGGCTGGCGGCCTGGATCGGCGTCATGGACGTGTAGCCCAGGCGCTGCAGGTTCTCCAGCGTGGCGGGGGGCAAGGGCAGGCTGGCGAAGCCGGTGGCGGCGGCCGTCGCGGCGGCGGCTGGAACAGGAGCGGCCGGTGCGGCGTGGGGGGCGGAAGTCATGCCCGATTATCGGGACCCGTGCCGTTTCGCGGCATTTGACACGGCGGCATGCGAATTGCCCAGGGAAGGCGCCGGAGATCCAGGCACCGCAGGGCGCCGTCGGCAGCGACATTGAACGCACCGAAGGCTTCGACGAAGACTGCCCATGCCTGCAGACCTCATCATTCCCGACCGCGCCGAATTCGTGGACGTGTTGCGCCTGATGCGCCGCGGGCTGACACTGGTGCACGGCAGCGACGGCACCGGCGGATGCCTGATCGACGGCAGCGTGGTCTACCACTCCTTCGAGCCGCTGTCGCGCTACGGCCTCATCGACCAGATCCCCGTCAACCCACGCGACACCACGGCGCGACACTACCGCCTGACGCCGCGTGGCCGCGACTTCGCCGACCGTGCCTGCGCGCACTGGAAGCGGCAGCCGCTGCTGAGACGACTGGCGGTGCGGCTGGCGGGCTGACGACCGCACCCGCGGCGCCTTCGGCGCGGCAGCGGCCAGCTTTCGGCAGGAGTGTTACCCTCGAGGGTTGGACGTCGTGGCTCTGCGCGTCCGCGCAAGCCCCATTCTTCCCCCCGCGAGTTCGCCTCGCGCGCAGACGCCTACAGCCCACCGGCCCCGCGCCTGCCCACCTTGCCGCAAGACACCGCCTTTCCGACAGCCACGTCCGTGACCTCTCCGGCCGCCCCGCCCGCCCCCCCGGCCGCCGCCGCCGCACCTTCGCTCAACCTTCCCAACCCGCGGCACGTGGCGCGCGTGCCGGCCCACATCGGGCGCGAGCAGCTCAATCGCATCCGCCAGGCGGCCTACGTGCTGCCGCAGGTCGTGAAGCCCGGCGACTACATCGCCGAGAGCAGCCCCAAGCTGGAAACCCATCTCGACGGACTGGGCCTGGTGCTGCTGCAGAAGCCGGTGGCCGGCGCGCGGCCCAGCCGCTGGATCGAACCGGCGTTGATGGACAGCGCACTGGCGCACCTGGATGCCGTGGGCACCGGCCCGAACGCCCGGCCGCTGATGATCGAACGCGGCAGCACGCTGGAGGCGCACGGCGTGTCGCGCCATGCCGGCCGCTGGACGCGCCTGGTGAGCCATGGCCTGCCCGTGCCCGGCGCCACGGCCGACGCGCCCTGGCGTGTGCCGGTGTTGTTCCACGTGCCGGTGGACGCCGAGGCCGTCTGGGCCTACTACCGCAGCGGCGAGCTGCCGGCGCTGCAGGCCGCGCTGGGCAAACCCACCGCCTACCCGCACGCCGCCGAGCTGAAGGCGCACCTGGAAACGCTGATCGCGCGCAGCCGTGCCTACAAGCCGCACCACCTGGACAGCCTGCTGCCGCGCCTGCAGTCCGAGTGCGCGCTGCCGCAGGCGGACGTGGCCACCGTGATCGCCGCCTGCAACCGCGCCCAGGAGCGCTGGGAGCACGCCGTCACCGAGCTGGACACGCTGGACAGCCTGAACACCGAGCTGGCCTTCCAGGGCTACCCCGACACCTTCGAGAAGGCGCGCCGGCTGCAGCGCAGGATCACGCTGTACGTGGGCCCGCCCAACAGCGGCAAGACACACGCCGCCTTCGAACGCCTGGCGCAAGCGATGGACGGCGCCTACCTGGCGCCGCTGCGCCTGCTGGCGCTGGAAGGCCGCGACCGCCTGGTGGCGCGTGGCGTGCCCACCTCGCTGCTGACCGGCGAAGAGAACGTGCCCGCACCCGAGGCGCGCGTGGTCAGCAGCACCATCGAGATGGTGGGCACCGGCAAGCCCATCGACGTGGCGGTGATCGACGAAGCGCAGATGATCTTCGACCCGTCTCGCGGCTGGGCCTGGACGCAGGCCATCGTCGCGGTGCCGGCCAACGAGGTCATCATCATCTGCTCGGCCTATGCCGTGCCGGCCATCGAGAACCTGCTGGGCCTGTGCGGCGAGCGCTGCACGGTGCAGGTGTTCGAGCGCAAGCAGCACGTGCAGCTGCTGAGCCAGCCGGTGCCCATCAGCGCGCTGAAGCTGGGCGACGCCGTGGTGGCCTTCAGCCGGCGTGACGTGCTGATGCTGCGCGACCAGATCGCCGCCAGCGGGCACCCGGTGTCGGTGATCTACGGCGCCCTGCCCCCCGAGGTGCGGCGTCGCGAGGCCGAGCGTTTCGCCACCGGCGCCTCGCACATCCTGGTGGCCACCGACGCCATCGGCATGGGCCTGAACCTGCCCATCCGTCGTGTGCTGTTCAGCACCATGACCAAGTTCGACGGCCAGGCCGACCGCACGCTGAACGAATCGGAAGTGCACCAGATCGCCGGCCGCGCCGGCCGCTACGGCATCCACGAAGAAGGGTTCGTGGGCGTGCTGAACGAGGCCGAACCTTCGGCACTGCGCGTGCTGAAGGAACTGCTGCCGAAGACGCCGCGCGCGCCGCGCGACTTCAAGGCACCGGTGGCACCCAACGGCTGGCACGTCGACACCATCTCGTCGCGGCTGGGCAAGACCAAGCTGCGCGAGGTGCTGGGCGTGTTCGTCGAACAGCTGAAGCTGGACGACGCGCACTTCGCGGTGGCCGAGCTCGACCAGATGCTGGAGCTGGCCGCACAGCTCGACCAGCAGGCCGGCAAGCTGACGCTGCGCGAGCGCTTCGTCTACGCGCAGGCACCGGTCGACACCCGCACCGAAGGCCAGGTGCAGCAGTTCCTGGACTGGAGCGCCAGCCACGCCCACACCGGCTGCGCTGGCTCACCCTGGTTCCTTCAGGAGGTGGACGGCCACAGCCGCCTGGAGCGCATGGAACAGGCGCTGCGCGCCTGCACGCTGTGGCTGTGGCTAGACCTGCGCTTCCCCGGCGCCTACGGCCACGTCGACGAGGTCATCGCGCTGCGCAGCACGCTCAACGACGGCATCGAGCGGCAGCTGAAGGGCAAGCGGCCGCTGGCGCAGGTGAGGACGCGGTCGCGGGCGAAGCGGTAGGGGCGAAGGAATCGCCGCGGGTCAACGGGCGGGGCGCCACTGCCGCAGGCGGGCTCCAGAAACCGCGCATCAATGCGCTCTGTTTCGTCCTTCTCAAGGTCCAGCATGGCTTCAGCCATCCATGCGGGCATGAAGACCTCGCGACGGTCGGCCACACGTTGTTTCTGTTTGACGAGGTTCATTGTTTCGTTGCTGGCCAAAGGCGAGCGAAGTCGAACGAGAGTTGGCGGTGATGCCGGATGGACAGCAAGTACACGGATGGCTTGGCATCAGCGGGCGCATCCACCACCGTGTAGAGCATCAGGTAGTCGCCATGCAGATACTCACGCAGCGCATCCGGCGCGCCGGCTGGCAGCGAAGCCAATTGCGCCAGCGCCTCGGCCGACTGCGGCGGGTTGGCCAGATAGCGCCGACCGATGCGCGGGAAGCGCCGCAGGTTGGGGATGACAGTGGCGCGCAGTTCGGCCAGCAAGTCATCGAAGGCAAACCCGGCGTCCGCTTCCGCCAAGAACGCCTCGATGGCGTCCAGGCTTTGCAGGAAACTCGCGGTCAGCTCGACCCGGTACAGCGGGTCAGCCACGCTTCTTGGTTGCAAGCTTGTCAGGGTTCGCAGGGCTGGACGCCTTGGCCGCAGCCTTGCGGCGCTGCTGCAGCTGGCCGATGGCCCCATCCGCCTCGAAGGTGCGGCCGGCTGCGATGTCGGCCAGGCCGCGCTTGGCATCGTCGATCAACAGCAGGTGGATGCGCTCCCGCTCCAGCCGGTGGTAGTAGTCCAGCCGGTCGGCGTCGATCAGGGCGACGTAGCTTTCACCGTTCTTGGTGATGATCTTCTCGGCGCCGGCCTTGGCCTGATCGGCCAGCTCGGACAGGTTGGCGCGCGCCTGGGTGAAGGGCACCACATCGCTGGCTGAAAAGCCCATGGCTGGCTCCTGAGGGGGTAGTTGACAGAATTCTGTGCAGTCTACCTCAGCCCCCAAAGCTTGCCGCCCTCACCCCATCGTCGCCACCCGCCACAGCAACCCCACCCCCGCCGCCGACACCAGCAGCCACACGGCCTTGAAGGCCTGCGGCCCCGACAGCCGGGCATGCAGCCGGCTGCCGATGAGGTAGCCCACCACGGCAGCGGGCAGCAGCGTGGCGGCCAACACCAGCAGGCCCTGCTGGGTGTAGAAGCCGCTGGCGGTGAACATCGCCAGGCGCAGCCAGCCGGCGCCGAAGATGAGCGCGGCCACCGAGGCTCGCAGCACGTCCTTGTCGGTGACGCGGCGGGCCAGGTAGCTGGCGTAGATGGGGCCGCCCGTGCCGTACATCGCCGTGAAGACGCCGCCGAACAGGCCGGCCGGCACGGCCCAGCCCGGGGCGACCGGTGCGGTGGTCTGCTTCTTCAGCAGGTTCCAGCTGGCATAGAGCAAGGCGAAGGCGCCCAGCACGGCCAGCAGAAAGCGCTCGGGCGCGCGCGCCAGCAGGTAGACGCCGGCCACCATGCCCACCAGCAGGAAGGGCACCAGTCGCAACAGCTCGCGCTTGTCGACGTTGCGCCGGTTCTTCAGCCCCAGCAGCAGCCCGGCCACCAGGTCGAACAGCAGCATCATGGGCACCGCGAAGCGCAGCGGCAGGAACTGCGCCAGCAGCGGGATGGCCACGATGGACGCACCGAAGCCGGTGAGGCCGTAGACCGTATAGGCCAGCACCACCGCTGCGGCGGCGGCCAGCAGCGTGGGCCAGGGCAGGTCGAGCACAGGGGCGCCGTCAGCGTTTGATCATCGGCGCCGGTACACCCTCGATCATCACGTTGACGCAGGCCGGCTGGCCGCTGGCCCGCGCCGCCTGCGCGGTGGCGGCCATGTCGGCGGGGTCGGTGACGACGGCCCCCCAGGCGCCGAAGGCCACGGCCACGGCGTCGTAGCGCGTGGCGTTCAGCTCGCAGCCCAGCAGGCGGTCAGCGCCGTAGTCGCGCAGCTGGATCTGGTACTCGGCGTTCCAGCGCGCGTCGTTGCCGATCACGGCCACGAAGCCCAGGCCGCAGCGCACGGCGGTGTCGAATTCGGCGATGTGGAAACCCACGGTGCCGTCGCCCATCACCGCCACCACGGGCGCTTCGGGCTGTGCCACGCGGGCGGCCAGCGCGTACGGCAGGCCCGATCCGATGGAGCCGGCCACACCGTTGTTGACGCGATGCGGCGCGCTCAGGCAGGCCATGGCCCACTGGCCGATCTCGCCGCCATCGCACACCAGCACGGCGTCGGGGTGGCTGTCCAGCAGGGCCTGCAGCGGGCGCAGCATCTGCACCGGGTGCAGGCGGCCGGGCAGTTCGGAACGGGCGCTGTCCCAGGCCGCAGGGCGGTAGGCGACGGCGCTGCGCACGTCGGCGCGCCAGGCGGCGTTGGCATGCGGGCGGGCAGCCGCGGCCAGGGCCTTCAAGGCCTCGGGGGCGTCGGCCATCGCCGTGAGCTGCAGCCGGGCACCGAGCGCCTTCCGCGCACGTTCGATCTCGGCCGGCTCGGCGTCGATCTGCATCACCACGGCGTTGGCCGGGAAAGGCGCCTGGCCGAACTTCAGCGTGAAGTCGACGCGCTTGCCCAGCAGCAGCACGGCATCGGCCTGCGCCAGCACCTGGGCGAAGGCGCCCAGGCTGGCATCGGCCACGCCGCGCGGGCTTTCCATGCCCACCACCGGGATGCCGCTGGCGGCTTCCAGCGCGGCCAGCGCGGCACGGCCCGGCCGCGTCATGCTGGCCGGGCCGGCCAGGATCAGCGGGCGCTGCGCGCTGGCCAGGCGCTGCATCACCTGGGCCGCCACGGCGGCGTCCAGCGGCATCGCCTCGGCCTCGAAGGCGGCAGCGTCGGGCACGGCGACCGTGAAGGCCTTGTCGAGCGCGTCGGTGGGCAGGCTCAGGTGCACCGGCCCGGGCCGGCCCGAGCGCGCGATGCGGATGGCACGCGCCACGTCGGTGGCCAGGGTGTCGGCGCTCTCGCAGGTCCAGGACGCCTTGCAGACCGGCGCGGCCATCTCGGCCTGGCGCATCTCCTGGAAGGCGCCGCGGCCCAGCTGGTCCTGCGGCGCGTGGCCCGACAGCAGCACCACGGGCGCTTCGGCCATGGCCGCGGTGTACAGCGCCGAGACCGCATTCGCATGCCCCGGTCCGCCGGTGACGAGCGCGATGCCGACCTGTCCGGTGATGCGCGCGTAGGCATCGGCCATGTGCACGGTGGCCGCTTCGTGGCGCGTGTGGATCAGCGACAGGCCCGAGCCGATGGCGGCATCGAACACCGGCATGATGTGGTTGCCCGAGAGCGTGAAGACCTGGGTCGTGCCGGCGCGGCGCAGCGCGGCGACCAGGGCATCGGCGCCGCGGCGTCCTGGGGGGGGTGATGACGGAGTGGCTGAAGGCGGAGGCATCTTGGGTCGGGGTGATCGCGGTAGGGTTGGAAGGGGCTCGGCCTGCAGCGCCTTGGGGCGGCGGCGCTGCGGCAGAGCCTGGACGTGAGGGACGGCGGCGCAGCGCGGTGCGGGCGGATCACTCCGCCGCAGCGGCCTCTTCGCTCAGGATCGTCTGCCCCGGCTTCACGCGCGTGAAGCGCACCGGCTCGCGGCTGGTCTGAAGTTCGGCGCCCTGCTGCCTGACGACGACGAAGGTGGAATCGGGCAGGCTGCCGGTCTCGGGGTGGTCTTCACGGAAGTGCGCGCCGCGAGAGTCCTCGCGCGCCAGCGCCGAGGTGGCGATGACACGGCTGATGGCGATCAGGTTCTTCAGGTTCAGCCAGTCGTGCCAGCTCAGGTTGAAGGCGCGGTCGTCGTCGGCCACGCCGGTGCGGGCGAGCTGCACGTCGAGCGCATCGAGCGTCACCAGGGCACGCTGCAGGCCCTCTGCGGTGCGCAGGATGCCGACGTCTTCCCACATGCATTCGAACAGCGATTCGCGCAGGGTGTCGACCGAGCCGGGCGCCTGCGCGAAGGGCAGCAGGTGCGTGGCCGCAGCGGCCGCCAGGGCGGCTTCGTCGGGCGAGCGCAGCGCGCCGTGCTTCTGCACCCAGGCGGCCATGGTGTCGCCCGCGATGCCGCCGAACACGGTGCTGTTGGCCACGCCGTTGCCGCCCAGCCGGTTGGCACCATGCACGCCGCCGGTGTCCTCGCCGGCAGCGAACAGGCCCGGCAGCGCCGTGCTGCAGTCGGCGCGGAAGACCACGCCACCCATCAGGTAGTGCGCCGTGGGCACCACTTCGACCAGGCCGCCGGCGAGGTCGAAGCCGCAGTCGCCGCAGCGCTCGACCATGCCCTTGAACTGCTCGCGCACCTTGTCCGGGCCCAGGTGCGACATCTGGATGTAGACACCGCCGTTGGGCGAGGTGCGGCCTTCGCGCATCTCGGCGAAGATGGACCGCGAGACGATGTCGCGCGTGGCGCGTTCGGCGCGCGGGTCGTACGACGACATGAAGCGCTGCTTGTCGCCGTTGAGCAGGTAGCCGCCGGCGCCGCGCAGGCCCTCTTCGAGCACCGTGCCGGTCATGCGCGTGTGGTTGCCGGCCAGCAGCCCGGTGGGGTGGAACTGCACCATCTCCATGTCGCGCACCGCCAGGCCGGCACGCAGCGCCATCGCCAGGCCGTCGCAGCTCTTGTCGCCCGAGGGCGTGTGGTACTTGTACATGGTCGGGCCGCCGCCGGTGGCCAGCAGCACGGCCTTGGCCTGCACGAAGACGAAGCCGCCGGTGCGCATGTCGATCATCAGCACGCCGGCCAGCGCGTGGCCGTCGGCGGTCTTGATGAGATCGACGGCGCGGTGCTCTTCCAGGCGCGAGATGCCGCGCGCCCAGACCTGCTCCGACAGCCGGTTGATGATCTCGATGCCGGTGAGGTCGCCCTTGTGCACCGTGCGGTCGAAGGTCTGGCCGGCGAAGGCCTTCTGGTGCACGCTGCCGTCGGGGTTGCGGTCGAAGAAGCAGCCGAGCTCGTTCTCGAGTTCGTGCACGCGCTCGATGGCGGTGCTGACCAGCGTCCAGGCCAGGTCCTGGTCGGCCAGCCACTTGCTGCCGTCGATGGTGTCCATGAAGTGGCGCTCGACGGAATCGCCCGGCGCCAGCGCCACGTTGTAGCCGCCCTGCACCATGCGCGTGCAGCCGCACTTGCCCAGCAGGCCCTTCACCGCGACGGTGATGTCCAGCTGCGGCGCGGCCTGGTGCGCGTGCAGCGCGGCGAAAAGACCGGCCCCGCCCGAGCCGAGGATCAGGATGTCGGTCTGGACTCTGCGGATGTCGATGCTCATCGCCCCACTCCCAGCCCGGCCAGCACCTGCGCGCGGCGCGACATCGCGTCCTTCTGCACCACGCTGTAGAGGCTGCCGCCGACGCTGTCCATCGCCACCAGCAGGGGGCCGAAGTCCTTGATGCGGAACTTCCACAGCGACTCGGGGTTGAGGTCGTCCATGTCCACGTCCTCGATCTGCTCGACCCAGGTGGTCTCGAGCGCCGCCGTGCCGCCGACGATGGCCAGATAGGCACCGCCCATCGCCGCGAAGGCCTGCGACGAGCCTTCGCGCAGCCCGCCCTTGCCGACGATCAGCCGCACGCCGTACTGCTGCATCAGCGGCTGCGTGAAGCGCTCCATGCGGTCGGAGGTGGTGGTGCCGATGCACACCGGCTCGTAGCCGGCCGGGAACTGCTCGCTGGGCGCCACCTTCTTCACGTTGGGCGCGGTGTGGATCACGGCGTGTCCGTTCAGGTCGAAGCGCGCCTTGCGGCCGCGGTCGAACATGTGGATCTGCGTGGCGTCACGGATGCCGTAGAGCGTGCGCTGCAGGGTGACGGTGTCGTTGACGCGCAGCGCACGCACCTGCGCCTCGGTCACCGGCATCTGGAAATCGTGGTGGGCCATGACGGGGTTCCTGCGCTGGCTAGAAGCCGTAGCTCACGCCCTCGGGCGTGAAGGTGGCGCGCGCGCGGCGCGCCGAATGGCACTGCATGTTCACGGCGATGGGGTTCATCGTGATGTGCGTGGCCGCCAGCTCGATGTGCACGGCGAACGCCGTCGAATCGCCGCCCAGGCCCTGCGGGCCCACGCCGAGCTGGTTCACCGCCGCCGAGAGCTGCGCTTCGAGCGCCGCGCCGTCGGGGTCGGCGCAATGCGTGCCCAGTTCGCGCGTGGCCGCGCGCTTGGCCAGCGCCACGGCCAGGTCGGACGTGCCGCCCAGGCCCACGCCGACGATGGTCGGCGGGCAGGTCTTGCCGCCGGCCGACAGCACGCAGTCGATCACGAAGGTCTTGATGGCGTCGATGCCTTCGGCAGGGATGGCCATCTTCAGGAAGGAGTTGTTCTCCGAGCCGCTGCCCTTGGGCACCATCTCGATCTCCAGCCGATCGGGTGCGTCGATGAAGTCGACGTGGATCACCGGCACCTCGATGCCGCAGGAGCTGTGCTCGTTCTTTCGCGTCAGCGGATGCACCACCGAGCTGCGCAGCGGGTACTCGCGCGTGGCGCGCTCGCAGCCGCGGCGCAGCGCCTGCTTCAGCGCATAGCCGTCCACCGCCACGCCGCGCCCGATCCACACGTTGTAGATGGGCACGCCGGTGTCCTGGCACAGCAGGTTGTCGGTGCGCTCGGCGACCTCGATGTTGGTCACCATGGTGGCCAGCACCTGGCGCGCCGTGGGCGCCGTCTCGCCGGCCTGCAGGCGGCCGAAGCCGCGCTTGATGTCGGGCGGGAGGTCCTTCAGGGCGCGGATGTAGAGCGCCTTGGCGGCTTCTTCCACCGCCTGCAGGTCGACGTTCATGCCGGATCCTTCGATGCAGTCGCTGCGAAAGGGCTCACTGTTGCGAGAGCTTGCGGTTCTTGACGACCTGGCCCCAGCGCACCAGCTCGGCGTCCATCTGCCGGTTGAACTCGGCCGGCGTGTTGGCCACCGGGCTCATGCCCTGCACGAACAAACGAGCCTTGGTCTCGGTCTCGCCCAGCACCTTGGCGGTGTCGCGGTGCACCTTGGCGATCACGTCGGCCGGCGTGCCGGCGGGCGCGAACAGGCCGAACCAGCCGTAGCTCTCGAAACCGGGCAGGCCGGACTCGCTGACCGTCGGCACGTCGGGCAGCTGCGGCTGGCGCTTGTTGCCGGTGACGGCCAGGGCACGCAGGCGGCCGTTGCCCAGCAGCGCCGAGGCGGCGGTGAAGTTGCCGACCATGAACTCGGTCTGCCTGCCGATGAGGTCGGAGAGGGCCGGGGCCTCGCCCTTGTAAGGCACGTGGCTGATTTCGATGCCGGCGGCGTCGGCGAGGTTCTCGGCAGCCAGGTGCACCTGGCTGCCGACGCCGGCCGAACCGAAGTTCAGGCCGCCCGGCTTGGCCTTGGCGGCAGCGATGAGGTCCTTCAGGCTCTTGATCGGCGAGCCGTCGGGCACCACCACCAGCATCGGACCGTTGGCCACGTTGGTGATCGGCACCAGGTCCTTCTTGGTGTCGAAGGCCATGTTCTTGTACAGGTGCGGGTTGATGGCGATGCTGCCCGAAGCCAGCAGCAGCGTGTAGCCGTCGTTGGCGGCCTTGGCCACCACGTCGGCGCCCACGTTGCCGCCGGCGCCGGCGCGGTTCTCGACCACCACCGTCTGGCCCCACACGCCCGAGAGCTTCTGCGCCACCATGCGGGCCACCACGTCGGTCGAACCACCCGGCGCGAAGGGCACCACGATGCGCACGGGCTTGGCCGGCCAGGCCTGTGCGAAGGCCGGCATCGCGGCCGGTCCGATCAGCAGCGCAGCGGTGGCGGCGGCGAGATGGCGAAGGGTGAAGCGGCGGGTCGGGTTCATGGTCGGGAGTCTCCAGGTCATTGATTCAGCGAAACGCTGCGCGCGGGCCCGGGGGCTCAGGCGAACAGCGACAGTGCAAAGGCCATGCCGGCAGCGGCGGCAAAGCCCACCGCTGCGGCAATCCAATTCTTGCGCAAGCCGGAGGCGCTGCCGAACTCGATCAGCAACAGCCGTACGCCGCCCATCATGTGCAAGGCCAGCAGCACCACCAGGCCCCATTCGGCGGCCTTGAACAGGGGATGGTCGGCCAGGCGCAGGAACCCGTCGAGCGCGGCCGCGCCATGCAGGGCCTGGCCGAGCGCCCAGAAGTGCAGCGGCAGGAACAGCGCCAGGGCCAGGCCCGACAGGCGGTGCATCAGGAAGGCCCAGTAGGCAGGATGCGACCGCGCCCGCTGGTCGTTGCCGCGCTTCACGCCGCCCCTCCCGGCACGACCACTGCATAGACGGCACGCAGCCCGGCCAGCAGCAGCAGCAGGGCCAGCCCGATCGACAGCACGCGTGCGGACCGCTCGCCCAGGCCCCACCATTCGCGGGCGATGTTGGCCACGCCCACCGGGACGTGCACCGCGCAGGCGATCACGAACACCGCATAGAAGGCGCCGAAGGCCCAGTTGCCCTGCGTGCGACCCAGGATCTCGGCCGCGCTGAGACCGCCGCGCACGGCGTAGACCATGCCCCCCAGGTGCACCAGCACGCACACGGCCAGCACCATGGCGCTGATGCGCTGCCAGTACCAGCGGCGCGCCTGGGCGATGGCCTGGCTGAGGGCGTCGTCCATGGCCGGTGCGCTCACAGCTCGCCCCGCACGGCCGCCCTGGCCACCTTGCGCTTGAGCCCCGCGATGGCCAGCGTGGGCGCCAGCTGCTTCGGGCAGCGTTCGGTGCACGAGCCCTGCGTGTGGCAGGCGTGGCAGCCGGCGTCGCCGGCGACGGCGCGCAGACGCTCGGTCTGGTTCACGTCGCGCACGTCGTTGACCAGGGTCCAGGCGCGGTTGAGCGCCGCCGGGCCCAGGTAGTCGGGCCGCCAGCTCACCACATCGCACGACGCTTGGCAGACGCCGCAGCCGATGCATTCGATGCCGGCGTTGGCCGCCTGGCGCTCGGGCGAGGCCGGCGAGATGCGGGCGAAATCGTCGTGGCGCGTCTTCGTGCCCTTGAACTGGCCCTTGGCGCGCGCCCACTTGTCGAAGAACTCGGTCATGTCGGTGGCCAGGTCCTTGATCACCGGCAGGTTGGCCAGCGGCGCGATCTCGAGCTCACCGGCTCCTTCGACCACCTTGGCCACGTGCGTGCGGCAGGTCCAGCGCGCCTTGCCGTTGACCGTCATCGCGCACGACCCGCACATGCCCACGCGGCACGCGAAGCGGTAGCTGAGCGTGGGTTCCAGGTGGCGCTGGATGTGGGTGACGACGTCGAGCACCGTCTGGCTGCCCTGGCGGGGCACGTCGTAGGCACTGAAGCCGCCCTGCGACTTGCCGCGCCAGACCTTCACCTTGAGAACTTCGCTCATGCGCTGTGACTGCCCTGCTGATGGACCAGGGGCGGAGTATGGCCAGCCTCGAGCCAAAGACAAAGCGATTATTTCTTCCATCGAGATGAACTGTTTCTTTAGTAAAGTGGAGCGATGTCGTCCATCCGCAGCCTGCGCACTTTCCTGGCCGTGGCGCGCCACGGCAGCTTCACCGCTGCCGGCAAGGAGATCGGCCTGACCGCCGCCGCCGTGGGCCAGCAGGTGCGGGCCCTGGAAGAAGAACTGCACCAGGCGCTGTTCGACCGCAGCGGCCGCTCCATCGTGCTGAACACCGCCGGCCGCGGCCTGGTGGCGCCGGTGACGGACGTGGTGTCGCGCTACGAGGCGCTGGCAGCACGCCCGGGCAACGCCCAGCTGGGCGGCACGGTGGTGATGGGCGCGCTGGTCTCGGCGCTGATGGGCGCCTTCGCCGACTGCCTGTGGGCCTTGAAGAAGCGCCACCCGGGCCTGGACGTCACGCTGCTGGCCGGCCAGTCGGCCGACTTCGCGCTGCGCGTCGAACGCGGCGAGCTCGACGCGGCGGTGGTCACGCAGCCGCCGGGCCGGCTGCCGTCCAGCCTGCTGTGGACCCCGCTGTACAGCGAGCCGATGGTGATGATCGTGCCGCGCCGGCCGCACTTCGAGATGCCCGTGCGGCCGTCGGACATCCTGACGCAGTGCCCCTTCATCCGCTTCGACCGCCAGCTCTGGACCGGCCAGCTCGTCGACGAGGTGCTCGCCGCCTGCAGCGCGTCGGTGCAGGACGCGATGGAGCTGAACTCGGTGGAGGCCATCATCGCGCTGGTGCGCCAGGGCTTCGGCATCTCCATCGTGCCGCAACTGGCCAACGTGATGTGGTCGCGCGACCGCGCGCTGCGCATCGTGGACCTGCCGGGCGTGACGGTGCAGCGCCACGTGGGCCTGCTGGAGCGGCGCCAGCACAGCCGGCAGCGCTTCACGCGCGCCATCAAGGACTACTTCCCCAAGGGCCCGGCACGCCGCGCCGCAGGGTCATCCCGCGCCGGGGGGACAATGGGTCGATGAAAGCCCCTCCCCGCCTTCAGTCGCTGATCGACGAAGGCCTGATCGACACCGTCGTCCGCCAGCTCATGAGCGGCAAGGAAGCCATGGTCTTCGTGGTGCGCGTCGGCGACGAGACGCGCTGCGCGAAGATCTACAAGGAGGCCACGCACCGCAGCTTCCGCCAGGCGGTGGACTACACCGAGAACCGCAAGGTGAAGAACTCGCGCCAGGCGCGCGCCATGGCCAAGGGCACGCGCTACGGCAAGCAGGCCCAGGAAGCGGCCTGGCAGAGCGCCGAGGTCGATGCGCTGTACAAGCTGGCCGCCGCCGGCGTGCGTGTGCCGCGGCCCTTCAACTTCCACGACGGCGTGTTGCTGATGGAGCTGGTGACCAACGCCGACGGCGAAGCGGCGCCGCGCCTGAACGACTGCCCCTTCACGCGCGAAGAAGCGCTGCAGCACCATGCATCGCTGCTGCGCGAGGTGGTGCGCATGCTGTGCGCGGGCACGGTGCACGGCGACCTGTCGGAGTTCAACATCCTGCTGGCCGCCGACGGCCCCGTGATCATCGATCTGCCGCAGGCGGTGGACGCCGCCGGCAACAACCACGCGCCGCGCATGCTGCTGCGCGACGTGGCCAACCTGCGCCATTTCTTCGGCCGCTTCGCGCCCGAGCTGCGCGGCACGCAGTACGGCGCCGAGATGTGGGACCTCTACCAGCGCGGCATGCTGCAGCCCGACACGCCGCTGACCGGTCACTGGCAGCCGCAGGGCGGCGCGGTGGACCTGGCCGGCCTGATGCGCGAGATCGACGACGCGCGCGACGAGGAATCGGCGCGGCAGCTGCGCATGCAGGGCGTGGCCTGAGCGTCGCAGCGAGAGGGGGCCGCGGTGGACGAGCTGAAGTACCTCGGCGGCTACCCGCCGGCGCTGCTGGAGCAGGTGCGCGGGCTGATCGCCCAGGGCCGTCTGGCCGACTCGGTGGCCCGGCGCTACCCGCAGGCGCACGGCGTGCGCACCGACCGCGCGCTCTACGACTACGCACAGACGCTGAAGCAGCAGCACCTGCAGCGCGCCGAGCCGCTGGTGAAGGTGGTGTACGACCCGCAGCTGCATGTGCTGCGGCAGGCCCTGGGCACGCACACCACCGTGTCGCGCGTGCAGGGCACGCGGCTGAAGGCCAAGCGCGAGATGCGCGTGGCCAGCCTGTTCAAGGACGCGCCCGAGCCCTTCCTGCGCATGATCGTCGTGCACGAGCTGGCGCACCTGAAGGAGCGCGAGCACGACAAGGCCTTCTACGCCCTGTGCACCCGCATGGAGCCCGACTACCACCAGCTCGAATTCGACCTGCGGCTGTGGCTCACCGCGCGCGAGCTCGGGCAGGCTCCCGGCCTTCACCCACACGCTTCACGACCATGACCCCCTTCGACGACCCCGCTGGCACCTGGAACCGCCGTTACAGCCAGGACGGCTACCTCTTCGGCACCGCGCCGAACACCTGGCTGGTCGAACACGCCGGCGTCTGGCAGCCCGGCCAGCGCGTGCTGTGCGTGGCCGACGGCGAAGGCCGCAACAGCGTCTGGCTGGCCACGCAGGGGCTGGTGGTCGATGCCTTCGACATCGCCGAGGTGGGCGTGGACAAGGCCCGCCGACTGGCGCAGCAGCAGGGCGTGACGGTGAACTACGCGCTGGCCGGCTGCGACGACTTTGCCTGGACGACCGGCACCTGGGACGGCGTGGCGGCGATCTTCGTGCAGTTCGCCGACCCGGCGCTGCGCGAAAGGATGTTCGCGAACATCGTCGACGCCCTGAAACCCGGCGGCACGCTGCTGCTGCAGGGCTACACGCCGCAGCAGCTGGTTTACCGCACCGGCGGGCCGCCGCAGCTGGAGCACCTGTACACGCCGGCGCTGCTGCGCAGCGCCTTCGAGCCGGCGATGGACATCCTGGCGCTGCGCGACTACGAGGCCGAGGTGTCGGAGGGCAGCGGCCACAGCGGCCGGTCGGCGCTGATCGGCATGGTGGCGAGGAAGCGGTGACGCGGCCTGGTCGCCCTCAGGACGGCCGGCCGTAGTCCGATTCGATCCAGCGCTGGGCGCTTGCGCTGTTGAGCTTGAAGCCCGCGGCCACGCGCCGTTCGCCCAGCAGTTCACCGTCGGCATTGCGCGCTGCCAGCAGCGCGTGGGGGTCGTCGTCATCGGGCACGATATCCAGCGTGACGGTGATGCGGCCGGCCGGCATCTCGACGACCACCGACTTGTGCAGCTGGGCGTGCAGCTGCTGCTCGTGGCGGCGCAGCACCTCGCTGGCGGTCTTCACCAGGGTGTGGAAGGCGTTGACGTCCAGCGGCTTGGGGTTCTTCTTGTCGCGGCCCATCGTCCAGGGGCCGGTCAGCGCGGGCTCGGCCTGGCCCTGCAGCGTCATCTCGACGGCCCAGCCCTCGTCGTCGTTGTTCTTCACCACGCGCGCGGTCCAGCCGTTGTCGCGCCACAGGCGGGCTTCGTGGAGGGGTTCGAGGTGGTCGGCGTCGGTGTCGGCGTCGCCGCTGTGAAGGGAAGGTGAGTCGCTCATCGGGCCAGTGTACGGGCCCGATCGCAGCGGCCCCGGTTCAGCCCCGGGCTCTTCACCCGCCGGCGCGCTTGACGGTCCAGCCCTCGGCCTTCAACAGCGCCATCACGCGCTCGACATGGTCGCCCTGCACTTCCAGCAGGCCGTCCTTGGCCGTGCCGCCGGCCCCGCAGGCATTGCGCAGGCGCTTGCCCAGTGCGGCCAGGTCGTCGGCCGCCAGCGGCAGGCCGCGCACCAGCGTCACGGCCTTGCCGCCGCGGCCCTTGGTCTCGCGGCTGACGCGCACGATGCCGTCGCCTGCCGGCGCCGGCAAGGCCGTCCTGCAGGTGCAGGCCGCCACGGGTTGCCGGCATGCGGGGCACATGCGACCGGCCTCGGTGGAGTAGACGAGGCCGCCGTTGGAGGGCTTGCGCATGGTCGTTTCGGGATGTCCGGAAGACGCCGATTGTCGCGGCGGCCAGCAAGCCTGTCAGATTCCGGGGCCCGGTGCGACGCAGCAGGGTGCGCCCCCGCCCGAGGAGACCTGCCATGAGCGTCCACTGGCTCCGATCCGCCCATCCGCGCGTTGCCGTGCTGCTGCTTGCCGCATCGAGTGTCGGCGCCTGGGCAGCCGCACCGCACTGCTCGGCGACGTCGTCCGCCACGCCGCCGGCCATCGTCGAGCTCTATACCTCCGAGGGCTGCAGCTCATGCCCGCCTGCCGACCGCTGGCTCAGCACGCTGAGGGGCCGCAGCGACGTGCTGCCACTGGCCTTTCACGTCAGCTACTGGGACCGGCTGGGCTGGCCCGATCGTTTCGCGCTGCGCGAGGGCACGGAGCGCCAGTCGCTGCTGGCGCAGAAGGCGAACCGCCGCCAGGTCTACACGCCTCAGGTGATCGTCGACGGCCAGGACTGGCGCGGCTGGCCGTCGCTGCCGAAGCAGGAAGCCCGTGGCCCGGCGCCGCAGCTGAGCCTGCGCCGCAGCGGCGAGCAGATCACCGTGCAGGTGGCCGCCACCCGTGAAGCGCGTCCCCTGGCAGGCTACTGGGCGGTGGTGGAGGACTCGCACCAGAGCGCCGTGCGTGCCGGCGAGAACGCCGGCGAGACGCTGCGGCACGATCACACGGTGCGCCTGTACCAGGCCTTGCCCGGCTGGGTCGGCACGAGCGGGTTCGGCGCGCAACTGGCCGTGTCGGACGGCGCGCCCCAACACCCTCGGCGCGCTGTCTTCGTGCTCACCGACGGCCCGCTGGGCGCACCGCTGCAGGCCGTCACGCTGCCGCTGAACACGCCCTGCTGAGGTTTTCTCAGGCGTCGCGCAGCGCGGCGCGCAGCTGCTGGCCGATCTCGGGCCGTTCCTTGAAGGGGTCGGTGGGGTTGCGCCCCTGCAGCACGTCTTCCATGCGCAACTGCACGCCGGCCAGCGACTTGGGGTGGCTGAAGACGTAGAAGCGGTTCGCCACCATCGCATCGAAGACGAACTGCGCCACCTGCGCGGCGCTGAGCTTGCCGCTGCCGACGGCCTTGTCGCTCATGGCCTGCGCGATGAGCTGGCTGCGCGTGGGGCGCGCGGCCTCGTCCTTCATCTCGGCCGGACGGTTGCGCTCGCTCTTGTGGATGCCGGTGGGCACGAAGTACGGGCACAGCACGTGGGCGTGCACCTGCTCGGTGACCAGCGACAGGTCCTGGTGCAGCGTCTCGCTGAGCGACACCACGGCGTGCTTGGTGACGTTGTAGACGCCCATGTTGGGCGCATTGAGCAGGCCGGCCATGCTGGCGGTGTTGACGATGTGGCCGCGGAAGGACGGGTCGGCCTGTGCCGCGGCCAGCATCATCGGCGTGAAGACGCGCACGCCGTGCGCGACGCCCATCAGGTTCACGCCGATCAACCACTCCCAGTCCTTCAGCGTGTGCTCCCAGATCAGGCCACCGGAGGCGACGCCGGCGTTGTTGAAGACGAAGCTCGGCGCACCGAAGCGCTGCAGCGTGGCAGCGCCCAGCGCTTCGACTTCGGTGGCCTTGGACACGTCCAGCCTGAAGGGCAGCACCTGCACGCCCAGTGCGCGGATCTCGGCGGCGGCGCTGTCGAGCATACCGGCCTGCACGTCGGCCATCACGACGTTCATGCCCTGGCGGGCGGCGATGCGGCTGGCTTCCAGGCCGAAGCCCGAGGCCGCGCCGGTGATGACGGCGGTGCCGCCGGGGAATGGGGTGCTCATGCGGGATCCTTCTTCGATCGGGTTCAGTGGTTGGCAGGCATCGCTCGCGCGATGATGGCATCGAGCGCCAGGCCGGCGGGCAGCAGGCCGAAGACGTCGGCCGCCCCGGCGATGCGCGAGGCGCAGAAGGCGTCGAAGACTTCGTCGGTGGCCGTCCGGCGCAGCAGCGAAGCCTGCACCAGCAGCGCCACGTCGCGCGCCAGTCGGCGTGCCTGGGCCTCGTCGGTGGCACCGTCCAGGCCGTGCAGCACCTGGCCGGCCAGGCGCGCGACAGCGGGGCTGGCACTGACGGCAGGCTCGGCCTCGCGCATCAGCGCATCGGCCACCGGGCCGGTGCGCAGCGCGCGCAGCAGGTCCAGCGCCATGATGTTGCCGGCGCCTTCCCAGATCGAGTTCAGCGGCATCTCGCGGTAGATGCGCGCCATCGTGCCCTGCCCGCCCTCTTCGACGTAGCCGTTGCCACCCAGGCATTCCATGGCTTCCTGCGCGAAGTGGCTGCCGCGCTTGCAGACCCAGAACTTGGCGATGGGCGTCAGAACGCGGCGCATCAGGGCCTCGAAGCCGTCGGCGTCCTGCCCGTGCTCGGTGCGATCGACGGCAGCGGCCAGGCGCATCGCCAGTGCAGTGGCGGCTTCGCTTTCCAGCGCCAGGTCGGCCAGCACGTTCTTCATGATCGGCTGCTCGACCAGGCGCTTGCCGAAGGCGCGGCGCTGCGCCGCGTGGTGCAGGGCCAGCGACAGCGCGTGGCGCATCAAGCCGGCGCTGCCCAGCGCGCAGTCCAGCCGCGTCAGTGCGCCCATGGCCAGGATCTGCGGCACGCCGCGGCCTTCTTCGCCCACCAGCCACGCCAGGGCGCCGTGGAACTCGACCTCGCTGCTGGCGTTGGCGTGGTTGCCCAGCTTGTGCTTCAGGCGCTGGAGGGCGATGGTGTTGAGCGTGCCGTCAGGGCGCCAGCGCGGCAGGAAGAAGCAGCTCAGGCCGCCCGGGGCCTGGGCCAGCACGAGAAAGGCGTCGCACATCGGCGCCGACATGAACCACTTGTGGCCGGTGAGGCGGAAGCGCCGGCCCCAGGCATCGTCGCCGTCGAAGGCGGCAGCCGTGGTGTTGGCGCGCACGTCGGAGCCGCCCTGCTTCTCGGTCATGCCCATGCCCATCGTGACCGCGCTTTTGCCGGACGCCGGTGCGAAGCGCTCGTCGTAGTCGGGCGAGGCCAGGCGCGGGCCCCATTCGGACCACAGCGCCGACATCGAGCGCAGCGCCGGCGCCACGGCATAGCTCATGGAGACGGGGCACAGCACCGAAGGCTCCAGTTCGGTGAAGAGCATGAAGGCCGCGGCGCGTTCGATGTGGCTGCCTGGCCCCTGCACCCACGGTGTGCCGTGCAGGCCGTGGCGCAGCGCGGCGCCCAGCAGCACGTGGTACGAAGGGTGGAACTCGACGCGATCGATGCGGTGGCCGAAGCGGTCGTGCGTCAGCAGTTCGGGCCCGTGCACGTTGGCCAGGCGCGCATGCGTCTGCATCGCGCCACTGCCCGCCTCGACGCCCAGCGCCTCCAGCCGCGGCGCATCGACGCCCGGATGGTGCAACTTCAGCGCCGCCTGCAGCGGCTGGTTGCTGCGCCAGAGGTTCACGTGCTCGAACGGCGTGCTCTGGTTGCCCACCTCGTGGGTGGCCGGCAGCGGTGTGGCGAATGCCTGGGTCATGCGGACCTCCGCAGCATCTCCTGGTGGGGGATGTTGTCTTCGTCGTAGGGTTCGCCCACCGCCTCGAAACCCAGGCTGCCATAGAAGCGCGACAGATGCGCCTGCGCGCTGATGCGGATGCCGCGGCCGGGCCACACGTCTTCGCAGCGTGCGATGCCTTCGACCATCAGCGCCAGGCCCATGCCGGTGCCGCGCACCTCCGGCGCGACGACGACGCGCCCGATGGCCGGCTCGACGTACTTCAGGCCGGGGTCGACCACCCGCAGACAGGCCTGCAGTGCGCCCGCATCGCCGTGCCCCAGCAGGTGCCAGCTGTGGCGGTCGACGCCGTCGGGGTCGAGGTAGGCGCAGGCCTGTTCCACGACGAAGACACGGCAGCGCAGCGCCAGCACGTCGTAGAGACGCTCGACGCCCAGGTCGGCGAAGCGCTGCCAGGTCCAGTTCACGGGGGCCCGATCAGACCAGCTTGACGATCTGCTTGCCGAAGTTGCGGCCCTTCAGCAGGCCCAGGAAGGCTTCCGGTGCGGCGGCCAGGTTGGGCGCCACGGTCTCGCGGTACTTCAGCTTGCCGGTGGCCACCATCGTGCCCAGTTCCTGCAGCGCCGCCGGCCAGCGCGGCAGGTGTTCGCTGACGATGAAGCCCTGCAGCTTCAAGCGCGAGATCAGGATCAGCGAGGGGTTGGCCATCGGGATGGGCTGGCCGCTGTAGCCGGCGATCATGCCGCAGAAGGCGATGCGGCCGAAGGCGTTCATGCGCGCCATCACGGCGTCGAGGATGACGCCGCCGACGTTCTCGAAGTAGCCGTCGATGCCGTTGGGGCAGGTCTCCTTCAGCGCGCCCATCAGCGCCTTCAGGTCACCATGGGCCTTGTAGTCGATGCAGGCGTCGAAGCCGAGTTCCTGCGTCGTGTAGTTGCACTTGTCGGCGCCGCCGGCGATGCCCACCACGCGGCAGCCGCGCGACTTGGCCAGCTGCCCCACGGCACTGCCGACGGCACCGCTGGCGGCGCTGACGACCACCGTCTCCCCGGCCTTCGCGGCGATGATGTCGGTCAGCCCGACCCAGGCCGTGACGCCGGGCATGCCCACCGCGCCGAGGTAGGCCGACAGGGGGATGTGCGTGGTGTCGACCTTGCGCATCATGCCCGCCGCGCCGCCATCGACCACCGCGTAGTGCTGCCAGCCACCCATGCCGACGACCTTGTCGCCGGCCTGGTAGGCGGCGTGGCGCGACTCCACGACCTCGCCCACCGTGCCGCCGATCATCACGGCGTCCAGCGGCTGCGGCTGCGCGTAGCTCTTGCCGTCGTTCATGCGGCCACGCATGTAGGGGTCCAGGCTGAGGTAGTGGTGGCGCACCAGCACCTGGCCGTCCTGCAGTGCCGGCACGGGGGTCTCGACGAGGCGGAAGTTGTCGACGGTGGGCTCGCCGGTGGGGCGCGAGGCGAGAAGGATCTGCTGGTTGACGTGGTTCATGGTGTCTCCGGAGAGGGTCTGGTTTGCAGGGTCTTGCTGCGACGGCCGCCGGTGGGCAGTGCGCGCAGGTACTTGAAGGTGGCGGTGGCGTGGGCGCACAGGCGGCCTTGCGCGTCGACCACGCTGGCCTCCATGAAGGCCAGGGTCGCGGTCTTGTGCAGCAGGCGGGCCTGCGCCTTGAGCCGGCCTTCGGCCGGTCGCATGAAGCTGGTCTTCATCTCCACGGTGGCCACGCCGGGGCCGGAGCCCGGCAGTGTTTCGTTGGCGCTGCGCGCGGCCACGGCCATCGACACGTCCAGCATCGTCATCAGCACGCCGCCGTGCGCCACTTCCCAGCTGTTGAGATGGGCCTCTTCGAGATCGACTCGCAGCTCCGAGCAGCCGTCGGCACAGGCCCACAGCTCCAGGCCCAGTTCCTCGACGAACGGAATGCGGACCGGAAACTGAAGCGGTTGCGACGACATCGCCGGCTCCGATCCTCAACCGCCGCCGTGTACAGCGCTGACGCCGCCGTCGATGGCCAGGATCTGTCCGGTGATGTGCTTGCCGGCGGCGCTGGCGAACAGCAGTGCCGCGCCCTTGAGGTCGTCGTCGTCGCCCAGACGGTTCAGCGGCGCGTGCGAAGCCAGCTTGTCGACACCGAAGGTGGCCAGCACGCCCTGGGTCATCTTGCTGGGAAAGAATCCCGGCGCCAGTGCATTGACGGTGATGCCGTGCTCGCCCCACTCGCCCGCCAGCGTGCGGGTGAAGTTCACCACCGCGCCCTTGCTGGTGCCGTAGGCGATGAACTCGACGTCGGCGGAACCGTTGAGCCCGGCGATGCTGGCCACGTTGATGATGCGGCCGCTCTTGCGCGGGATCATGCTGGCCTTGCCGACCGCCTGGCTGAAGAGGAACACGCTGCGGATGTTCAGGTTCATCACCTTGTCCCAGGCTTCCAGCGGGTAGTCCTCGGCCGGTGCGCCCCAGGTGGCGCCGGCGTTGTTGACGAGGATGTCGATCTCGCCCAGGCGCTGCAGCGTCTCGTCGACCACGCGCTTGACCTGCGCCGGGTCGCTCGCGTCGGCGGCGATCCAGCGTGTGTCGATGCCGCGGTCCTGCAGGTGCGCGGCGGCCTCTTCGAGGTCGGCCGCCTTGCGCGAGGTGAGCATGATCTTGGCGCCGGCTTCGCCCAGCGCCTCGGCGATCTGCAGGCCCAGGCCGCGCGAGCCGCCGGTGATCAGCGCGTTCTTGCCGCTGAGGTCGAAGAGTTTCTGGATCGGTGTGCTCATGAAGAAGTTCCTCTGTCGGGGTTCCGGGGGGGTGGCAAATGACGAGTGTGCGGGCTGCTCAGTGCTGGTCGTCCATGCGCGAGCGCAGGTAGATCAGCAGCGCGCCGCCCAGCGCGAGCAGGACGCCCGGCACGACCAGGGCCCAGCCCCAGGCGCCGCCGAGCTGCAGCACGAACACGCCCAGGCTCAGCAACAGCAGGCCGCTGTAGATCAGCACCCAGGCCCACTTCTCGACGGCCGACGGCTTCATCGTCAGAAGAATTCGGCCTGCAGGGTGCGGCACAGGGCCTGGCGCGCAGCGACCGGGCCGAGCCAGGCGTCGATCTTCGGCAGTTCGTAGGCGAAGAAGTAGCGCATGGCGGCCAGCTTGCCGGGCTTCAGCTCGCCACCGCTGCGCTCAGCGGCCATCGCCACGTCCAGCCACAGCCAGGCCAGCACGACATGGCCGAAGGCCTGCAGATAGGGTGTGGCATTGGCCAGCGCCTCGTCGGGCACGCCGGTCGACCAGGCCGAGCGCGTGGCCGCACCCAGCCGCTGCAGTGCCCCGGCCAATGCGTTCGCCGGTTCGGCCAGGCCTGGCACCTGCCCGGCGCTTTCGATGGTGGCGCTCATGCGCGTGGCCAGCAGCTTCAGGCCGGCCCCGCCGTCCATCACCACCTTGCGGCCCAGCAGGTCCAGGCCCTGGATGCCGTGCGTGCCTTCGTGGATCATGTTCAGGCGGTTGTCGCGCCAGTACTGCTCGACCATGAAGTCGCGCGTGTAGCCGTAGCCGCCATGCACCTGGATGGCCAGCGAGTTGGCTTCCAGGCACCACTCGCTGGGCCAGCTCTTGGCGATGGGGGTCAGCACCTCCAGCAGCGTGCCGGCCTCGCGCGCCGCCGCCTCGTCGCCGGTGTGCAACTCGTCCACCAGGCGCGCGCAGTAGAGCTCCAGCGCCAGGCCGCCTTCGACGTACGCCTTCTGCGCCAGCAGCATGCGCTTGACGTCGGCGTGTTCGATGATGGGCACGGGCGGCTGCGTGGCGTCCTTGCCTGCGCCGGTGATCGGCCGGCCTTGCGGACGCTGCTTCGCGTAGTCGAGGCTGGCCTCGTAGCCGGCGTAGCCCAGCATCACGGCGCCGAGGCCGACGCCGATGCGCGCCTCGTTCATCATGTGGAACATGCAGCGCAGGCCTTCGCCGGGCTTGCCGACCAGGTAGCCGATCGCGCAAGGACCGCCGCGCACCGGGTACTTGCCCTCGCCGAAGTTCAGCAGCGTGTTGGTGGTGCCGCGGTAGCCCAGCTTGTGGTTCAGGCCGGCCAAGGCGACGTCGTTGCGCTCGCCGGTCAGCGCGCCCTGCGCGTCGACCAGCTTCTTGGGCACGATGAACAGCGAGATGCCGCGCGTGCCGGGCACCGGCTTGCCGTCGGGCCCGGGGATCTTGGCCAGCACCAGGTGCACGATGTTCTCGGTGATCTCGTGCTCGCCGCCGCTGATCCACATCTTGTTGCCGCGCAGGCGGTAGCGATGGCCGAGCGCATCGGCTTCGAAGTCCGCACCGTCCGGCACGGCGCGCGTGGCCACGTCGCTCAGGCTGCTGCCGGCCTGCGGCTCGCTCAGGCACATGGTGCCGAACCAGCGTCCGGCGAACTGATTCTTCGCGAAGACCTCGCGCTGCAGCGGGGTGCCGTGGGCCATCAGCAGGTTGGCGTTGCCGCTGGTCAGCATGGCGTAGCCGCCCATCGCCACGCTGGCCTTGCTGAAGAAGGCGTTGGCCGCCATCTCGATGACGCAGGGCAGTTGCATGCCGCCGAGTTCGTAGTCCTGCGCAGCGGCCAGCATGCCGCTGTCGACGTAGGCCGCCATCGCGGCGTGGGTGGCCTCGGGCAGGTGCACGCGTTCGCCATCGAAGTGCGGCTCCTGCGTGTCGGACAGCCGGTTGAAGGGCGCGAACTTCTCGCGCGCGATGCGCTCGCAGGTGTCGAGCACCGAGGCGAAGGTCTCGGTGGAGTGGTCGGCGAAGCGCTCGCGCTGCAGCAGTGACGAGACGCCGAGCCAGTCGTTGAGCAGGAAGTCGAGGGTCGGGCGCATGGGGGGAGTGTCAGTCTTTCCGGGCCGGCGTGACCGCCATCGTCGCAGACGCCTTGGCGACCAGGATGCGGGTGGGGCCTTCACCGTGATCTGCGCCGGTCTCGGCCCAGACCTCGGCTTCGGTGAACATCAGCATGCGGCCGGGCTTGATGACCACCGCATCGCACACCAGGCGCCGCCCTTTGGCGGGCCGCAGCAGGCTCACCTTCAGCTCCGCCGTGACGACCCACCAGCCTTCGGGCGCGAGCGTCTGCGCCGCCGAGCCCATGGTGTGGTCGGCCAGCGTGGACGACACGCCGGCGTGCGCCTGCCCGGTGTGCTGAAGGTGGCGCGGCGCCAGCGTCAGCACGGTGCTGACGCGGCCCTCGGCCACCGCGGTGGCCTCGACGCCGAGGTCGACCATGAAGGGCGACAGGCTCAGGAAGTGCCGCAGCGATTCGAGGTCGGCCTTCATCGCTGCCAGGCCGCGATCACAGCACCTCGAAGACGCCCGCTGCGCCCATGCCGCCGCCGATGCACATGGTGACGCAGACCCGCTTGGCACCGCGGCGCCTGCCTTCGATGAGGGCGTGGCCGGTCAGGCGCTGGCCGCTCACGCCATAGGGGTGGCCGATGGCGATGGCGCCGCCGTTGACATTGAGCCGGTCCATCGGGATGCCCAGCCGGTCGGCGCAGTACAGCACCTGCACGGCGAAGGCCTCGTTGAGCTCCCACAGGTCGATGTCGTCGACCTTCAGGCCCAGGCGCGCCAGCACCTTGGGCACGGCGAAGACGGGGCCGATGCCCATCTCGTCGGGCTCGCAGCCGGCCACGGCGAAGCCCAGGAAACGGCCCAGCGGCTTCAGGCCCTTCTGCTGCGCATAGGTGTCGCTCACCACCACGCAGGCACCGGCGCCGTCACTGAACTGGCTGGCGTTGCCGGCCGTCACCACGCCGCCGGGCAGGGCCGTGCGGATGTCCTTGATGCTGTCGTAGGTGGTGCCGGTGCGCAGGCCCTCGTCGACGCTGACGGTCACCTGCTTGCTGCGCAGGCCCATCACGGCGTCGGCCACGCCGGCGGTGACGGTGCAGGCCACGATCTCGTCGTTGAACAAGCCCTTCTCCTGCGCCGCGCAGGCCTTCTGCTGGCTGCCGGCGCCGTAGTGGTCCATGCGCTCCTTGGCCACGTTGTAGCGCTTGGCCACGGTCTCGGCGGTCTGCAGCATCGACCAGTAGATCTGTGGCTTGTGCTCCTGCAGCCAGGGGTCGGCCAGCATGTGCTGGTTCATCTCCTGCTGCACGCAGGAGATGCTCTCCACGCCGCCGGCCACGTAGACGTCGCCCTCGCCGGCGATGATGCGCTGCGAGGCCATCGCGATGGTCTGCAGGCCGCTGCTGCAGAAGCGGTTGACGGTGGCGCCGCTCGTCGTCACCGGCAGACCGGCGCGCAGCGCGATCTGGCGCGCGATGTTGGCGCCGGTGGCGCCCTCGGGGTTGGCGCAGCCCATCAGCACGTCGTCGACCGCGCCGGGGTCGATGCCGGCGCGCTCGACCGCCGCCTTGACGGCAAAGCCGCCCAGCGTGGCGCCATGGGTCATGTTGAAGGCGCCCTTCCAGCTCTTGGCCAGGGGGGTGCGGGCGGTGGAGACGATGACGGCTTGGGTCATGGTGGCATCCTAGCGAGGGGTCATGGGGCCGGCGGCACGGGCCGCCGGCGCGGGGAGGGGAAAGACAGGGCCGCGGGCGGCACTCTCAGCTGAAGCTCTTGCCTTCGGCCGCCAGACGGGCCAGAAGAGGCGCGGGCTGCCAGAAGGCGGCGTCGTCGAGCGGATTGGCGGCGAAGCGCTTCATCGCCTGCACGACATTGAACAGGCCCTGCGTGTCGGCGTAGCACATCGGCCCGCCACGCCACAGCGGGAAGCCGTAGCCGGTGAGGTAGACCATGTCGATGTCGCTGGCCTTGCTGGCGATGCCTTCTTCCAGGATCTTGGCGCCTTCGTTGACGAGCGAATACACCAGCCGGTGCACGATCTCCTCGTCGCTGATCCTGCGCGGCGTGATACCCAGCGCGGCGCGGTGCTTCTCGATCATCTCGACGACCACCGCCGACGGGATGGCGTCGCGCTTGCCAGCCTGGTAGTCGTACCAGCCGGCACCTGTCTTCTGGCCGTAGCGGCCCAGTTCGCACAGCAGGTCGGCGGTCTTGCTGTAGCGCATGTGGGGCTTCTCGACGTAGCGGCGCTTGCGGATGGCCCAGCCGATGTCGTTGCCGGCGAGGTCGCCCATGCGGAAAGGTCCCATCGCGAAGCCGAACTTCTCGACCGCCTTGTCGACCTGCGCCGGCGTGCAGCCTTCTTCGAGCAGAAAACCGGCCTGACGGCTGTACTGCTCGATCATGCGGTTGCCGATGAAGCCGTCGCACACGCCCGAGACCACCGAGGTCTTCCTGATCTTCTTGCCCAGCGCCATCACGGTGGCCAGCACGTCCTTGGCGGTGGCCTTGCCGCGCACCACCTCCAGCAGCTTCATGACATTGGCGGGGCTGAAGAAGTGCGTGCCGATGACGTCCTGCGGCCGCTTCGTGAACGAAGCGATCTGGTCGACGTCGAGCGTGCTGGTGTTGCTGGCCAGGATGGCGCCGGGCTTCATCACGGCGTCGAGCTGCCTGAAGACCTTCTCCTTGACGCCCATCTCCTCGAACACGGCCTCGATGACCATGTCGGCGTCCTTGATCTCGTCGTAGCTCAGCGTGGTGCTCAGCAGCGCCATGCGCTGTTCGTACTTGTCCTGCTTGAGCTTGCCGCGCTTGACCTGCGACTCGTAGTTCTTGCGGATGGTGGCCACGCCGCGATCGAGCGCTTCCTGCTTCATCTCGAGCATCACCACGGGGATGCCGGCATTGAGGAAGTTCATGCTGATGCCGCCGCCCATGGTGCCGGCGCCGATGACGGCGATCTTCTCGATGTTGCGCTTGGGCGTGTCCTCCGGCACGTCGGGAATCTTGCTGGCGGCACGCTCGCCGATGAAGGCATGGCGCAGCGCCTTGCTCTCGGGCGTGAGCATCAGCGCCATGAAGACTTCGCGCTCGTAGACCATGCCGTCGTCGAAGCGGCGCTTGAGCGCGGCCTCGACCGCATCGACGCACTTGGCCGGCGCCGGAAAGTTCTTCGCCATCGCCTTGACGGTGTTGCGCGCGAACTGGAAGTAGGCGTCGGCGTTCGGGTGCGTGACCGACATGTCCCGCACGCGCAGCAGCGGCCGGCGGTCGGCCACTTCGGCGGCAAAGGCGAGCGCGGCGGTCATCAGGTCGCCCTCGACCACCTTGTCGAACAGCTTCTGGCCCGGCTGCGCAGCCAGCAGTTCGCTCTTCACCGGTTCGCCGCTCACGATCATGTTCAGCGCGGTCTCCACGCCCAGCACGCGCGGCAGGCGCTGCGTGCCGCCGGCGCCCGGAATGAGGCCCAGCTTCACCTCGGGCAGCGCGATCTGCGCGCCCGGCGTGACGATGCGGTAGTGCGCGCCCAGCGCCAGCTCCAGCCCGCCGCCCATGGCCACGCTGTGCACCGCCGCGATCACCGGCTTGGGGCAATCCTCCAGCAGCCTGATGAGCGACAGCAGGTTGGGTTCGGCCACCGCCTTGGGCGAGCCGAATTCGCGGATGTCGGCGCCGCCGGAGAAGGCCCGTCCGGCCCCCGTCAGCACGATGGCCTTGACGCTGCCGTCGGCCACCGCCTGCTCGACGCCGGCGGCGATGCCGCGACGCGTCTCGTAGCCCAGGCCGTTGACCGGCGGGTTGTTCATCGTGATCACGGCCACGTTGCCGCGGACCTCGTAGCTGGCGCTCATGGGCGTCTCCTCAGCGAAAGAAGGGTGTTCAGGGACAGGCGGGAAGAACGGAGGGCGAATAAATCGAACGGTCGTGCGATTTTAGGGAACAAGCCTGGCGGCGGCCCGTCACGCGAGCGACAAGGCACCCGCTCAGCGCACGGGCGTCAGACTTCCAGCCACTCTTTGCGAATGTACGCGTTGGCCCGCAGGTCCGCCGGCGTGCCCTCGAAGACGATCTGCCCATGGCCCATCACCAGGCAGCGGTCGGCCACCTCGAGCGCGATGGTGAGCTTCTGTTCCACCAGCAGCACGGCGATGCCGCGGCGCTTGAGCTCGCGCAGGTAGCCCGCCACCAGCTCGACGATCTTGGGCGCCAGCCCTTCGGTGGGCTCGTCGATCATGATCAGGTCGGGGTCTCCCATCAGCGTGCGGCACAGCGTGAGCATCTGCTGCTCGCCGCCCGACAGCACGCCGGCCTCGGTGTGCTGCCGCTCCTTCAGCCGGGGAAACAGCGCGTACATGTCGTCGAATCCCCAGCGCGCCTTCTGCTGGCGGTTCTTCTGGCCCAGCGACAGGTTCTGGTGCACCGTGAGCGTGGGGAAGATGTCGCGGTTCTCGGGCACGTAGCCGATGCCCGCGTGCGCGATCTCGAAGGCCTTGCGCCCGAGGATCTGCCGGTCGCCCCAGGTGATGGAGCCGCTGCAGTCGACCAGTCCCATGATGGCCTTCACCGTGGTGCTGCGGCCGGAGCCGTTGCGCCCCAGCAGGGCCACGATCTCGCCCGAGCCGACCTGGAAGTTCACGCCATGCAGCACGTGGCTCTTGCCGTAGTAGCCATGCACGTCGGACAGTTTGAGCATCGCGCGGCCCCTCAATGTCCGCCGCCGGCCTGCGCATCGGCCAGCACCGAGCCCAGGTAGGCTTCCTGCACGCGCGCGTTGGCGCGAACGGCCTGCGGTTCGTCGAAGGCGATGACCTCGCCGTAGACCAGCACGGCGATCTTGTCGGCCAGGCCGAAGACCACGCCCATGTCGTGTTCCACCGTCAGCAGGGTCTTGCCCACCGTCACCTCGCGGATGAGGTTGACGAAGCGCGCCGTCTCGCTCTTGCTCATGCCCGCGGTCGGCTCGTCGAGCAGGATGACGCCCGCGCCGCCGGCGATGGTGATGCCGATCTCCAGCGCGCGCTGCTCGGCGTAGGTGAGGTTCATGGCCAGCACGTCGCGCCGCTTGTCGAGCTTGATCATCTCGAGCACTTCCTCGGTGCGGTCGTTGGCGTCGCGCAGGTCGGCCAGGAACTTCCAGAAGCTGTACTTGTAGCCCAGGCTCCACAGCACCGCGCAGCGGATGTTCTCGAAGACCGACAGCCGGGTGAACAGGTTGCTGACCTGGAAGCTGCGCGCCAGGCCGAGCCGGTTGATCTCGAAGGGCTTGCGGCCGTCGATGCGCTGGCCGTTGAGCAGGATCTCGCCCGAGGTGAGACCGAAACGGCCGCTGATGAGGTTGAACAGCGTGCTCTTGCCTGCGCCGTTGGGGCCGATGATGGCCACGCGCTCGCCGGGGGCCACGCTGAGGCTGGTGCCGCGGATGATCTCGGTCTTGCCGAAACTCTTGCGCAGGTCCCTCAGTTCGAGCGCGGGCGGGGTTGCCGTCGCCGTCACAGTGCTTCCCTTCGCTTGATCTCTTTTTCGATCTCTTCCTGGGTGTCGCTCCACTGGCGCAGGAAATGGCGGCGCGTGACCTCGAACAGCAGCACGCCCACCACCACCAGGAAGACCGAGCCGAACCAGGCGTCGACGCTGTGCGTGTCCAGCGTCACGCCCAGGAACTGCATGGTCGAGCCCAGCGACTCGCTGAGCTGCAGGTGGTAGACCATCTCGATCAGCGCGCCCGCCCCCGCCAGCACCGCCAGGCCGGTGCCCAGCATGGCCAGGTAGGAGCCCCACAGCGGGCGCAGCTTGCCGAAGGCGGCCACGCGCAGGTTCATCATGATCAGGCTGGCGATGCCGCCCGGCGCGTACATCACCATCAGCAGGAAGATCAGGCCCAGCCACAGCAGCCAGGCCTTGGTGAACTCGGACAGCAAGGCGCCGGCCAGCACCATCAGGATGGCGCCGATGATGGGGCCGAAGAAGAAGATCGCCCCGCCCAGGAAGGTGAACAGCAGGTAGGCGCCCGAGCGGGCCGCTCCCACCACCTCGGCGGTGGCGATCTCGAAGTTCATGGCGTACATGCCGCCCGACACGCCGGCGAAGAAGCCCGCCACGATGAAGGCCAGGTAGCGCACGCGCTGCGTGTTGTAGCCCACGAACTCGACGCGCTCGGGGTTGTCGCGCACGGCATTGAGCATGCGGCCCAGCGGCGTGCGCGTGAAGGCGAACATCAGCGCCGTGCAGATGAAGGTGTAGAACGCGATGAGGTAGTAGACCTGCACCTGCGGGCCGTAGGTGATGCCCATCACCGGCGTGCCGGCGGTGCGGTTGCCCGACACGCCGCCTTCGCCGCCGAAGAACTCCGGCACCATCAGCGACATCGCGAAGACGAGCTCGCCCAGGCCCAGCGTGATCATCGCGAACGGCGTGCCGGCCTTCTTGGTGGTGACGAAGCCCAGCAGCACCGAGAAGGCGGCGCCGGCCACGCCGCCGACCAGCGGGATCAGGCTCATCGGGATGCCCAGCGAGCCGTCGCCTATGCGCACCATCGCGTGGATCGCGATGAAGGACGCCAGCCCGGTGTAGACCGCATGGCCGAAGCTGAGCATGCCGCCTTGCCCCAGCAGGATGTTGTAGGACAGGCAGGCGACGATGGCGATGCCCATCTGCGACAGCAGGCTGACCTCGAAGTTGCCCTTGAACACCATGGGCGCTACGATGAGCAGCAGCGCGAACGTGCCCCAGATGACGTAGCGCCCGACGTTCAGTGGCCGGAAGTGATAGTGCGGCCGGTTCTCGTGGATGTGCGGCACGGTGATATCTACCCTTCCCGCGTGCCGAGCAGGCCCTTGGGCCTGAAGATGAGGATCAGCACCAGCAGCAGGTAGGGCAGGATGGGCGCGGCCTGTGACAGCGTGAGTTTCATCAGGGTGTTGCCGGCCACCGCCGGGCTGAGGGCCACGCCGAGCTGGGTCAGGGCGGAGCCGATCGAGTAGTCGAGCGCCACCGCGAAGGTCTGCATCAGGCCGATCAGCAGCGAGGCCAGGAAAGCCCCGGCCAATGAACCCATGCCGCCCACGACGACGACGACGAAGATGACCGAGCCCACGGTGAAGGCCATCGACGGCTCGGTGACGAAGGTGCTGCCGCCGATGACGCCGGCCAGGCCGGCCAGCGCCGAGCCGGCACCGAAGACCAGCATCAGCACGCGCGGCACGTTGTGGCCCAGGGCCTCGACCATCTCGGGGTGGGTCAGCGCGCTCTGGATCACCAGGCCGATGCGCGTGCGCGTGAGCAGCAGCCACAGGCCCAGCAGCATCACCAGCGCGACCACCATCATGAAGCCGCGCGTGGCCGGAAACGGCGAGCAGACGATGCGCACCGCGGCGTCGGCGCTCTGGCACATCGCCGCCGGCACGGCGCCGGCGAACCAGCTCAGACCCTCCACCGAGGAATTGACCAGCGTGAAGGCCGGTCCGCGCAGTTCCTCGGGCGGCTTGAACTCGACCGCGGTGCGGCCCCACAGCAGCTGCACCAGTTCCAGGATCACGTAGGACAGACCGAAGGTGATCAGCAGTTCCGGCACATGGCCGAACTTGTGCACGCGGCGCAGGCAGTAGCGCTCGAACAGCGCACCGAGCACGCCCACCACCAGCGGCGCGACGATCAACCCGGGCCAGAAGCCGACCAGCTGCGCCACGCTGTAGGCCACGTAGGCCCCCAGCATGTAGAAGCTGGCATGGGCGAAGTTGAGCACGCCCATCATGCTGAAGATCAGCGTGAGGCCGGAACTCAGCATGAACAGCAACAGCCCGTAGCTCAGGCCGTTGAGCATCGAGATGGTGAAGAACTCCATCGAGGGCGATCAGTCGGTCATCGGATGAACAGGAGATCCGCCGCGCCAACGATTCAAGGGGTCCACGAAAGGGCTGCCCCTTCGTGAACCCCGGCGGCGGGAGACGCGCCCCGGATCAGGGGCGCTTCATCTGGCAGCTGGTGGGCGTGGACGAGACGAAAGCGGGGTACTCGGCCACTTGCGCCAGCGTCATGCCGGTCTTCTCGGGGCTGTAGGGCGACTTGGCGTCGGCCTTCTGCCACACCGACACGTACAGCGGCTGCTGCAGCTGGTGGTCGGCCCGGCGCATCTCGACGTCGCCGTTGAAGCTCTTCCACTTCAGGCCCGACAGCACGGCCGCGACCTTCACCGGGTCGGTCGACTTGGCCTGCGCCATCGCCAGACCCAGGCTCTCGAACACGCGAATGATGGAGTGCGTGTAGAAGTCGTCGTTGTACTTCTGCTGGAACTCGGTGGCCCAGGCCGCCATCTGGCCGCCCATGTTGTAGTGCGAGTAGGCGACCTGGAAGACGCGGCCGGCGCCGTTGGTGCCCAGCGCGGTGGGCGTGCCGGTGACGCCGGTGTAGTAGGTGTAGAACTTGCCGTTGTAGCCGCCTTCGTTGGCCGCCTTGATCAGCAGCGACAGGTCGGAGCCCCAGTTGCCGGTGATCACGGTGTCGGCGCCCGAGGCCTTGATCTTGGCGATGTAGGGGGCGAAGTCGCGCACCTGGCCCAGCGGGTGCAGGTCTTCGCCGACGAACTGGATGTCCGGGCGCTTGCGGCCGATGGTTTCCTTCGCATAGCGCGCCACCTGCACGCCGTGCGAATAGTTCTGGTTCAGCAGGTAGATCTTCTGGATGTCCTTCTTGTCCTTCATGAAGCTGCTCATGGCTTCCATCTTCATGGAGGTGTCGGCGTCGTAGCGGAAGTGCCAGTAGCTGCACTTGCTGTTGGTCAGGTCGGGGTCGACCGCCGCGTCGTTCAGGTAGATGACTTCCTTGCCCGGATTGCGCTCGTTGTGCTTGTTGATGGCGTCGATGAGCGCCAGCGCGACCGAGGAGCCGTTGCCCTGCAGGATGTAGCGCGCACCGCCGTCGATGGCGGACTTCAGCGCGTTCAGGCTCTCGGTGGGGCTGAGCTTGTTGTCGATGCCGGTGACTTCGAACTTCACGCCGGCGGGGTTGGTGGCGCTGAACTTCTCGGCCATGAACTGATAGCTCTTGAGCTGGTTCACGCCCACCGGACCCAGCAGGCCCGACAGCGGGTCGATGCGCACCAGCTTGACGACCTGCCCGGCCAGCGGCTTGGCACCGGCCTTGGCCGCAGGCTGCGCGAAAACGGCACCGGACGCCAGGGCCGCGGCAGCGACGAGAGTGAGGCCGAAGGTGCGGCGTTGCTTGAACATTCTTTGTCTCCGAACAGCAGAAAATGGAATGCGTGGAAGCTAGCTGAATCGAATAGCCCTGCATGTCAGGGACTACCCCGAAGCCTTGTCGCCGCCGGGACAGCCGGGCGCGCTGCAAGGCGCGACAAGACCCGCATGCGGCGGTGCGCGGCGCCGCGGCGGACAATGACGGTGCGGCTTTGGCCGCCAACCACCCACAAATGAGCCCACGGCCCCGCACGGACCCTTGAACGCCATGAGCAACGACAGCCCCCACGACCACGCCGACCCCCGCTACCCGGTGCGCAAGACCGACGCCGAGTGGCGCGAGCAGCTCGACCCCATGCAATACCAGGTGGCGCGGCACGCCGCCACGGAGCGCGCCTTCACCGGCAAGTACTGGGACCACTTCGACGACGGACGCTACCTCTGCGTGGGCTGCGGCACGCCGCTGTTCGAGTCGGGCACCAAGTTCGATGCCGGCTGCGGCTGGCCCAGCTACTGGGAGCCGGTCAACAGCGAGGTCGTCGAACGGGTCGTCGACGCGTCGCACGGCATGGTGCGCGTCGAGGTCCGCTGCAATCGCTGCGGCTCTCACCTGGGCCATGTCTTTCCCGACGGACCCGAACCGACCGGCGAGCGGTTCTGCATCAATTCGGCGGCGATCGACTTCCAGCCGAAGTGACCGCTGAGCCACAATGAGCGGCAACACCACGCCCGGGCCGGCCGATGAAGCTGCTGTTCGACTTCCTGCCCATCCTCGTCTTCTTCGCGGCGTACAGCATCGCCGAGGGCGATGTGGCCTCGACCGTCGATCTGACGAACTCGGCTTTCGGTGCCTTCGCCCAGGGCGGCACCTTCGACGCCAGGCAAGCGCCGGTGCTGCTGGCCACGCTGATGGCCATGCTGGCCGCCGCCGGGCAGGTGTCGTGGCTGAAGCGGCGTCACCGCAAGGTGGAAACCACGCTGTGGCTGAGTCTGGCGCTGGTGGTGGTGCTGGGCGGCCTCACGATCTGGCTGCGCAGCGAGAGCTTCGTGCGCTGGAAGCCCAGCGTGATCTACTGGGCCATGGGCGTGGCGTTCTGGCTGTCTCCCATGCTGTTCGGCCGCAACCTGCCCAAGGCCCTGCTGGGCGAGCACTTCGACGCGCCGGCCTGGGTCTGGCTGCGCCTGAACCTGCTCTGGATCGGCTTCTTCTCGGCGATGGGCCTCATCAACCTTTGGGTCGCCTACACCTTCGATGGGGAAACCTGGGTGACCTACAAGCTGCTGGGCGGTCTCGGCCTGCTGCTGGCCTTCACGCTGGCGCAGGCCCTGTACCTGGCCCGTCATGCCCACGCTGGGCAGACCGACGGGCCGCCGGCAGCCAAGGCCGGAGGGCCGCGATGAGCGCCGCCGGCGGCCTGCAAGCCCGCGTGCCAGGGCCCACGCTGCCGAAGGCAGCTTCATGAGCGGCGCGTGGCTGGGCAGCGCCGGCATCGAATCGCTGCTGCGCGAGAAGCTGGCTCCGGAGCAACTGGCCGTGCAGGACGACAGTCACCTGCACGCCGGCCATGCCGGCGCGCGCGAGGGCGGGCACTTCACGGTGCACATCCGCAGTGCGCGCTTTGCCGGCCTGTCCAGGCCGGCGCGCCATCGCCTTGTGTATGATGCCCTTGGCCCGTTGGCGCCTCTGGGAATCCATGCGCTGGCCATCGTCGCCCGGGCGCCGGACGAAAATTGAAACCTCGGCCGCAACGTCTGTCCCAGCCGCTGCGCAGCGCCCGAGCCCAGGCCAGCGAGCCTGAACCGGCCCCTTGAACCGACCCCTCGAGGCGGCCCCACACCACACTGCCCTTCATCCATGAAACTGATCAACTTCGCCGCGCGCACCTCGCTTGCCATCGCCGCCACTGCCCTGCTGCTGCCGATGGGTGCGATGGCGCAGAACATCGCCATCGTCAACGGCAAGCCGGTGCCCAAGGCCCGGCTGGACACCCTGATCCAGCAGGCCGAGCGCGCGGGTCAGCAAGTGCCTCCCGAGATGCAGGCGCAGGCACGTGACCAGGTGGTGCTGCGCGAGATCTTCGCCCAGGAAGCCGAGCGGCGGGGCCTGGCCGCCAGCGCCGAATACCGGGCGCAGATCCAGCTCGCGCGGCAGAGCATCCTGATCCGGGAACTGTTCGCCGACTACGCCAAGAAGAACCCGGTCACCGACGAGCAGGCCAAGGTCGAATACGACAAGTTCAAGGCCCAGTCCACCGGCACCGAGTACCGGGCCCGTCACATCCTGGTCGAGAAGGAAGACGAGGCCAAGGCCATCATCACCCAGGTCAAGGGTGGTGCGAGCTTCGAGGAACTGGCCAAGAAGCTGTCGAAGGACCCGGGCTCCGGCGCCAACGGCGGGGACCTCGACTTCGCCAAGCCCGACGCCTACGTGCCCGAGTTCGGCCAGGCCATGGCCAAGCTGAAGAAGGGCGAGATGACCGAGACGCCGGTGAAGACGCAGTTCGGCTACCACATCATCCGCCTGGAAGAGACCCGCGAGGCGCCCTTTCCTTCGTTCGAAGACGTCAAGGGGCAGCTGAAGCAGCGCATGGAACAGGCCAAGGTGCAGGAGTTCCAGGAGCAGCTGCGCAAGGCGGCGAAGACCGATTACAAGTTCAGTCAATGACGACCACCCCCGTAGCGCCTGCGGCGCTCCCCCTCTAGGGGGCGACCCCAGCGGCCGGGCCAAGCCCGTCCGCGGCGTCCGCTTGATGGTACTGGGGCCCCTTCGGGGCCCTTCGCAATTGGCTCGGCGGTCAGTGCGCCTCGTCCCAGTTGCGGCCGACGCCGAGTTCGGCCAGCAGCGGCACCTTCAGCGCCGCCACCCCCGCCATCAGCGCCGGGATCTGCTCGCGCGCCCAGTCGAGTTCGGCCTCGGGCACTTCCAGCACCAGTTCGTCGTGCACCTGCATCACCATGCGCGTGCTGCGGCCGCTGTGGTCGAGCTCGGCCTGCACGGCGATCATGGCGAGCTTGATGAGGTCGGCGGCGGTGCCCTGCATCGGCGCGTTGATGGCCTGGCGTTCGGCGCCGGCGCGGCGCGGGCCGTTGCCTGAGTTGATCTCGGGCAGCCACAGGCGGCGGCCGAAGACGGTCTCCACAAAGCCCTGCTCCTTGGCTCTGATGCGCGTCTCGTCCATGTAGCGCTTGACGCCGGCGAAGCGCGCGAAGTACTTGTCGATGTAGTCCTTGGCGGCCTTCTGCTCGATGCCCAGGTTGCTGGCCAGGCCGAACGCGCCCATGCCGTAGATCAGCCCGAAGTTGATGACCTTGGCGTAGCGGCGCTGCTCGCTGCTGACGTCGGGCACCGGCACGCCGAAGACTTCGCTGGCGGTGGCGCGGTGCACGTCGATGCCTTCGGCAAAGGCCTTCAGCAGGCCCTCGTCTTCGCTGATGTGGGCCATGATGCGCAACTCGATCTGCGAATAGTCGGCACTGACGATGACGTGCCCCGGCGGCGCGATGAAGGCCTCGCGCACGCGGCGGCCTTCGGGCGTGCGGATGGGGATGTTCTGCAGGTTGGGCTCGTTGCTGCTCAGCCGCCCCGTCACGGCCACGGCCTGCGCGTAGTTGGTGTGCACGCGGCCGGTGGCCGGGTTCACCATCAGCGGCAGCTTGTCGGTGTAGGTGCCCTTGAGCTTGGCCAGGCTGCGGTGCTCGAGGATGCGCGCCGGCAGCGGGTAGTCGGCGGCCAGCTCCTGCAGCACCTCTTCGTCGGTGGACGGCGCGCCGGTGGCGGTCTTCTTCTTCACCGGCAGGCCCAGCTTGGTGAAGAGGATGTCGCCGATCTGCTTGGGGCTGCCCATGTTGAAGGGCTGGCCGGCGATGGAATACGCCTCCTGCTCGAGTGCCAGCATGCGCTCGGCGAGTTCATGGCTCTGGCGTGCCAGCACGGCGGCGTCGATCAGCACGCCGTGGCGCTCCACACGGCACAGGATCTGCGCCACCGGCATCTCGATCTGCGCGTAGACGAACTTCAGGCCGGCGTCGGCCTCGACCTGCGGCCACAACGTGCGGTGCACCTGCACCGTCATCTCGCTGTCTTCGCCCGAATACTCGGTGGCGCGTGCCACGTCCACCTGGGCAAAGGGGATCTGGTGCTGGCCCTTGCCGCACAGGTCTTCGTAGCTCAGGCCCTTGCGCCCCAGGTGGCGCTCGGCCAGGCTTTCCAGGCCGTGCGACTTGTGCGCCTCGATGACGTAGCTCTGCAGCATGGTGTCGTGCAGGTAGCCCTTCACGTGCAGGCCATGGTTGGCCAAGACGTGCAGGTCGTACTTGATGTTCTGGCCCACCTTGGCGCGCGAGCCGTCTTCCAGCCAGGGCTTCAGGCGCGCCAGCACCTCGTCCATCGGCAACTGCTCGGGCGCGTCGCCGTAGCTGTGCGCCAGCGGGATGTAGGCGGCCTTGCCGGGCTCCACCGCGAAGCTGATGCCGACAATGCGGGCGCGCATCGGGTCCAGCGAGTCGGTCTCGGTGTCCAGGCCCACCAGATCCGCCTCGGCAATGACCTGCAGCCAGGCGTCCAGGCGCTCGAAGGTGCTGATCGTCTCGTACTCGCGCGCCAGCGGCGCAGCGGGTGTTGCGGGCGGGTCGTCACCGCCCGGGGCCGGCGCCGCGCGCACCGGCGCGGCCGACGGTGCCACGCCCAGCGCGTCTTCCAGTTCGCGCAGCCAGCTGCGGAAGCCGTAGCGCTGGTAGAAGCCGCGCAGCGCGTCGCGGTCGACCTCGCGCAGCGCCAGCGCTTCGAGCGCCGGCCAGCCGGCGATGTGCTCGGCCAGGTCGCAGTCGCAGGCCACGGTGATGAGCTTGCGGCCGGTGGGCAGCCAGTCGAGCGCCTTGCGCAGGTTCTCGCCGGCGGCGCCCTTGATGCCGGCGGCGGCGGCCATCACGCCGGCGAGCGAGCCGTGCTCGGCGATCCACTTCGCCGCCGTCTTCGGCCCGACCTTGTCGACGCCGGGGATGTTGTCCACCGCGTCGCCCACCAGCGTCAGGTAGTCGACGATCAGCTCCGGCGGTACGCCGAACTTGGCCTTCACGCCTTCGATGTCCAGGCGCTCGTTGCTCATGGTGTTGATGAGCGTGACGTCGGCGGTGACCAGCTGGGCCAGGTCCTTGTCGCCGGTGGAGATGACCACCTGGTGGCCGGCGGCCGCGGCCACGCGTGCCAGGGTGCCGATGGCGTCGTCGGCCTCGATGCCCGGCACCATCAGCACCGGCCAGCCCAGAAGCTTCACCACCTCGTGGATGGGCTCGATCTGCTGCGTCAGCGGCTCGGGCATGGGCGCGCGCTGCGCCTTGTACTGGTCGTACATGGCATCGCGGAAGGTCGGGCCCTTGGCGTCGAAGACGCAGGCGGCGTGCTCGGCGGGAATCTGCTCGCGCAGCCGCTTCATCATCGCCACCATGCCGTGCACGGCTCCGGTGGGAAACCCGTCGGGCCCGCGCAGGTCGGGCATGGCGTGATAGGCGCGGTACAGGTAGCTGGACCCGTCCACCAGCAGCATGGTCGGCTTGATCATGGGCACATTGTGGCGCCGCCCGCCACGCGCGGGCCACTGCGTAGAATCGCCGGCATGAGACGCGCCCTGCCCTGCCTGACCTGCTGCGTGGCTGTCCTGGCGATGTCGGCCCAGCCCGCCGCCCGGGCCCAGCCTGCGCCCGAGCCCGCCGTGCAGCGCACGGTGAGCGAAGACGACCACGTGCGCATCGAAGAACTGCGTGTGCGCGGGCAGACGCAGCGCGTGGTGGTGCGCAGCAAGACGCCAGGCGTGGCGCCTTACGAGATCCTCACGACCGAAGGCGGGCGCGACCTGTCGCAGGACAAGCGCGGCAACGGCCGCCGCGTCTGGCACATCCTGTCGTTCTAGACGCGCCATGGCGGTCTACACCGAAGTCGGCTTCCCCGAGGCCGACACCCTCCTGCAGAGCCTGGGCCTGGGTCCGCTGACCGACCTGCAGGGCATCCGCTCGGGCATCGAAAACACCAACTACTACGCCAGCACCACCAAGGGCCAGTGGGTGCTGACGCTGTTCGAGCGCCTGTCGCGGGCCGAACTGCCCTACTACCTGCGCCTGATGCAGCACCTGGCCACCCAGGGCATCCCCGTGCCCGCGCCGCAGGCCGATGCGCAGGGCGAAGTGCTGCACACGGTGGCCGGCAAGCCCGCCGCGGTGGTGACGCGGCTGCCCGGCAGCCACCGCCTGGCGCCCGACGTCGACCACGCCGCCCAGGTGGGCGCCATGCTCGGCCGCATGCACGTGGCCGGCGCCGGCTTCGCGCTGCACCAGCCGCACCTGCGCGGCCTGGACTGGTGGGCGCAGACCGTGCCGGTGGTGTTGCCGCATCTGCATCCGGCACAGTCGGCGCTGATCCAGGACGAACTGGCCTTCCAGCAGCAGGTGGCGAGCTCCGCCGCCGGGCAGTCGCTGCCGCGCGGGCCCATCCACGCCGACCTGTTCCGCGACAACGCGATGTTCGACGACACCGCAGGCCCCGACCGCCTGTGCGGCTTCTTCGACTTCTACTTCGCCGGCGACGACGTGCTGCTGTTCGACGTGGCGGTCTGCCTCAACGACTGGTGCACCGACCTCGACAGCGGCCATCTGGTCGAAGAGCGCGCGGGCAGCTTCATGGCGGCCTACCAGGCGGCCAGGCCGCTGACCCACGCCGAAGACCGCCTGATGCCGGCGCTGCTGCGCGCCGCCGCCTTCCGCTTCTGGCTGTCGCGGCTGTGGGACTGGCACTTGCCGCGCGACGCCGCGCTGCTGCAGCCCAAGGACCCCCGGCAATTCGAGCGCGTGCTGCGCGACCGCATCCTCAACCCCTGGCACCCCTGTTTGTGACAACAAGATGGCCCTGATCCTCAAATCGGTGCCGCCCCGGCGCGGCATGCGCTGGGTACGCGACGGCTTCGCGCAGTTCGCGCGCCGGCCGCTGGTCTTCACGCTGCTCTTCGTGGCCTTCCTGTTCGCCGCGCTGGTGATGTCGCTGGTGCCGCTGCTGGGTGGCGTGCTGCAGATGGCGCTGCTGCCGCTGCTGTCGCTGGGCTTCATGGTGGCCACGCAGTCGGCGCTGCTGGACGGCAGCGTTTCGCCCAAGCAGTTCATCGAGCCGCTGCAGGGCGACGCCGGGCGCCGCAAGTCGCTGCTGGTGCTGTGCGGGCTGTACGGCGTGGCGGCGGTGCTGATCCTGCTGCTGTGCGACGCCGTGAGCGACAACGCCATGCAGCGCCTGCAGCAGCTCATCGCCGAGACCGACACCCCGCAGGCCGAGATCGACGCCCTGCTCTCCGAGCCCGGCGTGAGCTACGCCGTGGTCATCGCGGCCGTGCTGGGCACGGCGCTGTCCATCCCGTTCTGGCACGCCCCGGCTTTGGTGCACTGGGGTGGCCAGAGCGTGGCGCAGGCCTTGTTTTCCAGCACGCTGGCGGTGTGGCGCAGCAAGGGCGCGTTTTTCGTCTACGCGATGACCTGGACGACGGTGATCGTGCTCTTCGGGGTGTTCACCGCGCTGCTGTTCGGCCTGCTGGGGGCGAGGCAGATGGGCTCGGTGATCGCGCTGCCCGCAGCGCTGACCTTCTCCACCGTGTTCTACATCTCGCTGCTGTTCACCTTCAACGACAGCTTCGGCGGCGCGCCGGACGCGCCCGCCATGCCCCAGCCAGAAGCTTGAACGCCCCGGCGCCCAGGCGCACGGGGCCCATCCAGCGGCCGCCGTGTACCGGCTTTGCCGGTGCACCAGCGGCGCCCCCCTGGGGGGGAGCGGCGAAGCCGCTACGGGGGGAAGTCATTCAATCGGGGTCAGCTTGGCGATGGCCAGCGCCAGCCACTTGGCGCCATGGCGGCCGAAATTGACCTGCGCGCGCGCGTCGGCACCTTGCCCTTCCAGCGTCAGCACCACGCCTTCGCCGAACTTGACGTGGAACACCGACTGGCCCACGCGCAGGCCGCCGGGGGCGTTGCGCGCCACCATCGGCGGCGGCGCCGGCGGCGGGGCGCGCTCGACACGCCCGGCCCCCACGATGCTGCCCAGGCCGCTGCCACGCTGCCAGGCCTGCTGGTATTCGCGTGCGAAGCCCGTGCCGAAGCCTTGCTGCTTGGGCGTGAGCCACTTCAGCGCGCCTTCGGGCAGTTCGTCGAAGAAGCGGCTCTTGACGTTGTAGCGCGTCTGGCCGTGCAGCATGCGCGTCTGGCTGAAGCTGAGGTACAGGCGCTGCCGCGCACGCGTGATGGCCACGTACATCAGGCGGCGCTCTTCCTCGATGCCGTCGGCGTCGGACAGGCTCTGCTCGTGCGGGAACAGGCCCTCTTCGATGCCGGTGATGAATACGGCGTCGAACTCCAGCCCCTTGGCCGAGTGCACCGTCATCAGCTGGATGGCGTCCTGCCCGGCCTGCGCCTGGTTGTCACCGGCTTCCAGCGACGCGTGGGTCAGGAAGGCCGCCAGCGGCGACATGATCTCGCCGGTCTCGGCGTCGGGCGTCAGCGGGCCGGCGCCTTCGGAGATCTCGTCGACCGGCAGCGCCACGGCGTCCTTGCCGAAGCCTTCCTGCGTGACGAAGGACTCGGCGGCGTTGACCAGCTCTTCCAGGTTCTCGATGCGGTCCTGGCCTTCCTTCTCGGTGCGGTAGAACTCCACCAGTCCCGACTGCTGCAGCGCGTGTTCGATGATCTCGCGCAGCGTGAGGCCGCGCGTGGCCTCGCGCAGGCGATCGATCATCGCCACGAAGGCCTGCAGGTTGACGCCGGCCTTGCCCGGCACCGCGCCCACGCTCTGCGACAGGCTGCGGCCCGAGCCGCGCGCCGCGTCCTGCAGCACCTCGATGCTGCGCGCGCCGATGCCGCGCGCCGGGAAGTTCACCACGCGCAGGAAGCTGGTGTCGTCGTTGGGGTTCTCCAGCAGCCGCAGATAGGCCAGCGCGTGCTTGACCTCGGCGCGTTCGAAGAAGCGCAGGCCGCCGTAGACGCGGTAGGGCACGCCGGCATTGAACAGCGCGCTTTCGATGACGCGGCTCTGCGCGTTGCTGCGGTACAGCAGCGCGATCTCCTTGCGCGGCGTGCCGCTGCGGTGCAGCTGCTGCGCTTCTTCCAGGAACCACTGCGCCTCGGCGTAGTCGCTGGTGCTCTCGTAGACGCGGATCGGTTCGCCCGCGCCCTGCTCGGTGCGCAGGTTCTTGCCCAGTCGCTGCGCGTTGTGCGAGATGAGCTGGTTGGCGGCGTCCAGGATGTTGCCGAAGGAGCGGTAGTTCTGCTCCAGCTTGATGATCTTCTGCACGCGGTATTCGCGCTCGAAGTCGGCCATGTTGCCCACGCGCGCGCCGCGGAAGGCGTAGATGCTCTGGTCGTCGTCGCCCACCGCGAACACCCCCTGGGCGCCACCGTGCGCACCCCCCGGCGGCGCGAACATCTTCAGCCAGGCGTACTGCAGCCGGTTGGTGTCCTGGAACTCGTCGACCAGCAGATAGCGGAAGCGGCGCTGGTAGTGCTCGCGCAGCGGGTCGTTGTCGCGCAGCAGCTCGTAGGTGCGCAGCATCAGCTCGGCGAAGTCGACCACGCCCTCGCGCTGGCACTGTTCCTCGTAGGCCTGGTAGACCTCCACCAGCTTGATGGTGTGGGCGTCTCGCACGTCGACGTCACGCGGGCGGCGGCCGTCTTCCTTGTTGCCGGCGATGAACCACGTGACCTGCTTGGGCACGAAACGCTCTTCATCGAGGTTCATGCCCTTGATGACACGCTTGACGGCGGCCAGCTGGTCGGCGCTGTCGAGGATCTGGAAGCCCTGCGGCAGCCCGGCCAGCTTCCAGTGCGCGCGCAGGAAGCGGTTGCACAGGCCGTGGAAGGTGCCGATCCACATGCCGCGCACGGCCACCGGGATCATGGCGCCCAGACGGGTCAGCATCTCCTTGGCGGCCTTGTTGGTGAAGGTCACGGCGAGGATGCCGCCGGGCGAGGCCTGGCCGGTCTGCAGCAGCCAGGCGATGCGCGTGGTGAGCACACGGGTCTTGCCGGACCCTGCGCCGGCGAGGATCAGCGCCGGCTGCGCGGGCAGGGTCACCGCGGCCAGCTGCTCGGGGTTCAGGTTGGCCAGCAGGCGGGGGTCGACGGCGAGGCTCGGCGTGTCCGATGAAAGGGGCATCGGCCCATTCTAGGAGGCGGCCTTCGACGCGAGTCACCGATCGAGCTTCCCGCCAGGGAACCGGCCCTGCTGGGCCCTCGGCGGACGGCAGGCTGCCCTACACGGTCACCGGCTCGCCGTCCATGGTCAGCAGTGCACCGCGGATGGTGTCGGGCTCCACTGCGTACATCGGCAGCTCGTTGTGCGCCAGCTTGCGCTCGTGCTCGTTGAACCACTCGATGAACTGCGGCATCGGCAGCGGCCGCGTCAGCAGGTAGCCCTGCATCTCGTCGCAGCCCAGTTCGCGCAGGAAGGCCGCCTGCTCGGCCGTCTCCACGCCTTCGGCCACCAGCTTGATCTGCATGCTGCGGCCCAGCGCGATGATGGCGGTGGCGATGGCGCAGTCCTCGCTGTCGTGCGGGATCTCGCCGACGAAGCTGCGGTCGATCTTCAGCGTGTCGACGCGGAAGCGCCGCAGGTAGCTCAGCGACGAATGGCCGGTGCCGAAGTCGTCGATGGCCAGGCGCACGCCGATGCGCGCGAAGTTCGACAGCATCAGGCGATTCATCTCGGTGTCTTCCATCAGCAGGCTCTCGGTGAGCTCCAGCTCCAGCCGTTGGGGCGAGATGCGGCGCTCCAGCAGGCTGTCCTCGATCAGCGAGGTGAGGTACTGGTGCCGCAGTTGGCGCGCCGACAGGTTCACCGCCATGGTGATGGGCGGCAGGCCCAGCTTGTCCCACTGCTCCAGTTCCGCCAGCGCCTTGCGGATGACCCAGGCGCCCACGGGCAGGATCAGGCCGGTGTCTTCCAGCACGGCGATGAATCGGTCGGGCGGCACCATGCCCTTGCCGGGGCAGTCCCAGCGCAGCAAGGCCTCGACGCCCACCACCTTGCCGGTGTGCAGATCGGCCTTGGGCTGGTAGTACAGGATGAACTCGTCGCGTTCGATGGCCCGGCGCAGGCTGCCTTCCAGCGACATGCGCGCCTTCACGGCGGTGTTGAGGTCGTCGCTGAAGAAGCTGAAGGTGTTGCGGCCCATCGACTTGCTGCGGTACATGGCCATGTCGGTGTGGCGCAGCAGCCCGTCGAGATCGACGTCGTCGGTGGGGTACATCGAGATGCCGATGCTGGCCGATACGACGAGCTCTTCCTCGCCCGTCACGAAGGGTGCGGACAGCGCCTCGAGCATGCGCCTGGCGATCATCGCCGCATCGTCGGCGCCGCCGATGGCCTCGACGATCACCGTGAACTCGTCGCCGCCCAGCCGCGAGATGGTCACCGGGTCCTCGTGGCAGCGCGCCACCACGTCCACGCTGCGCAGGCAGTTGGACAAGGTGTGCGAGACGTGGCGCAGCAGGTCGTCGCCCACGGCATGGCCCAGGCTGTCGTTGACGACCTTGAAGCGGTCGAGGTCGAGGAACATCAGCGCCATGGGCTGGCCCGTGCGCCGAGCGCGGGCCATCGCCGTGCCCAGGCGGTCGCGGAAGAGCTCCCGGTTGGGCAGGCCGGTGAGGCTGTCGAAGTTGGCCAGCGACGCCAGACGCTGCGTGACGTCACGCTGGTCGGTCAGATCGCGCAGGCGCAGCAGCCGTTCGGCCCGGCTGTGGTCGACCGCCTGCGAGACCTCGACGGCCACCGGAATCGGGTCACCCTCCAGGCGTTGCAGCCTGGCACCGACGGTCCCGCCGCCGGCGCGCGGCAGTTCGATCTGCAGCCAGGCGACGATGGGCTGGCCGACGATGCTGCCGGCGGGCACGCCCAGCAGTGCCACCGCTGCCGCATTGCACTGCACGGCCGTGCCGGCCGCGTCACAGAGGATGAGCGCCTCGGAAGCGCCGTCGAAGGCCATCGTCCAGCGCTCGTCGTTGCGCGTCTGCTCGTTGTGCTGCCGTTCGGCCGCCTGCAGCGCGGCGCTGCGCTGCGCCAGGCGCTCGGTCCGTCGCAGCCAGAATGCTCCCAGGCAGGCCAGCAGCGACAGACCCGCCACGGCCAGGGCGGTCATGTTGAGGTCGGGTGCCGCGTTCCAGCCCTGCCACCACAGCACGGCGTTCAGCGCCAGCAAGGCGACGGCGGAGCCGGGCAGCAACCGGTCCAGCCCACCGGATGCAGGCTCTTCGACGGCGACGGGCGGCAAAGGCAGGGTCATGGACAGGCGCAGCGCCGGGGAACAGGGTCCGGAGCCTCGCCTGAAGGATTTCGGACATCCCCAGCAGACCTGAAGCCATTTCTGAGCTCCCCCTCGGCGCGCGCGACTTCGATCACGCCGGATCGCGCGTGGTCACCCTTGGGGCGTCAGGCCAGTCCGAGCAACCTCAGCGCCAGGTGGTGCACGCGGCCGGCGGGGTCGGCCAGGTTGTGCAGGATGGTGAAGTGGTCGGCGCCCGGCACGGTTTCGCACACCGGCACCGAGGTCGGGCCCCAGGCGTCGCGGATGAGCCGGTTGTGGCGCAGGAATTCCTCGCTCTCGTCGAGCCCGACGACGGCGTGGAACTTGCCGCGCGGGCGGGGAAAGAAGGCCGGGCTCAGACGGCGCACCATCGCCGGGGTGAGTTGCAGGTCGGACTGCAGGAAAGGCGAGTTGCGCACCGGTTCCAGGTCGTACAGGCCCGAGATGCCCATCGCGCCCTGCACCAGGCTGGAGGGCAGTTCGTCGGCGAGCTTGGGCCAGCGGCAGCTCAGCAGCATGGCTGCCAGGTGCGCGCCGGCGGAGTGGCCCACGACCACGATGCGCGACGGGTTGCCGTGGTGCGAGCGCGCGTGGCGCCACACCCAGGCCAGCGCGCGGGCCGACTGCAGCGCGATGTGCTCGACCGTCACGGCCGGGCACAGTGCGTAGTTGGGCACCACCACCGTGGCCCCCGCGGCCACGAAGGACGGCGCGACGAAGGAATGGTCGGCCTTGTCCAGCGAGCGCCAGTAGCCGCCGTGCATGAAGACCAGCACCGGCGCGTCGGCCTCGGCCGCGGGAAAGACGTCGAGCGTCTCGCCCTCGCCTTCGCCGTAGCGCAGGTCGAGATGGCAGGTCGACTCGGCCCGCGCCAGCGCCGAGGCAGCGGCCCAGCGCTGCAGGATCTGTGGCGCCGCGGGCACGCGGGCCCGGTTGTTGAACTGGGCATCGAGCCAGACGGGATCGGACAGGTTGCGCATGGGGAGGCCGGCCGGCACGGGTGGGGTGGTCGAGGATGTTAAACTGCCCCGCGATGGGGGCGTAGCTCAGCTGGGAGAGCGTCGCGTTCGCAATGCGAAGGTCAGGAGTTCGATCCTCCTCGTCTCCACCACCATTCGACGCCCAACCTCCATCGGTTGGGGCCGGCAAGTCGAAGCATCAAGGACTTGCGCGTGCGCCGCCTGACGCCAGTCGGCCAAGCCGCGCCGACTCGGCACCTGCTTCGGCCAGCAGCTGGCTCCAATCCGACTTCGCCCTGGGATCCAGGACAAGCCGCAAGGCCTCGTGACCTTGCGGTTTCCGCCTCGGGTTCGAAGACCCGCAGCGCAGGCCCGCCGTCAGGACTCACGAGCGGCGGGATGCCGCCGAAACTCAGTCTGCGTTCTGCACGAGGGCGACGGGCGCGAGCCCCGCGGGCCCACGATGCCGGCCTCGCCGGCTGCCCACCAGCCGATCGATCTGCTCGCCCAGCGAGCGCAGGTCGGCGCTCTTGGGCACATAGACGTCGTAGCCCGAGAAACCTGCGCGGACCTCTGCCTCGGCCATGCTGCTGTGCATCGCGATGGCCGAACCTGCCGTGCGCGGGGCGCTGCGAAGGGCGCGGCCCACGGCCATGCCGTCCAGGCCCGGCATCTCGACGTCCAGCACGATGACATCGAAGACGGACTGGCTCACGGCGTCCAGCGCCGCCCAGCCGCTGTCCACCGCCTGGACGCTGTAGCCCCGGCCTTCCAGGGTCGCGCGCATGATCTCGCGCATGGCCGGGCAGTCGTCCACCGCCAGCACGTTGCCGGCGGGATCGCGGTCTTCAGACGAACTCATGGGCGCAGCTTAGCGGGCTATTCGCAGGGCGAGAAGAAGCTCCGGCGCCTTTGGCACCACCCGCTCGCAGCTGCTCAAAATCCAGGCACAGCCGCTGCTCGGCCCCGGCGTTCGTGCGTCCCACCCTTGTCCGCAAGTTATGCACAGACTTGTTCAGCCACGGGCCGCCGGACTTTTTTTTGGGGGGGGGTGACGAGTCGCCGGCGCCGGCCTGCCGTTTCAGCCCGACGACAGGGATGCGAACACCAGCACCAGGACCAGCGCCAGGATCACGGCGAGCGCGACCTTGATCGTCGAGTACGGCCTGTCCCCCTCGACCTCGCCGGTCTGCCCGTTCACCACCACCTGATAGGGCTTGCCCCCGAAACGGTAGCTGCCGATCCACACCGGCAGCAGCAGGTGCTTGAATCGGATGTCGTCCACCACCGTCTGGCGGCCGTGGATGCGTTGCTGGTGGCCGCCGATGTCGCGCCGGATGGCGGCGTCGATGGCGCCTTCCATGCGCCCACGGGCTTCGCTGAAGCCCTGCTCCAGCCCGTGGCGGTAGACCTCGACGCTGAAGCCGGCCAACAGGTCGGGCTCGGGCGGGCGCAGTGCAGCCAGGTTCCAGTCGCCGAGCACGCGGGCCAGGTGCGCCGGGATGGACGGCGAGCCCACCACCAGGATGTCGTCGAACGCGACCTGCACCGCGCCCGCGGTCGGCGTCCAGTCGGTCACGACGCGCCGGGCCGGGCCGGCGCTGGCGCTGGCACCGGGGCGATGGTCGACCACCTGGCGCTGCACGCCCCTTTCGCCGCGGTAGGTGGTCACGGTGCTGGCGTCGTAGGTCCACCAAGGCACGTAGACGCCGCGGATGCCGTCGGCCTGGCTGACCGTGTGCTTCAGCGCATTCGGCGCGAACCAGCGGCTGGCCACCCAGCGCGAGAAGACCTGTTGCGCAGCCTGCCGGTCCAGCGCAAACGGCACCAGGGCCTGTGCACGGATCAGGCGCTCCACGTGCGCCTGTTCCACCAGCAGCGGCGACGCGCAGAAGGCGCACAGGTCACCCACCACATGCCCGTCGAACTGGGTCTGCGCGCCGCAGGCGGGGCAGTCGACCACGCGCGCCTCCAGGCTGGGCTCGCGCGCGGCCAGCCGGCGCAGCGCCTCGTGGTAGTCCTGCTCTTGCAGGGCCTGCGCCTGGGCATCCGTGGTGGGCGGGGGCAGCAGCCGGGCGTGGCCGCACGAGGCGCAGGCCAGGGCACAGCGGCCGGGGTCGAAGGCCATGGCGGCGCCGCAACCGGGGCAGGGGAAGTTGCGCGAGGCGCCGGGCCGGGGTGTGGCCGCCGGGGCGGCCGTGGGGGCGGAATTGGACATCGGTGAAGCGGCCCCATTGTCTCGCACGGGGGGCGCATCATCGCCATGTCGAGCTTCGGCTTGCGACGCCAACACCTCGCCCTTCCACCCCGACGGCCCTTCATGCTCCAAATGCTGTTCGACTTCACCGACCCCGTCGCCGTGGACGACTGGCACGCCATCGACGACCGCGTGATGGGTGGCGTGTCGCAAAGCCGGCTGCGACATGCTCCGGCAGGACATGCCGTGTTCGAAGGCGAGGTCTCGCTCGCCAGGAACGGCGGCTTCGCCTCGGTGCGCTCCAGCCCCGGCGACCGGGGCCGCGCCGACGCGTCTTGCTGCACGATCGAAGTGCGCGGCAGCCACAGGCAGTACAAGCTCAGCCTGCTGACCGACGACGGCTTCGACAGCCTGAACTACCAGGCCGGCTTCGCTCCCGTGGGCGACGGCTGGCACACCCTGCACCTGCCGCTGGCGGCCTTCCGACCCAGCTTCCGGGGTCGCGAAGTCCCTGGCGCACCGCCGCTGGAGGCCCGGCGCATCCGCCAGGTCGGCCTGATGATCGCGGCCAGGCAGGCCGGTCCGTTCTCGCTGGACATCAGGCGCATCGGACTGGGCTGAGCCTCGCAGGGCCACGGGCTTCCGCACGGGTCCGCCCATCGACGGAAGTTCCATCGCCGCGATTGCGTGAACGCAAGGACGACACATACCCAAAAGGGTATCTTTCCCTCATGGCGGATCCCGCCAAGGAGCGAAACATGAAGAACCTTCGAACGATGGTCCTGGCCGGTCTGGTCGGCGTGTCGATGAGCGTTGCGCTGGCCCAGCCCGGCAGCGGCAAGGGGCCCGGCATGGGTCAAGGTCCCATGGGCCCGGGTCCGTCTGCCAGTGCGTCCGGCATGGGCATGGGCATGGGCCCGGGCGGTGGTCGCGGCCCGGCGCGCGCGGGCTCGGACTACACACCAGGCTGGGCGCTGATGACCCCAGAGGAACGCAACGGGCATCAAGACCGCATGCGGTCGATGAACAGCTACGAAGAATGCAAGGCCTACCGGGACCAGCACCACGAGCAGATGGCAGCCCGGGCCAAGGAGCGCGGCGGCAAGGCCTTGTCACAGCCGCGGCGGGACGCCTGCGGCGGGCTGAAGAAGTAGGCAGTCTCCAAGGGGCCGTGCCGCCATGCGCCCCTGCAGGCCCTGACATCCCCGCGCGCCCTGGAGGAACCCGCAAGCCTCACCCGGGTCCCTCTGCGGCCATCGCCCTGGCCAGCATCTGCATCGCATGCGGCACCATCTGACGCTCGGCCTGCTCGCTCAGGCCCAGGTGCTGCATCACGTCGGCCTGGGCGATGCAGGCCAGGCCGTGCATCTGCGACCAGATGAACATGGCGTCCAGGTCGACGCGCGCGCTCTGCCCACGTTCCGAGCCGTGGATGCGGCGCAGCACCGCGCGCAGCACGTCCAGCGCATGGCGCGCGTCTTCCACCACTCCCAGCTGCGCAGCCGGCGCCGGCCACGGCATGCCGAACATCAGGCGGTACTCCAGCGGGTGCAAGGCTGCAAAGGACAGATAGCGACCGCCCAGGGCTCGCAGGTCCTCGCGAGGGTCGTCGAAGCCCCCCCGATCGTCCAGGTACTCGGCGAACTGACGGAAACACCGTCGGATGACTTCGGCCAGCAGGTGGTCGCGGCTCGGATAGTGCTTGTACGGCGCCTGGTGCGACACGCCCAGCCGTCGGGCCACCTCGCGAAGACTCAGCTGTTCGACGCCGTGTTCGGCAATGAACTCGTGCGCCGCCCGCACGCAGGCTTCCTTCAGGTCCGGCGGCGGACTCATCTCGGCGGGCTCGGGCATGCATCCTCGCAAGGCTGGAGAGAGCACCATTGTGTTACGGCCGACCCGGCCGGCGGCAGGCCCTTGTCAGGGTGCGACCGGGAGACCCGCAAGGGGGCACTAGGTTGACAGCGTCAACCTTCATGACCTAAAGTGTTGACACCGTCAACCAAAAGGCAGAGCGCCATGAGTCTCGACCCCCCGCGGTCGCCGCCGACCCGCAATCGCCGCCGCCACGCCCTGGCCGTGCTGCTGTCGCCCTTCGTTGCCGTGCCGGGTCTGGGCGCACTGGGTGGATGCGCCGCCTTCGACTACAACGAAGCCGACGCGCCGCGGGCCTTGCCGTCACCGCCGCGGCTCGATCCAGCCCCCCGCATCGCGCTGGTGCTGGGCAGCGGCGGCCCGCGCGGCTACGCCCACATCGGCGTGCTGCGCGTGCTGGAAGAGGCCGGCATCGTGCCCGACCTGGTCGTGGGCAGCAGCGTGGGCGCCCTGATCGGCGCCTTCTGGGCCAGCGGCCTGACCGCGGCGCAGATCGACGAACTTTCGCTCCAGGGCGGGCCGCTGACGGTGTTCGACCCTTCTCCCTTCGCCGACCGCGGCTGGATCCACGGCCGCAGGCTGCAGGACTATGTCAATGCCGGCCTGGGTGGCCGCCGCATCGAGGATCTGCCGCGGCGACTGATCGTCGCGGCGACACGGCGCGAGGACAAGGCCGGGCGCTTCTTCATGAACGGCAACACCGGCGTGGCAGTGCGGGCCTCGGGCGCGATGCCCGGCACCATCTCTCCGGTGGGCATTGCCGGCGTCGAGTACGAAGACGGCGACGAGGCCTTTCCGGTGCCGGTGTCGGCAGCGCGAGCCAGCGGCGCGCAGTTCGTCATCGCAGTGGACGTGAGCGCGCGACCCGGCAGCACGCCGCCCGACGCCACCGACGCCCTGCGTGAACGCGACCGGCGTCGCCGCGCGCGCATCGACCCCGAGGTGGCGCGGGCCAGTTTCCTGCTCCACCCCGACCTGGGCTACCGGGCGGGGCCGCGGCACAGCTACTTCGTCGAGGCCCGCGCACGAGGCGAGGCGCATGCCCTTGAACGGCTGCCTGCCTTGCAGGCGGCGCTGGACGAGCGGTTCGGTGCCCGCGCCTGGTCGAGGCAATGAGTCGGACACGGTGCGCCCGGACAGCGCCCGCAAGGACCCTGCCAGCAGGGTGCAGGCCCTGGACCCCGGGTCGGCGCCTCAGGCCTCGGGCTTGCCCCGGATCGAATCGCGGCCCCGCGCATCTCGGGCCCGGCCCAGGGCGGTGTCCAGCGTGCGCACCATCTTGTCGGCAGCACCCATCAATGCGTCGGCCACCTTGCCTGCATCGTGGCTCACCGCGACCGGCTGGCGTCCGGCCAATCGGGCTTCGAGCTTGCAACGCTTGTCGGCTTCGCCGGCACGCGAGCCGTTGACGTCGCTGAGGTGGACCTCCACGCGCGTGATGTGATCCCGGAAGCGTTCGAACTTGTCCTTCAGTTCGGTTTCGACCCAGGCGGCCAGCGCCTGGTTGCCCTGCACATGTTCGTCCGTGTTCAGTTGGATCTGCATCCCGTTCCTTCGGCGTTGAGCTTGGTCGGACCCATTCCCGTGCAGGAGGTTCCATCGCCAGCACGCGGGGGTACGCTGACGGCAAGCCCTTTCCGCGCCAAGGACTCAGGAAACCCAGCGAGGCACCGCGCGGCGCGTCTGCGGGTGTCGGGCCAGTTCGCCTTCCAGCGCGGCGGCGACAGCCAGCACCCGGGCGTCCGACCCCATCGGCCCCACCACCTGGATGCCGAAGGGCATGCCCTGGTGATCGAGTCCGCAGGGCAGGCTGACCACGGCAGGCAGGGCCAGCGAGAGCAGATAGGTGATCGAGTACCAGCTCATGTAGGTCGCCAGGGGCTCGCCGTTGATGGCCTTCGGGTGCGCCAGCGAATGCGGAAAGGGTGACACCGCCGCGGTCGGGCAGATCAGCACGTCGATCTCGTCGAACAGCCGCGCGAAGCGCTGGAACAGCAGCGACTGTTCCGTCAGCGCGCGCCCCACGTCGCGCGCCGAAATCTTCAGCCCGCGCTCGAAGTTGTCGACCACGTTGGCTCCGAGCAGGGCGCGGTGGCTGTCGACCTTGTCGGCATGCAAGGCGATGAAGTTCATGCCGCGCAGTGTCTCGAAGACCTCATCGGCCAGCGGGCCCAGGGGGGGATCCCGAAGCTCGTGGGAACGGAAGGCCCCGCGGAACAAGGTGGTCTTCTCTTCGAAGTCGCGTGCGATGCCGCGATCCATCGGCGCGCAGCCCAGGTCGACGGAGAAGCCCACGCGCAGAGAGGCCAGATCGGCTGGTGAACTCTCCCCTGCCAGACCCGGCACCTCGAAGACGGCGAACGGGTCCAGTCGGGTGGCACCGGTCTGCGCCTGCAGCAGCAGCCGTGCGTCGGCCACCGTGCGACCCATGGGTCCCAGCACCGACAAGGAGGTCAGCAAGGCACCTCGCGCCGGGCTGGGAACCACGCCGGGCGAAGGCCGGAACCCGACGACGCCGCAGAAGGCGGCAGGCGTGCGCAGTGAGCCGCCATAGTCGGAGCCGGTGGCCAGCGGGGTCATACCGCAGGCCAGCGCGACGGCCGACCCGCCGGACGAGCCGCCGCAGGTCTTGTCGCTGTCGAAGGGGTTGCCGGTCGCGCCGTAGACGAGATTGGTGGTGTTGGACCCTGCACCGAACTCCGGCGTGTTGGTCTTGCCGATGACGATGCCCCCCGCGGCCCGGATGCGCTGCACGTGCAGTTCGTCCTGCTCCGGCACATGTCCCTGGAACAGCCGGGAGCCGTAGGTCGTGGTCAGTCCTGCGGTGGCTTCGAGATCCTTCACCGCCACCGGCAGGCCGTGCAGCAGGCCGAGCGGGGTGCCCTCCGTCACTGCGGACTCGGCCTGGCGAGCGGCGTCGCGCGCGCGGTCCAGATCCAACGCGACGAAGGCGTTCAACTTCGGGTTGTGCTCGGCGATGCGCCGGGCACAGCTGTCGAACAACTCGACGGGCGACAACTCGCGCCGGCCGATCAGGCGGCGGGCTTGCACTGCGGTCAGGTCACACGCTTGCGTCATGGCGGGCTCACGGGCTGGCGGCGGGAGCCTGGCTCTCGACCGCGAAAGTCTTGGACAGTTCCTCGTCCAGTTGGGCGTACAGCGCGCGTTCGATGTCGCGCAGCTCGGGCGACGTCACGTCACGGGGGTGCGCCATGGGCACGCGGATTTCGGCCTTGACGCGGCCGGGCCGCGCCGTCATGACCAGGATGCGATCGGCCAGGAAGAGGGCCTCGGGCACCGAATGGGTGATGAAGACGATGGTTCGGCGGTTGGCCTGGCAGATGGCCAGCAGCTGGCGCTGCAGGTGGCGACGCGTCAGCGCATCCAGCGCGCCGAAGGGCTCGTCCATCAGCACCACCGAGGACTCGGTGGCGAAGGCGCGCGCGATCGCCACCCGCTGTTTCATGCCGCCCGACAACTCGTTGACCTGCTTGTCGGCAAAGTCGGCCAGGCCGACCTCGCGCAGGTGCTGCAGCGCGATCTCGCGCCGCTGCGAGGCCGGCACCCCCTTGCGCTCCAGGCCGAACTGGACGTTGTCGATCACGTTCAGCCAGGGGAACAAGGCATAGCTCTGGAAGACCATGCCCCGGTCGATGTCGGGCCCGGTGATGGGCACCCCGTCGACGCTGGCCTGCCCGGCGGTGGCCGTGCTCAGGCCGGCGAGGATGTTCAGCAGCGTGCTCTTGCCGCAGCCCGACGGGCCGACGATGACCACGAACTCGCCGGGCTCGATGTCCAGATCCACCGGCATCAAGGCCTGCACGGCCTCTCCCGAAGCACTGTGGTAGGTCTTGGACACGCCGCGGATCGAAATGCTCTTGCCTGCAGTTCGGCTCATGTCACTCTCCCCGCGCATAGCGGCGCTGCAGCCGGCGGAAGCACGCGTCGAAGGCCACGCCCAGCAGGCCGATCGTCATCATGCCGACCAGCACCTTGTCGGCCCGCAGCACTTCCATGCCGTTGGAGATCAGGTAGCCCAGCCCTGATCGGGCCGCGACCAGTTCGGCCGCGATGATGGCCGCCCAGCCGGTACCGAAAGCGATGCGCATGCCAACGATGATGGACGGCAGCGAGGCCGGCAGGATCACCTTCAGGAAGAGCGAGCGCGAGTCGTTGCATCCCAGCACCTGCCCGGCATGCACCAGCACGGGGTCGATGCGCTTGACGCCGGCAATGGTCGACACCAGCATGGGGAATACCGCACCGATGAAGACGACGAAGATCTTGCCGGTCTCGCCGATGCCGAACCACAGAATGGCCAGCGGTATCCAGGCCAGCGGCGAGATCGGCCTGAACAATTCGATCACCGGGTCGATGAAGCGTTCGAGCCGGCGCGAACGGCCCATTGCCAGCCCCAGCGGGATCGCGATCAAGCCGGCGATGCTCCAGGCCGACAGGACCCGGAACAGGCTCATGCCGATGTGCTTGAAGAGCTCGCCGCTGAGTGCGAGTTCGGCGAAGGACCGCAGCGCCAGCAGCGGCGGTGGCAGCAGGGAAACGTGCGGCTGGAAGACCCAGACCACGCCCTGCCAGACCGCGAACACCCCCAGCACGGCATAGACCAAGGGCAGCAGGCCCTGGCCGCCGGACGCCGCGTTCGCCTTGACCTCCGCGTTCACGCCGGCGACGGCGCCCGCACTCACGGAGTCGACTCCAGCGCCTTTCTCGCAAAACGGGCGTCGATCTTGGGCTCGTCGCTGGCCTGCAGGATCTTGGCGTCCTTCAGGAACTTCACGTAGGCGTCGAGCGTGGCCTTCTCGGGCACCATGTTCCTGTTGAAGACCGAGATCGACTGCGACAGTGAGAAGTTGGCCACCTTCTCGTCGATGCCGATCTCCTTGGACCACATGCGAGCGGCGCCCTTGGGATCCTTCAGGATGAAGTCGATCGCGCGCGCATTCGCGGTGACCAGGTCCTGCACAACGTCAGGGCGCTTGGCGAGGAAGTTGTTGTGCACGTACTCGCCGTTGCCGACGTAATGCCCCTGCATGATGGGCATGATCTTCTCGGCCTTGAGCAGCACCCTCGAATGGCCGACGGCCAGGGCGTTGGAGACATGCGGGTCCCAGGTGATGCCGGCATCGACGCTCTTGGTCGACAGCAGCGTGGGAATCTGCGAACCGTCGGTCTTGAACAGCACGACGTCGCTCTCCTTCATGCCGGCATCGGCCAGCGCCTTCAGCAACAGCGGGTACTGCTGTGAGCCTTCTCCGGGGAAGGCGATCTTCTTGCCCTTCAACTGGGCCATGCTCTTGACGGGCGAATCGACAGGTACCAGCAGCGCCGTCTGCTCGAGGATGGAGATGCCGACCAGCGTGGCCGGAAGGCGCGCGGCGGCAATGACCGCAGGCCCCATGCCGGCCGACGACATCTGCAACTCACCAGCCGCCATGGCCTGGTTCTGAGGCGCGCCATAGCTGAAGGTGCGGAACACGATCTTGACGTTGTGCTTCTTCTCGACGGCCTCGAGCAGGCCCATGGCCTTGGCGATGTAGATCGGCTGCATGGCCGGCTGGACGCCGTAGTTGACCGTCTCCTGGGCCATGCCTGCCGAATGCAGCGCGAACAGCGTCAGGCCCAGCAGTCGGGGCAGCAGCGATCGGAATCCGTAACTCATGGACTTCTCCTGGTTGTGGTTGGCGCGGGGGCAACAGGCGAATCAAGAGAAGCTCCTGTTGGCGCCATTGCAGCAAAGCAAGTGCTGCGCCAAAGCAGGGAGGCACTGCGCTCCCGACCCAGCTTACCGCATGGGCAGCCCCGGCGACCCCAGCAGCGCCTCGACCGCCGTGGCCACGCCCAGCAGCGCCACGTCGTCGTCGGCGTGCGTGCACAGCTGCAGGCCCACCGGCAGCGGCGCGCCCAGGTGCTGGATGGGCAGCGAGATGCCGCAGCGGTTGAACAGGTTGCCCGGCCGCGTGTTGCGCGTGGCGCGGCGGTTCCAGGCCGCGATGTCGTCGACCGTACGGTAGTCGGCGATCGGGCCGGGCAGCATGGGCACGGTGGGGGTGATCCAGGCGTCCAGGCCGGCCGAGCGCTTGCGCACCAGGGCTTCCAGCTGCCGGCGGCGTGAGGCCATGCGCGCGTAGTCGTCGGCCATCACGTGGAAGCCGACCTCCAGCCGCTGGGCCGCCACGGCGTCCAGTCGGTCCCATTGCGCCTTCATCCTGTCGCGCCCGAGGAAGGCCAGGATGTCGGCCGGCACCAGGCAGCGGAAGACCTCGTCGATCTCGACCACTTCGGGCACGTCGATCTCCACCACGCGCACGCCGGCGTGTTTCAGCCGCGACAGCGCCTCGTGGAAGCAGTGCAGCACCTCGGCGTCGCACTGGTCGTGGAAGTGCTGTTTCGGCAGGCCGAAGGTCAGGCCCGCCAAGCCGGGCGGCGGCGCCGGCTCGCGGCCGCCCAGGGCGGCTTCGACCCAGGCGGCGTCGCCTGCACCGCGCGTGAAGATGCCCAGGCTGTCCATGTGCGGCGACATCGGAAAGACGCCGTCGCAGGGCCAGTGCGTGGCGGTCGACTTGTAGCCCGTCACGCCGCACAGGGCCGCGGGCCAGCGCACCGAACCCCCGGTGTCGGAGCCCACCGTGAAGGCCGCCACGCCGGCGGCCATCGCCACCGCCGAGCCGTGGCTGGAGCCGCCGGTCATGCGCTGGACCTGCGCGTCGCAGGGGTTCCAGGGCAGCGGATGGCTGGGGTTGCAGCCGCCCATGGCGAACTCGCTGGTGCGCGTCTTGCCAAGCACCACACAGCCCGCGCGGTGGAGGGCTTCGACAAAACTGCCCTGCGGCGGCACCAGGTCCTGGATGTCGACACGGCTGCCGGCGGTGGTGGGCATGCCGTCGATGGTGAACAGGTCCTTCACCGCGATGGGCATGCCCATCAGCGGGCCGAGGTCGATGCCGGCGGCACGCAACTGGTCGATGGCCCGGGCGTGCCGCAGTGCACGCTCGCCGTCGAGATGGCTGAAGGCCTGCAGATGCGGCCCGAGCGCGGCGATGCGCGCCAGCGAGGCTTCGACCAGCGCCTGCGAAGTCACGGCGCCGCTGCGCAGCTCGCGGCTGAGCTGCAACAGGCCCTGCGGGGCGGAGGGGTCCGGGGCGCTCATGGTGTCCTCGCGTTCAGATTGGCGGCGTCGTTGTGCTCGCTCCAGTGCCGGCCAGGCACCGCCGCCATCAGCGCGCGCGTGTACTCGTGGCTGGGGTTGGCATACACGTCGGCCACGGCGCCGAACTCGACGATGCGGCCGCGGTGCATCACCGCCACCGTGTCGCAGACCTGGCTGGCCACGCGCAGGTCGTGCGTGATGAACAGCACCGTCAGGCCGAGCCGGTTTCGGATGTCCTCCAGCAGGCGCAGCACCTGGGCCTGCACCGAGACGTCGAGCGCCGAGACGGGCTCGTCGGCGACCAGGATCTCGGGCTCCAGCGCCAGGGCGCGCGCCAGCCCGATGCGTTGTCGCTGCCCGCCCGAGAACTCGTGCGGGAAGCGGTCGGCCGCGCGGCGCTCCAGGCCGACGAGCTCCAGCAGTTCCAGCGCTCGCGCCCAGGCCGAATCGGCCGCCAGGCCGTGCACCATGGGTCCTTCGGCGATGAGCTGGCCGACGGTGCGGCGCGGGTTGAGCGATCCGAACGGGTCCTGGAAGACCATCTGCATGCGCTTGCGCAGCGGACGCAGCTCGCGCGAGCCGAGGCGCGCGATGTCGATGCCGTCGATATTGATCTCGCCGCTGTCGGCTTCCAGCAGCCGGATGATGCAGCGCGCCACCGTCGACTTGCCCGAGCCCGATTCGCCCACCACGCCCACCGTCTCGCCGCGACGGATGTCGAAGCTGACCGAGGCCAGCGCGTCGACCTGCCGCGCCGGGCCGCCGAACAGGCCGCCACCCGAGCGGAAGGTCTTGCTCAGGTTCTTCACGCCCAGCACCACCGGGGCCGCGCTGAAGTCGCGGCGCGCGCGCGGCGTGAGGCTGGGCACGGCGGCCAGCAGCGAGCGCGTGTAGTCGGCCTGCGGGCGGTGCAGCACGTCGTCGGCCGTGCCCTGCTCGACCAGCTTGCCGTGCTGCATGACGGCGATGCGGTCGGCGATCTCGGCCACCACGCCGAAGTCGTGCGTGACGAAGATGACGCCCATGCCCTGCTTGCGCTGGATGTCGCGAACGAGCTGCAGGATCTGCGCCTGCGTGGTGACGTCGAGCGCGGTGGTCGGCTCGTCGGCGATCAGGATGTCGGGCTCGAGCGCCAGGGCCATCGCGATCATGGCGCGCTGACGCTGGCCGCCCGAGAGCTGGTGCGGGTAGGCCGCCAGGATGCGCTCGGGGTCGGGCAGGTTCACCGCGACCAGCATCTCCAGCACGCGCTGGCGGCGGGCCGCGGCGTCGCCTGCCTGGTGGATCTCCAGCACCTCGTCGATCTGCGCGCCGATGCGCAGCACCGGGTTCAGCGCCGTCATGGGCTCCTGGAAGATCATCGCGATGCGGTTGCCGCGCAGCGCCCGCAGCTGTTCGGGCGGGGCCTGCAGCAGGTCCTGGCCTTCGAAGACGATGCGGCCCGCGGTGGGTTGCACGTGCCGCGACGGGAACAGGCCCATCACCGCGCGCGACATCACCGACTTGCCCGAGCCCGACTCGCCCACCACGCACAGGATCTCATTGCGCGCCAGTTCCAGGCTGACGTTCTCGACGGCATGGCGCCGGTCGGCCTGGGCCGGCAGGCTGATGCTCAGGCCCTGGATGCTCAGCAGCGAGGTCATTCCGAACGCAGACGCGGATTCAGCGCGTCGTTCAGGCCGTCACCGACGAGGTTGATGGCCATCACCGTGAGCAGGATGGCCAGGCCCGGCATCGCGCACACCCACCACGCGGTGCGCAGCACGCTGCGGCCCGAGCCGATGATGAAGCCCCAGCTCATGGTGTTGGCGTCCGACAGGCCCAGGAAGGACAGGCCCGACTCGATGAGGATGGCCGTGGCGATCATCAGCGAACCGGTCACGATGATCGACGACAAGGTGTTGGGCAGGATGTGCACGAAGACGATGCGCGCATGTCCCATGCCCATGGACACGCAGGCCTGGACGAACTCGCGGTTGCGCATGGACATGAACTCGCCGCGCACCAGCCGCGCCATCGGCGGCCAGGACACCAGTGCGATGGCGAAGATCACGCTGCCGATGGAAGCGCCCAGCACGGCCACCAGCAGGATGGCGAACAGGAAGAAGGGGATGGTCTGGAACAGCTCGGTGAAGCGCATCAGCAGGCTGTCCAGGCGGCCGCCGAAATAGCCCGCCGTGCCGCCGATGGCCACGCCCACGACGGTGGCGATGACGGTGGCCACCACGCCCACCAGCAGCGTCGTGCGCGCGCCGTGCAGCACGCCGGCGGCCAGGTCGCGGCCCAGCTGGTCGGTGCCCAGCAGATATTCACCGAAGGGCGGCTGGAAAGGCTTGCCCACCATCGCAAAGGGATCGGCCGGGTACAGCACGCCGGCCAGGGCCGCGGCCAGCAGCACGCCCAGCAGCAGCAGCAGGCCGATGACGGCGGGCTTGTGACGGAAGAAGCGGGACAGTCCGGCCTGCATGGTGGTGGCAGCTCTCAGCGCAGTTCGATGCGCGGGTCGAGGAAGGAATAGGCCAGGTCCACGATCAGGTTGACGAGCACCACCAGGCAGGTGGAGACGAAGAAGATGCCCAGCAGGAGATTCAGGTCGCGTGCGAAGAGCGACTCGTAGGCCAGCAGCCCGAGGCCGGGCCAGGCGAACACGGTCTCGACCACCACCGCGCCGCCCAGCATGGCACCGGCCTGCACGCCGGCCATGGTGACCACCGGCAGCAGCGCGTTGCGGAAGACGTGCCGGCGCGCGATCTGGCGCTCCGTCAGCCCCTTGGCGCGCGCCGTGACCACGTAGTCCATCGACGACTGCTCCAGCACCGACGCCCGCATCAGCCGCGTGTACAGGGCCATGTAGAACATCGTCAGCGTGAAGGCCGGCAGCACCAGGTGGTGCGCGATGTCGCGCACCTGGGCCCAGCCTTCATGGAAGGCCGCCACCTGCTGCATGCCGCTGGTGGGGAACCAGCCCAGCTTGATGGAGAACACCACGATCAGCATCAGCCCGGCCCAGAACACCGGCGTGGCATAGGCCAGCACGGTGAGCATGGAGATCATGTTGTCCTGCCAGCGGTTCAGGTTGCGCGCGGCCAGGCTGCCCAGCAACGCGCCGGCGCCGACGGCCAGACCGAACACCGTCACCATCAGCAGCAGCGTCGGCCCCAGGCGCGAGAGGATCAGATCGGCCACCGGCATGCCGTGGCGGAAGGAATAGCCCAGGTCGAAGGTGACGATCTGCTTCATGTACAGCAGCAGCTGCATGGCCACCGGCTGGTCCAGGCCGAACTTCTCCCGAAGCTGGGCCATGAACTCCGGCGTGGCCGAGCCGGCCTCGCCGGCCAGCACGTCGGCCGCGTCACCGGGCGCCAGCTGCAGCAGCAGGAAGTTGAGCGCCACGATCACCAGCACCGTCGGCACCGCCTGCAAAAGGCGGCGCAAGGCGTAGGCAGCGCTCTGGTTCCAGGCCATCCTGTGCGCCGTGCTTACTTGCTCAGCCAGACCTGGTCGAACGACGAATACAGACCCAGGGGGCTGAGCGGGAAGTTGTTGAGCCGCTTGTTGTGCACGGTGACGAACTCGAGCTCGTGCACGAAGACCAGCGGCGACGCTTCGACCACGCGCTTCTGGAAGTCGTGGTACAGAGCGCCGCGCTTGGCGGCATCGACCTCGACCGAGGCACGGTTCATCAGGTCGTCGGTCTCCGGCGTGGTCCAGCGCGAGGAGTTGACGAACACCGTGCCGGCCTTGATGGACCCCGAGTGGTACAGGCGGTGCACGCCGATCACCGGGTCGGCCAGGGTCTGGATCCAGTTGCTGGTGAGCTGGAAGTCGTAGTTGGTGTAGACGCGGCGCAGCCAGCTCGGCACGTCTTCGTAGCGCAGCGTGACCTTGATGCCGATCTTGCCCAGCTGCTGTTGCGTGTATTCACCGAAACGGCGCCATTCTTCGCCGTAGGGGGTGATGTCGTGCACGATCTCGAAGCGGGTGCCGTCGCTGCCGCGCGGCCTGCCGGCTTCGTCCAGCAGCTTGTTGGCCAGTTCGATGCCATTGGGCACGTTGTAGTTCTTCACGTCCGCCGTGAAGAGGCCGTTGGCCTTGAAGTTCGAGTTGATGGGGCCGGTGGCCGGGCGCCCGAAACCGAACCAGATGTTGTCGATGACGAACTTGCGGTCGATGGCGTAGGCCACCGCCTGACGCACCTTGACGTTGTCGAAGGGCGGCCTGGTGGTGTTGAAGTCGAGCTGCACGATCGGCGCCTGCATCTCGTAGCCCTTCTGCGTGACCGCGATGTGCGGCAGCGCCTGCAGGCGCTTGACGTCCACCGGGGGCACCGCGTTGAAGCCGGCGATGTGCGCTTCCTGCGTTTCCAGCACGGCCGAGCGCGTGCCGCCGTCGGCGATGAAGCGGGCCACGATGCGGTCGAGGTGCGGCAGCCCGGCCTTGCGGTACTCGGGGTTGCGGTCGAAGCGCATGAACTGGCCCTTCTGCCATTCCACGAACTTGTAGGGGCCGGTGCCGATGGGGATGTTGGCGTTCGGGTGGCGCGTGATGTCGCCGGTGCCGAAGACGTGCTTGGAGATCATCGGCGATTCGTAGGACGACAGCGCCATCATCATGTAAGGCGCGGGCTCGCTGAGGCGGAAGACGGCCGTCAGCGGGTCAGGTGTGTCGACGGCGGTGACCGCACGGAAGGTGTTGGCGCCGCGCGGGTGCACCTTCTTCAGCACGTCCATCACGCTGAACTGAACGTCGGCGCTGGTGAAGGGCTTGCCGTCGTGGAACTTCACGCCAGGCTGCAGCTTGAAGGTCACGGTCTTGCCATCGGGGCTGACCGTCCACGACGCCGCCAGGCTCGGGATGGGCTTGAGCGAGAAGTCGTACTCCAGCAGTCCTTCGTAGACCTTGGTCGTCACCTGCCCCACCGGGCCGGCCGTGCTCTGGTAGCCCGCCAGCGTCGGGGGCTCGGGTTGCACCACCATGACCAGCGTGCCGCCCTTCTGCGGCGTGCCCTGGGCAAAGGCCGTGGGCGCCATGGTCAGCACGCCAGCGATCACGAACGCGGCCAGGCCGCGCGGCAGAGCATTCAGGACGGTCATCGGGTTTCCTTCGTGGAGCGGAGTGGAAATCGGTGGAGCAAAGGGGTCAGCAAGTCGGGCAAAGAACTCGTGCAAGCGGCGTGCCAGCAAGGATGCAGGGATGACTGCCAAGGCCTGCGACAGCGGCCTCAGGCCAATGCCGTATCGAAGGCCCAGCGGTAGCCGAACAGGGCCGTCGCGCCGCCGGTGTGCACGAAGATCACGTCCTCGTCGGCGGCGAAGCGCCGGGCCCGCAGCATGGCGACCATGCCGGCCATGCCCTTGCCGGTGTACACCGGGTCGATCAGGATGCCTTCGTGACGGGCCACCATCTGCAGCGCCTCGACCATGCCCGCGGTGGGCTGGCCGTAGCCGGCGCCGATGTAGCCGTCGTCGGCCACCACCTTGTCGCGCGGCAAGGGCGTGGCGTGGCCCAGCAGGTCCAGCACGCGTTGCGCCAGCGCATGCACGCGAGCTTCCTGCACCTCGCGCGCCGCGCGCACGCCGATGCCGGTCACCGGCCAGCCCAGGCCCAGCGCATGGATGCCGGCGACCAGGCCGGCCTGCGTGCCCGCGCTGCCGGTGGCGTGCACGATATGGGGCTTCTTGAGGCCCATGGCCCGGCACTGCTGCACCAGTTCGAGCACGCAGTCGACGTAGCCGAGCGAGCCGAGTGCGTTCGAGCCACCGCCCGGGATCACGTAAGGCTTGCGGCCTTCGGCGCGCAGCCGCGTGGCCAGGTCTTCCAGCGCGGCGTCCATCGCGGTGCCGCCAGGCACCGTGTGCAGCCGGGTGCCGAACAGCTTGTCGAGGAAGACGTTGCCCGAATCGGCGTACTCGGCCGGCGCGTTGGTCACGCGCGCCTCGAGCAGGGCTTCGCACTGCAGGCCGGCGAACGCCGCGGCGGCGGCGGTCTGCCGCACGTGGTTGGATTGCACCGCGCCATGCGTCAGCAGCGTGTCGGCGCCCTGACGCACGGCCTCGCCGAGCAGGAATTCGAGCTTGCGCGTCTTGCTGCCACCGGTGGCCAGGCCGGTGCAGTCGTCGCGCTTGATGAACAGGCGCGGCCCGTCCGGTCCGCTGAGGTGCGCCTGCAGGCGACGCATGGGTTCCAGCGGGGTGGGCCAGTGCCCAAGACGGACGCGGGGGAAGGCTTCGAGGTTCATCGTGGAGCCGGTGCGGCGTGGCAGACCAAGGCGGAATGGCGGCGACCTTAGCCAGCGACTTGCTCAACGTCCAATGACATCTCGGCTGCAACTATGCGTGCAGATCATGGTTTCGCACGGCGGCCGCCCGACACGAAGAAGTCGCGCTGCCCCATGGTTCATGACGTGAACCCGTGCCGACGAGCGCGGGCCGGCTTGCGGCGTGCGGATCGCGGCCACGCCGTCATGTCCTTGGCTCGTCAGGGCCGGCCGGCACGCCGACGCTCGTCGTCGTCTCGATGCTGCACCTGCTGCACCTGCTGCACCTGCTCGAGCAGCCACTGGACGAACACGTCCACCTCGGGCCGGCGCGCCAAAGACGCCTCGACCAGCAGCACGTGCCGATACCCCACCGGCAGGCGCAGGGTGGGGAAAGGCATCACCAGGTCGCCGCTGGCCAGAGCGTCCTGCAGGAAGGGCGTGCGCACCAAGGCCACGCCCTGGCCGCGCACGGCAGCCTGCACCGCCTGGTCGACGAACGAGAAGACCAGGCGGCCCGCCGACGGGGCGACCTCGTCCGCGCCGGCGAACGCGAACCAGGCCTCCCAGTTCAGGGTGCGCACCCCGGGCACCCGCGAGTCCAGGTCGAGCAAGGGCCAGCGCGCGAGATCGCGGGGCGACTGCAGCGTGGCGCCGGCCAGCAGGCGCGGGCTGAGCGCAGGCGTGGCAATGTCGTCGAAGAGCGGCACGCCACCGGCGAGCGGACGCTCCAGCGGCCACCAGCGCACGGCCACGTCGACCTGCTCGGCCCGCAGGTCGACCACGCGATCGGAGGCATCCAGGCGGATCTCGATGCCGGGGTGCGCCTGCTGGAACAGGGCCAGCCGCGGCACCAGCCACAACGACGCGAACGACGCGTAGGTCGACAGCGTGACCCGGCGCGCGGCGCCGACGTCCCGGATCTCTTCGACACTGCGATCGAGCGTCGCCAGGGCCCGCTGGACCGCCTGCAGCAACTGCGCGCCCGCCGCGGTCAGTTCGAGTGCCCGCGTCCGGCGGAGGAACAGCGCATGCCCCAGCTGACGCTCCAGCGCCGCGATCTGGCGGCTGATGGACGACTGCGTCAGGTGCAGCTCGTGGGCTGCCTGCGTGAAGGACAGCAGCCTGGCGGCGGCCTCGAAGCCGCGCAGCGCCGCCAGGCCGATCGGCCGTTGTCGTCGGGGGGCGGGAGATGTGCGCACGGCGGCATCATGCATGCGCTCTACGCATCCATCAACTGCACGAATTTCGTTTGTGGCCAGCGCGCCGAACCGGTCCAATGCCGGCATCGACAGGGCCGCAAGTCGCGACCCATAAAGCAGGAGAACAACATGGGCCTGGCGACATCGGCGACAACAAACCGGACGATGGACCTCGGCGGCGGCCCGCTGCTGAGCATGGATGCAACCAACGGATGCATCGAGGTGACACAGGGCGGTCTCTGGCTGACCATGGAAGGCGAGGCCCGCGACACCTTCCTGGCCGCCGGCGACCGCTGGCACCTGACCGGGCAGCCCGTGGTCGTCAGCGCCTCGGCAGCGGCACGCTGGCGGCTGGTGGGCGAGGTCGCAGCCGGACAGCCGACCTGGGTCCGCGGCTGGCAGCGGCTCGTGCGCGCCACGCGACGGCAGGTGCAGCGGCTGCAGTTCGGGCCCGCGGAGGGGCAGCCATGGACCTGATCACGGGTGCCGACAGGCGGGCAGCCACCGCTGCGCCGGACGGGCTGCCGCGCTTCAGGCGCCGCGCAGGCGCCGTGGCCGCCGTCGGGCTGGCCGGCGCTGCCGCGCTGGTGCTGCAACCGCTGCCACCGGACATCGCCGCCCGACTGCCGGCCACCGCCGAGTGGCCGGCGTTTGCGGTGCAGGCGCTGCTTGTACTGAACCCGGCGTTGCTCGTCACCGTGGCCGCACTCGTCGGTGCAGCGCTGGCGCATCGCGTCGGGCTGCGCAGCCTGGTGGCGGGGACCGCGTCGGACCCCGCCTGGGCGCGCACCCTGGCGCGCAGCGCCGGTGTCGGCGTCGCCCTCGGCCTGGCCCTGGCAGCCATCGACAGCCTGCTGAAGCCCCACCTGGGCACCGCGTGGCAGCAGCTGGTGGCCACGCGCCCGTCGGGTGCGACGGTCCTGGTGAGCAACCTGCTGTACGGCGGCCTGGCCGAGGAAGTCATGCTGCGCTGGGGGGCCATGAGCCTGATGGCGTCGGTCTTGCGCCGGCTGCTCGGGGCTCGCCACCACGGTCCCGCCGTGGGCGGCGCCGTGGTGGGGGCAGCCGTCCTCTTCGCCGCGGCCCACCTGCCCGTGCTGGCCGCGCAGGTGGAGCTCACGCCGCTGCTCGTCACCCGCACCCTGGTCCTCAACGGGGTGGCCGGCGTGATCTACGGGGTGCTGTTCTGGCGTCGGCACCTGGAAGCGGCCATGGCCGCCCACGCGGCCACGCACCTCGGCCTGTGGGCCTGGTCGACACTCACGCCCTGACGGCAACCAACGAGAGCAGGCATGGCCCCCGCGGAACGGACCGACTTCATCGATCGCCTGCGCGTGCTGCTGACCGTGCTGGTGATCCTCCACCACACGGCCATCACCTACGGCGGCAGCGGGGGCTGGTTCTACCGCGAGGTGCGCGACCCCGGCACGGCCTCGAGCCTGCTGCTGACGGTGTTCTGTGCCGTGAACCAGTCCTTCTTCATGGGCACGTTCTTCCTGCTCGCGGGCTGCTTCACCCCCGCCTCGCTGGCGCGCAAGGGCGTGCAGGCCTTCGTGCGCGACCGCTTCTTGCGGCTGGGCCTGCCGCTGGCGGTCTTCGGCTTCGTGCTGGGGCCGCTGACCGTGGCGCTGGCCGGCATGCCGGCAGGCCGCGGCGTGGTCGACACCTGGCTGGCGATGCTGGCCGACGGCCGCTTCGTGATCGGCCCGTTGTGGTTCGCCTGGGCGCTGCTGATCTTCTCGCTGGCCTTCGTGGGCTGGCGGCTCGCCTGGCCCGAGCCCGCGCCCGACCCCGAGCGGCCCCTGCCCTCCTCCGCGGCCTGGGCGGCCGCGGCCCTCGCGGTGGGTGCCGCCGCGCTGGCACTGCGGCAGGTCGTGCCCGTCGGGCAGGAGGTGCTCGGACTGCAACTGGGCTACTTCGGATCCTATGTCTTCCTCTTCGTGCTCGGCACCGTGGCAGCGCGTCATCGCTGGCTCGAACGGGTCGACCGGCGACAGGCCGCGCAGTGGCGCCGGGTGACCCTGGTCACGCTGCCGCTGCTGTTCGTGGCCGCAGCGCTGGCCGGCGCCCTGAAGGGACGACCGGTCGACTTCGCCGGCGGCCTCGGCCTGCCCGCCGTGGTCTACGCGTTCTGGGAACCGCTGGTCGCCTGGGGGATCATCGCCGGGCTGCTGACGACCTTCCGCGAGCGCTTCAACCACCCGCACGCGCGGTGGCAGGCGTGGGGAGCACAGGCCTATGGCGCCTTCATCGTGCACGCGCCCATCGTGGTCGCGCTGGCGGTGGCCACGGCGAACTGGCGGCTGCCGCCGCTGGTCAAGTTCGCCGCCATCGGCAGTGCTGGCGTCGCCGCCTCCTTCGTCGTGGCCGCGCTGCTGCTGAAGGTGCCCGGGCTGCGGCGGGTCCTCTAGGCGTCCACACTCGTCAAGGCCGCGGATCGCGTGCGGCCGGCGCGAGCAGCACCTTCAGCAGCGGGTGCGGAAAGCGCCGCTGCGCGGTGATGGCGTAGAAGCGCTCCTGCAGCTGCGGGATGCGGCAGCGCTCCACCAGCTTGCGCGAGGCGAGCTCGTCGTGCACCACCACCGGCGGCACCAGGGCCAGCGCGCCGGTCTCGCGTGCCAGCAGGCGCAGCATGGCCATGTCGTCGACCTCGGCCAGCACCTGCGGCCGCACCCCGTGCTGCTCCAGCAAGGCGTCGAAGGCGCTGCGCAGCGCGCTGTGGCCGCCGGGCAGCAGCAGCGGCTGGCCGTCCAGCCCCTGCGGAAACACCAGCGGCACCGCCTTGCGACCCCGCGGCGGCGCCGAGACGATGGCCAGCGGCTGCTGCGCGATCAGCGTGCTGTGCCAGCCCTGGGCGGCGTCGCGCGGCACGGCCTCGTTGGCGAGCACGACGTCGAGCTGGTGCGCGCCCAGGTGCAGCAGCAGCTCGCGCAGGCGGCCGCTCTCCAGGCGGATCTGCACGTCGCTGCGCGCCAGCAGCGGCTTGATCAGCAGCAGCTGGAAGTTGCGCGACAGCGTCGCCACCGAGCCGACGCGCAGCACGCTCACACGGCCGCGTGGTCGGCCCGCGAGCGTGGCCAGCAGCTCCTCGCCGGCGGCGTGGATGGTGTCGGCGTGCTCCAGCGCCACGCGCCCGGCCTCGGTGAGCATGAGGCGGCGACCGCGGCGCTCGAAGAGGGCATGGCCCAGGCGCTCCTCGAGCTGCCGCAGCTGCACCGACAGCGCCGACGGCGACACGTGCAGCCGCTCGGCGGCGCGCGCCAGGCCCTGCTCGTGCGCGATGGCGCGGAAGTAGCGAAGGTGGTGGAAATTCAGCTCGGCCAAGGGAACGGTCTTTTGTTCGCTTTTGTGCAACGAATGATGCCATTCATTGAACTGGACGCGGCATGGGGTGTTTCTAAGAATCCCGCTCCATGCCTGCCCTCGACCTGCTGTTGACCAACCTGCTCCAGCCCATCGTGCTGGCCTTCCTGCTGGGCGCGGTTGCCGGCGCCGTGAAGAGCGAGCTCGAGCTGCCCGATGCCGTCATCAAGCTGCTGTCGATCTACCTGCTGTTCTCGCTGGGGCTCACCGGCGGCCGCGAACTGGCCCGGGCCGAGATCGCCGACGTGCTGCCGCTGCTGGGCATCACGCTGCTGATGACCTTCGCGATCCCGACAGGGGCCTACCTCGTGGCGCGCCGGGCCGGCGGTTTCGACATCGCCAATGCCGCGGCCATCGCAGCGCACTACGGTTCGGTCTCGACGGCCACCTTCTTCGCGTCGATGAGCTTCGCCGCCGCCATGGGCACACCGGCCGAGGGCACGATGGCGGCGATGGTCGCGCTGATGGAGTTCGGCGTCGTGTATTCGCTGGCGCTGGCGCGCATCGCCATGGGCCGCCAGGGCGGCGGCGGCGTTCGCGTGGCCGAACTGGTGCTCAGCGTGATCCGCGGCCGCGGCATCCTGCTGCTGCTGGGCGGCATGGCCATCGGCGCGCTGGCCACCGACGCGCAGTGGTCGCAGATCAGCCCCTTCTACGAGGGCCTGTTCCGCGGCATGCTGATGCTGTTCCTGCTCGAGATGGGCATCACCGCGGCGCGGCAGATCGGCGCCTTCCGCCAGGTGGGCGTGTTCATGGCCGGGTTCGGGGTGCTGATGCCCCTGGTGCACGGGCTGGCGGGCGTCACGCTGGCCCACGCCGTGGGGCTGGGCGTGGGCGGCGCGTTCGTGTTCGGGGCCATCTGCGCCAGCGCCAGCTTCATCGACGCACCCGCGGCCTGCCGCGCCAGCCTGCCCGACGCCAACCCGGGCATCTACCTCACGGCCTCGCTGGGCGTCACCCTGCCCTTCAACCTGATGCTCGGCCTGCCGCTGTACTACGGGTATGCGCGCTGGCTCGGCGGGGCCTGACGATGCACCAGATGAACAGGCTTGTGGAGAACGCTGGGGAACTGGAGGGCGTCCCGCCTCGATGCGAAGCACCGTCTGCGTCGCGCCCCCCGACGGCTGGACAACTGCACTGCGCGGACTGCGCGTGGGCGCCTGGCCGACCCACCAGCATCATCCTATGTCGCTTCGAGCGCGCTCACCTGCAGCACGCCGAACCCACCCGAGCCCGGCGCACCGACCGACGGAGCGCCGCACGCTGGGGTCGAGCGCCAGACCTTGTCGACCGCAGCCTGCAGGCAACGCAGATTGCCGAAGGTGGCCAGTTCGATCTGGCCGAACGGCAAGCTGCGACCATTGGAGTAGCGGCCCATCAGCACGCCATTGGGTTGGAAGTTCGCCTCCGTCAACTGCCCGGGGGCAGAGCCGGTCTGCGTGAGGTCCATGATGACGAAGTTAGAGCCGACCTGGGTGCTGCCTGCCAGGTTCAAGACCACGTTGGTCAACGGCAGAACGGCCGCGCCGCTGGGGTAGGCCCCGGAAATCACCTCTGCCAAGGTCACCTTGCCGCTGGGCGCGATCGGCGCACTGCCGTCGGCCGGAAAGACCAGCGTGGCGACCGGCATGGCGGGTGCTCCGCCCACGGGCAGGTCGTTGGCAGTGGCATAGACGTTCCAGGTGATCGACCCCGGTGTGCGACCCGGAGCGTCGGACTTCTGGAAGAAGAGCGTCAGGTTGATCTCCTGCCCGCGCAGGTCGTAGGCCGTCAACGACGTGGCGAAGTTGTAGGTGGCCGAGTCGGCAACATTCACACCCGGCGAAGCAGATCTGCCGGTGGCCGCCACGCGCGAGTCCAGGTTCATCGAGATGTCGATGCGGTCGGTCGCCTGTGGCGCGAGGCGAAGACTGTTCAGCTTGAGGGGCACGACGGGCCCTGCGCTCTCGATGACACCGGCAGCGTTGGCCTGGCGGCCCAAGAGGCGCATCTGCATGGCGTTGACGATGTAGCCATCGCGATCGAGATGCAGCTGCCCGTTGCGCGTGTACATCGGCGCACCGACGCCGTAGTCGACCTGGAAGAACCCGACTCCACGGATGGCGAGGTCCATCGGATTGTCCGTGACGGTGACCCGGCCCTGCGCGAACTGCGGGGCCATCGGCCCTTCAGCCACGCCATGGACCGTACTGCCCGTGCCCTCACCGTCGGCGCCACCGCATCCGCCGAGCGCGGCGGCCAGGGCGAAGCCAGCCGCGGCGGCCAAGGCACGAACCGGCAAGCGCTTCGCTGCTGACCCAGGCGCCGGATCGTCGACATCACGGTCTACAAGGTCCTTGGATTCGAGTCTGTGGTGGGCGCGCTGGATGGCCATGGTGCAAAGCGTCTCTATGACGCACTGGATGCCGCCAACCTATCTTGGCGCGCACTGCAGACCGCGCAAGCCCGGAACAGGCCGGTCTTCCGCCGCCAACTCCCCTGCTCCACAACGCCCCGGCACCCACAGGCCTCCCGTGGCAGAGTCCACTGCTTCGCGCCTTCGGCGTTCAAGCGCCCCGGCGCGCACTTCTGCGCGGCGCGGTGGGCGCAGCCTCCGCCAGCGCGCGCGCAGCCTGCCAGAGGCCGCTCAGGCGGCCCTCCACCACCGACCGCTCGCCGCACAGGCAGATCTGCAGCGACACGTCGAACTCGGGACCACCCGCGCGCACGAGCAGGCCGCGCTTCAGGTCGTCGGCCACCAGACTCAGCGGCAGCCAGGCCACGCCCAGACCGGCGATGGCAGCGCCGCGCAGGGCTTCGGCCAGCGCGCTCTCGACCACCGGGTGCAGCGCGGGCGACAGTCCGGGCCGCTGCAGCGCCAGCGACGCGGCCCGCGACAGGAAAGTGCCTTCGCTGTACGTCAGCCAGGGGACGGCGGGCGCGCCGGGCTGCAGGGCGTGCAGCGCCCGACCCTTGCCGACCTGCTGCGACACGGGCACCAGCGCGTCGGCCGCCAGCGGCATCGAAGGGTAGCGCGAGGCCTCCAGTTGCAGCGGCAGTTCGCCGTGCGTGTAGCAGACCAGCAGGTCGACACTGCCCTCTTCCAGTTCACGCACGCAGTCGTGCAGGTTGTCGGCCGTGGCGCGCACCAGCAGATCGTCACGCGACAGCGGCAGCCGCGCCAGCCAGGGCGCCAGGAAGCTGGCGGCCAGCGAATGCTGGATCGCGATGCGCAGCAGCTTGCGGTCGGCATCGAGCGCCTGCCGCAGGTCCTGCCGCGTCTTCAGCAGGGCCGCGGTGGCCTCGCGCGCCGCCTCGCGGAAGCGCTCACCCGCCGGCGTGAGCCGGGTCGGGTAGGTGGAGCGGTCGATCAGCGCCACGCCCACCCATTGCTCCAGTGCCTTGATGCGACGACTGATTGCCGACTGGGTGATGTTCATCTCGATGGCCGATTGCGAGAAGTTGCCCGTCCGCGCGACGCTCAGGAAATCTTCCAGCCACTTGGGCTCCATGTCCTTCCTTCTTCAACAAGCTCAGCAAGCACCGGCCGCTGGAGGCGCCGCAGCATCTCGGGCGAGCCGCCGGTACGTCGTGATTCTGAGGCTGGGGCGGCAAGAAGCTGCGGGTCGTGACGGCAGGTCTGCCGCCTGCCCCTGCGGATTCGCCGGTGAAACAAACGGTCAAACAACGGGCACCCAGCGGCCAAACAGCGCTCAAACAGCGGCCCGGCGTGGTCAGCCGCCATTGCGCATGCGCAACGGTGGCGCCCCGGGGCAGTTCAGCATGCGCGGCAGGCCGCTGACGATGGCAGCCGTTGCCGTCGGCAACCGTCGAGGAGCAGGGCCATGCAGACGAAGTTCGCCGATCGTGCCGAGGCCGCCAGCCTGCTGGCCCGTGCCTTGGCAGCACGCCTTTGGGACGGCCGGGTGATCGTGCTGGCCCTGCCGCGCGGGGGCGTGCCCGTTGCCGCCGAGGTGGCACGCACGCTGGACGCCCCGCTGGACCTGCTGCTGGTCCGCAAGATCGGCGCGCCATGGCAGCCGGAACTGGCCGTGGCAGCCGTCGTCGACGGCATGCCGCCGCGATTCGTGGTGCACGAGGAGGTGCTCAGCGTCTCCGGGCTGGACAGGCGGCAGATCGAGCGCCGGGTGCCCGAGGCGCTGCGAGAGATCGAACGCAGCCGGCAGACCTACCTTCGCGGGAGAGCGCGGGCGGACCTGCAGGGCGCCACCGTGATCGTCGTCGACGACGGCATGGCCACCGGCACCACGATGCGCGCCGCGATGCAATCCCTCAGGCACAGCGCGCCGCGGCGCATCGTGGTGGCCGTGCCCGTCGCCCCCGCCGACAGCCTGGCCTTGCTGCACGACGAGGCCGACGACATCGTCTGCCTGCGTACCCCGTCGCCTTTCCTGGCCATCGGCCATCACTATGTCGACTTCCACCAGGTCGGCGACGACGAGGTGCTGCAGGCCCTGGACGACGCAGCCCTGCGCTGCGCCGGTGATGCTGCCGCCACATCGGGAGCCCGGACCAGCGCAACGTGAGGGGTCTCCGGCCCTTGAGACCCTGACAGCGCAGCAGGACACGGGGACCTTGCGCGACCGCAAGGGCAGCGCACGAAGGGGCCTTCATCATGGTGATCGTCCGGCAGAGGCAGGTGTCCTGCGGCAGGTGCCGGGACGTCCCGCAACTTGCCTCTGCAACGATCCGGCGTCGACACCGTGGTGGGCAGCGTTCGATGCTGCGAGAATCGGAACACGCCGCCGGTCTGAGGTGCCGACGGTGTCGCAAGCCTGCTGCGACCGGGCAGTTGCACCGGCAGCCGGCCAAGGGACTGCTCATTGGGAGATGGGGATGGACCTGATCCTTGTGCCGGCGTGCATCCGCCGGCCTGTCTGCAGCGTGATGGGCGCTGCCTCGTGAGCGCCCAAGAACCCACCGAACCGGTCTTCGGCACGCATGGCGTCGGCTTCCTGGCGCTGGACGACGAAGGACGCATCGCGCACGTCAGCGACGGCGCCGCTGCGCTGCTCGGGCGCAGTCCCCGCGCCTTGATCGGCGAGCCGGCCGACGCCCTGGTGGCCGGGCTCGATCCCCGTCGCCTCGTGACGCCGCCTCTCTCACTGCCCGACGTTCCTGACGATTCCTTCAACCCGGCGCCCCCGGCTGACGGCCCCAGCCCCCTGCGGTTGCCGGCCACCGCAGTGCATTGCGGAGCCACGGGTGTCGCGCGTTTCGACATCGAGGTGTCGCGCCTGCCCCGGCCGGCCTCGCTGCTGCTGACGATGAGGCCGTCGGACGCATCGCCGGGCGATGGCCCATCGGCCACCTGGCACATCATGATGCAACGCCTGCAGGCCATCGTGGACCTGTCGCCTTCTGCCGCCTGGATCGCCGAGGACGACAGGATCATCTTCGCCAACCGGGCTGCGGCGCTGCTGATGGACACGGCGCCTCCGGCGGCTGTCGTGGGTCGGTCGGTGAAGGCGCTGCTGCGGGCCGATGTGCACGAGGAACTCGACCGCCAGACGGCCGCGGCGCTGCGTCATCCCGGCGTCGTCGGCAACCTCTCGGGCGTCCTGCTTCGAGAAGGCGCGTCCGAGCGGCAGGTGGAGATTGCGCTCACTGCCCTGCCCGACCACGGGCGCACCACGGTGCAGATGGTGATGCACGACGTAACGCGCCGCCAGGCCGAGATGCGTGAGCTGGAACGCTCGCGCCAGGCACTTCGTCGCTTGTCGGCCAACATCGTCGAAGGCCGCGAGGCGGAACGGCAGCGCATCGCACGCGAACTGCACGACGAACTCGGCCAGAGCCTGCTGGCATTGAAGCTGGACCTCGCCGATTGCGAGAACAAGGGCGTGCCGGCGTCGGTGCGCCCCTGCCTGCTCGGCGCACTGGACCGGCTGGACGCCATCATGGGGTCGGTGCGCCGCATCGCCGCCGACCTGCGCCCGCTGATGCTCGACGAACTGGGGCCGGGCCCGGCCATCGAATGGCTGGTCAACGACTTCGCGCGGCGCACCGGTCTGCACTGCAGTATGCAGATCGACGACATCGGCACGCTGGACGACCAGCAGACGGCCATCACGCTGTACCGCATGGTGCAGGAGTCGTTGACCAACATCCATCGCCACGCCAAGGCCAGCGAGGTCAGCGTGTCCTTGTCGCGCCTGGACGGCGAGATCCTGCTGAGGGTCTCCGACAACGGGGTCGGCCTGCCCATCGACTCGGCCTTCCGTGACAGCCAGTTCGGTCTGCTGGGCATGCGCGAACGCGCCGACATGCTGGGCGGCGATCTCTCCGTGGACAGCGTCGAGGGCCAGGGCACCCGCGTCCTGATGCGCGTGCCGGTGCCGACGGCGCCGGGCACCACCGCTCGATCAAGAGCCTCCTGAGCGCCGGGGAGAGGCGGGCCGACCGGTCTGGCCTGGCATCCGGGACTTGGCTTGTCGCAGGTCAAGTCGAGCCGCGATGCCGACGTGCATTCCTCCCGGCCATGGCGCACCATGTCCCTGGCAACGGCGCGTGCCGCCTACGCCGACCCAAAAGACGCGCGGCGCGCTGCCTGACCCGGTTTCATGCATTCACCCTCACGGACAACGATGACGCACTCCTACCAACCGGCCGACGAGAATCTGCCCGCTCGCCACCAGACGACCGACGCAGAGCGCCAGCCGCAGCTGAAGCTGCCGGCCCGGCCATGGATGAATCCCCCCAACCGCGCAGGCGGGTCGGAGCTGGCCATCCTGATCGTCGACGACCATGCCATCGTGCGCGAAGGACTCAAGAGGGTGCTGGAAGGCACGGACCGGCAGTGGACGGTGGCCGAATCCGACAACGGCCATCTGGCACTGGACATGCTCCGCCAGGGCTGTTTCGACCTCGCCATCGTCGACCTGTCCATGCCGGGCATGAGCGGGCTCGAACTGCTGCGGCGCGCACGCGCGGACTGCCCCGCGGTGAAGCTGCTGGTGCTGAGCATGCACGCCGAAGAACAGTACGCGATGCGCGCCTTCAAGGCGGGGGCCAACGGATACGTCACCAAGGACAGCGCATCGCGCGAGCTGGCACTGGCCGTCCGCAAGATTGCCGCCGGCGGCGCCTACGTCAGTGCCGCACTGGCGGAGCGCCTGGTGCTGCACCTGAACGGCACCCAGGCCCCGGCCAGCCACACCCAGCTCAGCGACCGGGAGCTCGAGGTGCTGCGGCGACTCACCGCGGGGGAGCGACCGTCGGAGATCGCGCAGGCCCTGCACCTGTCGGTGAAGACGGTCAGCACGCACAAGACGCGCATCCTGGCCAAGCTGCAACTGCCCAGCACGGCGGCGCTGATCCGCTACGGCATGGAGCAGGGCTTCGGGCCGGAACCAGCCGAGCACTGAAGCCAGTCGGCGGCGGCCGTCCCGCCGAAGGCGTCAGGCGTGCTTCACATGACCGCGTCGGCACTGCGGTGCTGAAGGGCCTCGGGCGTTGCCAGACGTGGTTCGCGTCGCTCCTTGTCGCATGTACCCGGACTGCGGGTGCATCTTGCGCGGGCGTGCAGGTGGTCCATGTCGAGAATCTCGACGTCACGGTTGCTGACCCTCAGCAGCCCTTCTTCGCTCAAGGACGTGAGGGAGCGGCTGACGGTCTCGTGCGCCACGCCCAGCAGGCTGGCGATGTCGCGCCGGCACATGCGAAGGCGCAGTCGACGCGGCGACTGCCCCATGGCCGCCATGCGCGACGACCACCACATCAGGAACCGTGCGATACGCACCTCCGACGACACGGCCGCCATCATCTCGACCGACTCCGTGGCGTGCAGCAACTGGCGGCTCAGGGCCCGTTGCAGGGCTTCGGCCAACTGCGGACAACGCAGGTGCAGGCTGTTCAGCTCGGCCACGGGCAGCACGTAGACGCTGGAGGTCTCCAGCGCCACCAGGCTGGCGGGCTGCACGCCGTTGTGCAGCGCTTCGAAGCACAGGATCTCGCCGGCCTGCATGAAGGACAGCACCTGCTCGTAGCCGTCCTCCAGGGTCTTCGAACGCTTGAAGAAGCCGTGGCGCACGACATAGATCGAGCGCCCGCGGGAGCCCTCGTGGACCAGTGCCGCGTGCTGCGGCACACGCCACAAGGCCAGGGGTATCGACTCCGGAACACTGCCGCGGGCTCCGGCTGGCGAGCCGAGCAGCTCGAGCAGGTCGGCCAGGCTGCCGCGCTGCGGGATCGGCACAGGACAGCAACGGTCGATGCAGGCGTCCAGGCTACTGTCGGCGAATGGGGTGGTGTCCAGGGTCATGTCATGTTTCCCGACTTCGACAACCGCAGATCCGGCCTGGACATCAGGCCTTCACCGCCGATGGGGGAAGCATGTTCCTCGCAGGGTCTGGGCGCAATCGGAACGGACTGAACAACTCAGCAGCAACATCCGTATCGGATGCCGAATTTTCCGAACGTGATTGCGGCCCGGCCCCCATGACGTGACCGCATGCGACAGGCGGTCACCACGAGTCACATTTCAGGCCCGTGAGCGCCACGGTGGCACGCCATCCGTCGACGACCCGGGCCTGGCCTGTGCCACGTAGCTCTGCCGACACTCGGGCTCGCGGCCCAGCACGACGCGGCGCCCGGCCAGCGCACCGCGGCCCGATGTCATGACCATGTCGGCACGCTCGGGCCGGGAAGCCTGCTCTGCATGGATCACGACCCAGTCGTGCAGGCAGCCGAAGCGGCGCGCGCGGGCCGTGTTGGCATGAAGCGCCGTGAAGTGCCAGCCCGATCGCTCGGCATGCAGCACGGGCAGGCGGGAGAGACTGCCCGGCGGTTCACGCCGTGGCACGATGCACGGCAGGTCGCCGCTGCGCGCGCGGTGAAGGAAGAGCCGGTCGATCTCCAGCAGGATGTCGACCGGCGGTCCGATGGGGACCGATCGCTCGCCGAAGGCGCGCCGGATCGTGCGCAGTCGACCCGCCATTTCGACCACGTCGGCAGTCAGGGCCGCAGCCCGCCCCGCAGGCAGCACCGTCATCGCGCCATGTCGCCCGGCCAGCAGCGATGCTTCCAGGGCATCGATGGTGTCGACGGCCAGCTCGTCGTGGAGCCGAGCAGCCAGCGGCGCGTCGACACCCGGCAAGCTGCACAGCAGGGCCTCCGGATCGGCCCAGCCGCGCAGGCGTTCCAGCGCCTGCCAGCAGCCCACCGCCAGCATCTCCGCGATGCCTTGCGCCACCCAGCCTTCGACATCCGGCAGTTCCTGGAGCGCAGGAAGCCCCGCCGCCGCGACCAGTTGCCGCAGTGGCATCTTGCGGCGCGACAAGGTCTGTGCAGCACGGCGGCAGGCCGCCACACGCTGCGGCGTGTCGCCCTGCACCTGCAGCAGGCGGGCCATGTCCTGAAGACGGCGTACGACGGCGTCGTCTTCGGTCCGACGGGCCACCGCCGTCGCGCGCGGCAGTACGGGGGTCGTGGTTTCCATGGTTGTCTCCGGCCGATGGAAGTGCACAGCTTGACCGCTGCCTGCAAGGGCCGCATTGAGCTTGTGCAATGACGGCCCCGGGTCTGGACCGCATCGCCCACGACGAGCCCGCGTTGAGTGAACGCAATGGCGGCACGCGGCCGCAGCAACAGACTGCAGCGCAGTTCACCGCTGCGAGGAGTCCTGATGTCGGATGCACCGGTCATCGAAGATGCCCGCGCCGTGCGGATCGGAAGAACCAGCCTGGCCGGCGAGTGGTGGCATCTGCCTGAAGGCTCCGGCGTGACGGTGTTCGTGCACGGGCCCGGCGGCAGGCACGACAGTGCGCGCCACCGCTTCCTGGCCCGCATGCTGCACGGTCACGGCCAGAGCACGCTGTCGTTCGACCTGCTGACGACCGAAGAGTCTGCAGACCGCCGGCAGGCCTTCAACGTTCCATTGCTCAGCGAACGCCTGGAACTGGCACTGGACTGGCTGGCCGAAGAGATGGGAGCGGGCGCCCTGCCCGTCGGCCTGTTCAGCGCCGGCACCGGCGCAGCGGCCGCGCTGCGGGTGGCCGCCCGGCAACCGCAGCGCGTGCGCGCCGTGGTGTCGCGCAGCGGCCGTCCCGACCTGGCAGGTATCGCGCCGGCACGCGTGCACGCGCCGACGCTGCTCATCGTGGGCGGACAGGACACCGAACTCCTGCGCGTGAACCATGAGATGCTGCAGGCGCTGCGCTGCGTCAGGCGGCTGGACGTCGTGCCGCGGGCGTCGCACCGGTTCGAAGAGCCGGGCGCGTTGCAAGAGGTCGCCCGCCTGGCCGGACGCTGGCTCGCCGGCTCGACTCACGGCGCGCTGTCGGAAGCCTACGCCGCCTGAGGCTCAAGGGGTCGAGCCGCTGCCTGGCGACGCCAGCCCGTCGCCAGCGATCCGTCGGACACGACAGACAGGACCCATGGCGCCTCAGACTTCGGGCCCGGCCGCGCCCGGCAAGGAAGAGTCGACGGCCTGCGCGGGAAACGCGACCACGATGCCATGCGCGCCGCCGGCGCCGGGCATGAACTGCACGCGGTAGCCCAGCAGGTCGGCCCCCTGCATGAGTTCGCGCTGCTTCTGCGACAGCGTGCCCGCGCCCGCCGCCCCCGGGCCTGTGAAGGCCCTGCGGCCGACGCGCCACCGCACCTCGAGAACCAGGCCGCCGGACCGCTCGGCCAGGCCGACCCGAAGATCACGGGCCGCCGCATGCTCGGCCACGTGCAAGAGCACGCGCTCGAGCACGCGGTACACCGTCAAGGCGGTACGGCCGTCCAGGTCCGGCTCCACCGGCGACAGCTTCAGCCTCACATCCAGTCCGGACCTTCGGCGGGTTTCACGGGCCAGCCACTCGATGGAAGCCACGATGCCCAGGTCGTCCAGCATCGGCGGCCTCAGTTCGGCCGCCATGCAGCGGACCTGGTCGACCGCCTCGTCCAGCGCCTGCTGCACCTCGGCAAGCCGCAGGTCCGCCTGCGCATGCCCCGCCACGCCGCTGAGGGCCATCTTCACCGCACTCAGGCGCTGCCCGAGGTCGTCGTGCAGCTCGCGCGAGACACGTTGCCGCGCCGACTCGTGCGATGCCATGGCCCGCAGCGCGGCGGCGCGTGAGGCGTCGGCCTCGCGGCGGGGAACGCCGTCGGTGAGGGTGACACGAAGCCAGGCCGGCTCCAGCGGCACCGGAACCGACAGGCACTCGAGCTGGCCGTGGAAACTGCCCCCGTCGCGCCGCTGGAAGGCCAGGTCGATGCGCCGCGGACCGTCGCCGCCCGCCAACTGCCTTCTGAAGCCGTGCCAGCGGTCGACATCGTGCGCCCCGAGAACGGCAGAGAGGGGCCGCCCCAGCAGCGAAGACCCGCCGCACTGGAGCAGCTGCTGCGCCATCAGGTTGCATTCGACGATGCGTCCCTGGACGTCCAGCGTCAGGTAGCCCACAGGCGCCTGTTCGAAGAGCTCACGGTAGCGGTCGTTCGCCTGCGCGAGCTGCTGCTGCAGGCGAGACAGTTCCAGTCCCTGCTGCTCCAGCTCGTGCCGACGCAGCTGCAGCTCGTTCAGCAACACGGCAGCATCGGGCGCGCTCGCCGGCGACAACGCCGCTTCCTGTGGCGGCGACAGTGCAGGGAAACCCGCGCGCCGCCAGTCCTTCACCGCTGCACCACTCGATCGGGCAGCACCGTGACCGGCCGTGGCCGCGCCGCGCGGTCAGGGCCCTGCCAGGAGAAGCAGCCGAAATGCAGCATGGATCGGGCCCGGCACGAAGGTGTCGGGCTGGAAGTGCGTCCAGTCTAAGCAGGTCGCCTGCCGCTGCGCCAGCACGCAGGGACCCGGCATTGCGGCGCGTCAAGTTCCGATGCTTTGCCGGCCCGACGGCGCGAGCCTGGACAACAGGCCCGACCAATCGGCCCGCGCCGCCTGGCCGGCCGGGACGGCCAGGGGCTGCACGACGTGCACCGCATCCTCTTCGTCGGCCCGAAGCGGTTCCTGGGTCTGCTCCTGGCGCATCAGCACGGCCTCGTCGGCTTCCGAGGCGTCACGTCCCTCGGCGGCCCGACCTCGCAGGCGATCGCGCAGGGCCTGCGGCGTGGCGGTGAAGTGAAGGATGACGAAGGGGACACCCCGTTCCGCTGCTGTGCGGCGGGCGGCCTGGCGGTCGGCATGGCGCAGGAAGGTCGCGTCCAGGATCACCGGAAAGCCGCCCTCGATGGCCGCGGCCGCCGCCGACAGCAGACGGGCATACGTGGCCTCGTTCATCGCTGCGCCATACAGCCCGCTGCCGGGCGGCGAACGGCTGGACTGCAGGGGAGACAGGCCGGCGAGTCGCTTCCGCTCGACGTCGGCGCGGACGCGCACGGCGCCCAGCGCTTCGAGCAGATCCTGCGTCAGGGTGGTCTTGCCGCTGCCCGACAGGCCGTGGGTGATGAGCAGGCTGGCGGGGCGCGGCGCGGCAAAGCGCTCGGCCAGCGACAGGTACAGGTGGCGCGCCGACAGGGCCTGGCCGCGGTTCGCGTCCACCGCCTGCCCCGCGCGCAGCTGTGCCACCTTGGCACGCACCAGCGCGCGGTGCACGAGGTAGTAGGTCAACACACGCAGGCCGTCGTGATCGCCGCCTTGCTGCAGGTAGGCATCGACGAAGCGGTGCGCCAGCGCCGGCAAGGCATGCGCCTGCAGGTCCATCGCCATGAAGGCGACTTCGCTCATGACATCGAGCCAGCGGAACTCGTCGTTGAAGTCGATGCCGTCGAACACCAGGCAGCGCCCACCCTCGCGCGCGACGTTTCCCAGGTGCAGGTCGCCATGACCTTCGCGCACGCGGCCTTCGGCCAGACGGCGCGCCATCACCGCTGCCAGCCGCTCGAAGGCCCGGGCCTCCCAGGCCTGCAGCTGAAGCAGCCGGTCGGAGTCTTCGTCGGGCACTTGCGAAGAACTCCCCGCCCGCAGGTCGCGCAGACTGTCCAGCAAGGTCGAGCGCACCTGCGCCGGCGAGCCCAGCCAGCCGGTGGCCGGCGCCACCGCCGCCTCGGCGTGGAAACCCGCCAGCACGGCCGCCAGGTCCTCGACATCGGGCGCGCCCAGGTCGCCGCGCACGGCCAGGCGGTCCCACAAGCGGTCCTCGTCGAAGGCGCGCATCTTCACCGCGACGTCCAGCACCGGCCCGCTGCCGCCCCACTCGGGGGCATCGAGCGTGCCGGTGATGTCGACCACGTCGAGGTAGAGCTGCGGCGCCATGCGCCGGTTCAGGCGCAGCTCCTCGGCACAGGCGGCCCTGCGCCGCGCCAGTGTCGACTGGTCGAGGAAGGACGTGGCCAGCGCCTTCTTGAGCTTGTAGGCCAGGCCGCCGTGCAGGAGGACGTGGGAGATGTGGGTCTCGACATGGCGCGGCGCGGCGCCGTCGGCGGCCGACGTCGAGCCCAGCTGCGCCATCAGCCCCTGCACCAGGCGCTGCTGCTGTGCCTCGGTCATTTCGCCATCCGGCGGGACATCCGCCACCTGCTCGTCTTCGTTCATGCTTCGCGCAGCATAGGGGCAAGGCGGGGAAGGATGGCGTCAAGGCCCCGGCGGCGGCGGACGACAGCCGCAGGGTGCTGCGCAGTCGTCGGCCCGGGTGTCGTCGTCAAGCGGGCGACGTCCGTGGCGCACGCTGGAGCCGCTGCTCCACCGCCAGCACGTTGCGCGTCACCTGCAGCAGGGTGTCAGGCGTGACGCTGATGGCGTCGATGCCGATCTCCACCAGGTACTCCACCATTTCGGGAAAGTCCGAAGGCGCCTGGCCGCAGATGCCCGAGTGGCGCTGGTTGCGGCGCGCGCCATCGACGGTCATGGCGATCAACATCTTCACGCCGGGGTCGCGCTCGTCGAAGTCGAAGGCCACCATCTCGGAGTCGCGGTCGACGCCCAGCGTGAGCTGCGTCAGGTCGTTCGAGCCGATGGAGAAGCCGTCGAACAGCCGCGCGAAGGCGTCGATCTGGAGCACGTTGTTGGGGATCTCGCACATCACGTAGATTTCCAGCCCGTTCACGCCGCGCTGCAGGCCGTTGTCGGCCATGGCCTTCAGCACGCGCTCGCCTTCTTCGACGCGGCGGCAGAAGGGCACCATCAGCTTGACGTTGACCAGCCCCATCTCGTCGCGCACGCGCCGCATGGCCGCGCATTCGAGCGCGAAGCCTTCGGCATAGGCCGGGTGCGCATAACGCGACGCACCTCGGAAGCCGATCATCGGGTTGGCCTCGGCGGGCTCGAACCAGCGGCCGCCGAGCAGGCTGGCGTACTCGTTGGTCTTGAAGTCGGACAGGCGCACGATGACCGGCTTCGGGAAGAAGGCGGCAGCGATCATGCCCACACCCTCGGACAGCTCGCGCACGAAGTAGTCGGCCGGCGTGGCATGCCCTTGCGTGAGCGAGGCGATGCGGGCGCGCACCGCGGCGTCGTCGATGCGCTCGGGGTGCACCAGGGCCATGGGGTGCACCTGGATGTGCTCGGCGACGATGAACTCCATGCGCGCCAGGCCGACGCCGTCGTTGGGCAGCAGGCTGGTCTGCAGGGCGGTGTCGGGGTTGCCGATGTTGACCATCACGTGGGTGCGGGGCCGAGCCAGCGCCGAGACATCGGTGCGCGTGACGGTCACGGGCAGCAGGCCGGCGTAGACGCGGCCGGCCCCGCCCTCGGCGCACGAGACCGTCACCTCGTCGCCTGTCCGGATCGTGGTGGTGGCCGAGTCGCAGCCCACCACCGCCGGCACGCCCAGCTCGCGCGCCACGATGGCGGCATGGCAGGTGCGCCCGCCGCGGTTGGTGACGATGGCGGCGGCCCGCGTCATCACCGTGCCCCAGTCGGGCATGGTGGTGTCGGCCACCAGCACCTCGCCGGGCTGGAACTGGCCGAGTTGCGTCACGTCGCTGATGACACGCGCCCGGCCCGAAGCGACGCGCGCGCCGACCGCGCGTCCGGTGGCCAGGACCTGGCCCTTGCCGCCCAGCTGGAACTCCTCGACCACGCTGGCCACCTGCTGCGAGGCCACCGTCTCGGGCCGCGCCTGCACGATGTAGAGCTGGCCGTCGACGCCGTCCTTGGCCCATTCCACGTCCATCGGCACCGGGTGGCCGGCCTTGCGGCTGTAGTGCTCTTCGATCCTGATCGCCGCGTCGGCCAGCGTCATCACCTCGGCATCGCTGATGCAGTAGCGGCGCTGGTCCTCCACGGCGGTGGGCACGATGCGCGTGCGGTCGCGGCCCGCCGCCGACGAATACACCATGCGGATCTGCTTGCCGCCCATGCGGCGCCGCAGCACCGTGCGGTGGCCGGCACCGAAGGTCGGCTTGAAGACGTAGAACTCGTCGGGGTCGACGGTGCCCTGCACCACGGTCTCGCCCAGGCCGTAGGCGCCGGTGATGAAGACCGTGTCGCGGAAGCCGGTCTCGGTGTCGAGCGTGAAGATGACGCCGCTGGACGCGCAGTCGGAGCGCACCATCTTCATCACGCCCACCGACAGGTAGACCTTGAAGTGGTCGAAGCCGTTCTCCACGCGGTAGCTGATGGCCCGGTCCTTGAACAGGCTGGCGAAACACAGCCGCACCGCGTCGAGCAGGCGCGCCTCGCCGCCGATGTTGAGGAAGCTCTCGTGCTGCCCGGCGAAGCTGGCGGTGGGCAGGTCTTCGGCGGTGGCGGAACTGCGTACCGCCAGCGTGGTGTCGTCGCCGTACTCGGCCTGCAGGCGGCGGTAAGCCTGGCCGATCTCGGCCGCCAGGTCGGCCGGCAGCGCGGCGCCGTGGATGATCTCGCGCGCCTGCTGCGCGCGCCTGGCGAGGTCGTCGACGTCATCGACGTCCAGGCCGTCGAGCGCCTCGTGCAGGCGCGGCCAGGCGCCGGCCTCGTCGAGCATGTGCCGATAGCCGCGTTCGGTGATGGCGAAGCCGTTGGGCACGCGGATGCCCTGCCGCGTCAGCTCGCGGTACATCTCGCCCAGCGACGCGTTCTTGCCGCCGACCAGCGGCACGTCCTCGATGCCCAGGTCCTCGAACCAGCGGATGTACTTGCCTTCGGTGTTGGCCATGGCGGCCAGCCTAGGGCGCGGCAGAGGCGCCGCGTTGAGCAGGCGCAATCGGACGTCAACCGCCTCCACGAAGCCTGAAGCAAAGGTGGCACCGTGATGGATGCGGCACGCGGCTTGCCCCGGCGTGCTGGTCACCGTGTCGATGACTGCAGGCACCCCTTGCGGTCCGAGACGACGATCCCGGTCAGAGAGCCCATGCCATGCGGAGGTCTGCAGCACTGCTTCCAGCCCTGTTCGCGGCCGTCCTCGCGATGTCGCTGCCATCACAAGCTGCCGACAGGCAGACGGTGTGCACGATCACCGTCAACTCGCCCGACGAGAAGGAGGCCTTCCGTCGCCACCTGCCCGAGTCACGCTACGACTTCGTGGAACTGGTCGAGAGCGGCCGCCCCGACTGGCTGGCCACGTCCTGCCAGCGCGCCGTGGCCTGCGACGTGCTGATCGTCTCGGGCCACTTCGACGGCGACGACCACTTCTTCTCCGACCGCCTGGAAGCCAGCGAATACCTCACCGTCAGCGAACTGGAACGTGCGTCGTGCAGCAGCGGCTGCCCCAGCCTGTTCTCGCGCCTGAAGGAGGTCTATCTCTTCGGCTGCAACACGCTCAACCCCGCGGCGCACAGCGGCGCGTCGGCCGAGGTCGTGCGCAGCCTGGTGCGCGAAGCGCACTCGCCGCAGGAAGCCGGCCGGCAACTGCAGTCGCTGGTGGCCCAGCACGGCGAGAGCAGCCGCGACCGCATGCGGCAGGTGTTCCAGGGCGTGCCCGTGATCTACGGCTTCTCGTCGTCGGCGCCGCTGGGCCCGGTGGCGGGCGCCACGCTGAACCGCTACCTGCGCAGCGGCGGCAGCCGTGACCTCGCGCGCGGCCGGCCCAGTGCCGGCCTGCTGCAGCACTTCGCGCCGTTTTCGATGGCGGCGGCCGCCGGCGTGACCGAGGGCGATGCGCGACACCCTGCGCGCTTGGAGATGTGCCGCTTCGCCGACGACAGGCAGAGCGAGGCCGACAAACTGGAGTTCGTGCACGGCCTGCTGCAGCGCCCGATGCTCGAGATCTACCAGCACCTGGACCGCATCCAGCGCCTGACCCTGTCGCTCGACGACGAAACCCGGCATGCGCCGGCGGTGGCAGGTGCGCTCGATGTCATCGCGCGCGACGTGGACGCGCGCACGCGTTTTCTGTCGGAAACACGCACAACGGCATCGATGCCGATGCGCGTGCGCCTGGTCGAGATCGCACAGGGCCTCGGCTGGCTCTCGCCCGACCAGCGCGCGCAGGAACTGGCGCAGATGCTGGGTGAACTGGCCGCGCGCCGCGAGGTGGGCGTGCCGGAAGTCCACCTGGCCTGCAGCCTGAACGAGAAGGGCGAGCTGGACGGTGCCCTCGGCCATCGCACGGTGTCCGGCGGCCCGGGCGACGACGTGGCGCACGCTGCGCTGCGCGCCTGCCTGGGCAGCTCCGAGGGCCATGCGCGCACGCTGCAGGGGCTGATCGGGTCCGATGAAGCCGACGCCCGCGTGGCCCAGGCCTACCTGAGGCACCGACCCATCACCGACCGGATGGAGTTGAGCGCGCTGGTGTCGCGGATCGTGGCGATGCCGCCGTCGGACGCGCAGGTGCGTGCGCTGGAAGCCCTGGGCAGGCACTACCTGTCGGACCCCGGGCTGCTGCAGACCCTGACGGCCTTGTTCGCACGCACGCCGTCCTGGTCGGTGCAGAACGCCGTCGCGGGCATCCTGATCCGCGCCGATCGCCGCTCGCTGCCTCATGCGCAGCTCGAGTCGGCCCTGAAGGACCACCGCCGCCCTGCCCCGGCAGGCGACGACATGATCGGCGCGCTGGAGTTCGTGTTGCGCGCGCATTGATGCCGAACAGGGAAACCGTTACAGGCCGAGACGCCAAGATGCCCTGGTCTGCGGTTGCCGCGGGCCCTGCCCGTGTGGAACACTCGCCGGATGCCCTTCCGACGCCCGGCCGTGTTGTCTCTGCTCAGCCGCCTGGCGCGTCGCGCCGCCTGGGCGCTGGGCCTGGCAGCGGCCAGTTCCGCCGCGGCCGCCACCGAGCCCAAGACGGTGTGCACGGTCACGATCAATTCGCCCGACGAACGTGACAGCTTCCAGCGTCACCTGCCGCCCGCCGACTACCGCTTCGTCGAACTGGTGCAGCGCGGCCAGGCCGATTGGCTGAACACGGCGCGCCAACAGGGCGTGCGCTGCGACGTGCTGGTCATCTCCGGGCATTTCGACGACGGCACCGAGTTCTACACCGATCGCTTCGACGACCGCGAATTCCTCACCGTGCACGAGATGCAGCGCACCGCCTGCAGCGCCTCGGGCGACGGCCTGTTCTCGCAGCTCAAGGAGGTCTACCTGTTCGGCTGCAACACCTTGCAGTCGACGCCTCGACACGTGGCGTCGGGCGAGGTGCTGCGCAGCCTGGAAGCATCGGGCCGGTCGAGCGCCGATGCGCAGCGCCTGGCCGCCGTGCTCAGCGAGCGCTACGGGCAGAGCAACCGCGACCGCCTTCGCCACGTCTTCAAGGACGTGCCGCTGCTCTACGGCTTTTCGTCGAAGGCGCCGCTGGGGCGTCACGCCGGGCCGCTGCTCGAACGCTACTTCAAGACCGCTCCGGCGGGCGAGATCGGCAGCGGCGTGCCGAGCCCGACCCTGCTGAGCCTGTTCGGGCCGAGTTCGATGATCGCGGTCGCCGGCCTGACCGATGCCGATCCGCACGCCGGCTTCCGCCAGGACCTGTGCACCCTGGCCGACGACAGGCGCCCGAAGACCGAGAAGATCACCTTCCTGCACCAGCTGCTGCAGCGTGATCCGAGCGATGTGCGCATGCTGCTGGAACTGCTGGAACAGCACGCGTCGTCCATCACGCCGGCCCTGCGTCAACAAGCGGGCGCAGCGGCGGCCCTGCGCGCCATCGAAGGCGACCAGCGCAGCCGCGAGCGCTTCCTGGCTCTGGCACGAGACGCGGACGATTCGGCCGTGCAGGCCCGCATGATGGCGCTGGCTCGCACGCTGGGCTGGCTGACGCCGGCGCAGGAACAGGCCGAGCTCTTGCACCTGCTGGCGCAGCGCATGGCGCGCGGCAAGGTGGGCGCCACCGAAGTGGACCTGGCCTGCACCGCCCGCCCCCGTCACGAGCCCGTGCTGGCGCAGCGCTTGATCGCCACCGGCGCCCCCCAGGCCGCGCACGTCAGCCACGCGGCGGTGCTGGCCTGTCTGGGCAGCCCCGAGGGTCACCGGCGCACGGTGCATGCGCTGACGAGCGTCGACGAGACCGACCTGGAGATTGCCCAGGCCTATCTGCGACACCGCCCGCTGTCGGACCTGCAGGAACTGCGTGCGCTGACCACCGGCATCGCGCGCATGGGCACGGCCACGGCACAGGTGCGCGCGCTGGAAACCCTGGCCAAGCAGCGGCTGGCCGACGCGCAGAGCCTGCAGGAGATTGCGGGCCTGTTCCCGCGCGCGCGCTCGCTCGAAGTGCAGCGCGCCATCGCCGGCATCCTGATCCGCGCCGACTACCACCTGCTGGAAAAGACCGAGCTGGCGCGGGCCCTGCGGCAGCACCGCCTCAAGTCACCCGACGGCAGCGACGTCATCGACATGCTGATCCGGCTGTTGCAGACGGCGGCCTGAGCGGGCGGCCGCCGCCGTCTGCGCGCCCGCAAGACTTGCCACCCCGCGCCCCGGCTCACTGCAAGCGCAGGGACTCGATGCTGCGCGCCGGCACCCCCAGGTCGCGCCAGGCCGCCGGGTGGCAGGTGAACAGCAGGATCTGGTGCCGCGTGCCGGCGTCGAACAGCACGCGCTTCATCAGCCCCAGCCGCTGCTCGTCGCTGTGCACCAGGGCATCGTCCAGCAGGATCAGGGTCGGCCGCCCGGCCTCGCGCAGCAGGTCGGCATAGGCCAGGCGGCTGATCACGCCCATCTGCTCGCGCGCACCGAAGCTCAGGGCCTCGAAGTCACCCGACTCCGGTCCCGCGGGGCCGTGCCGGGTCAGCGGGCCGGGACGCAGGCTCTCGTCGATGGCCAGGTGGGCCTGCGGGAACAACAGCTGCAGGTAGTGGTTCAGGTGCTTCTGCAGCGGCGCCTGCAGCTTGCGGATCAAGGCGCCGCGCTGCGCCTTCAGCAACTGGAGCAGATGGTCCGCCGCGGCGGCCCGGCGGCGCAGCTGCCCGGCACGGCGCCCGGCCTGCTCCAGGTCACCGGCCAGCAAGGCGCGCCGTTCTTCCAGGCCCTGCGCACCGGCACCCTCCAGCTCCACCTCCAGACGCAGCAGGGCCGTCTTGCGGTCCTCGAAACCCTGCTCCAGGTGCCGGGCACTGTCGCCGTAGCGCTTGACGTCGTGCTCGAGGATGTCGGGGCGCGCCTGCGCCACCTCCTCGGACCGCGCCTTGACGGAGTCGGCCAGCGCGGAGAGCGCCGCCTTGGCGTCCACCAGGGCGTCGTTGGCCTCCCGCAGCCGGGTGCTGCGGTCGGGCGCATCGAGCAGGGCCTGCACGACGAGGTGCTCGCGCTGTGCGCCTTCGAGCGTCGTCTGCGCATTGCCTGCGGCCACGCGTGCCGGGCCCAGCACGGCTTCGATCTGCTCCAGGGCGCGGCGGGCGCTTTCCTCGGCGGCCTCGGCTTCCGGCACCGAGGGCAGCGTCACACCGTCGCTGGCCGGCGGCGGGGGCAACTTGTCCAGCGCCGTCTCGACATCGTGCGCCCGCGCGGCCTGCGCCAGGGCCTCGGCGCGCAGGGCCTCGACGCCCCTGGGTGCCAGCGCCTTCAGCGTCGCGGCCGTCGCCTGCAGCTCGCCGGCCCGCTGCAGGTGCTGCTGCTGGCGCAGCTCGGCCTCGTCCAGCGAGGCCAGGCCCAGCCGCTGCAGCTGTGCAGCCAGTGCGTCATGCACGAGGCTTTCCTGCCGGCCCAGATCGGCCAGGTCGGCGCCGCCCGGCGAGATCTCGATCTGCCCGACGGCACCGAGTTGCAGCGTGGTGGCCTCAAGCAGCAGCCTTTCGCCGCTGCCGGTCAGCGTCTCGTCTCCCAGGCGCACGCCCGGGGCATCGACGAGCTGGAAGCGCAGCCTCGTGGCCGCGGCGTCGCGCCGGATCCGCAGTTCGCGCAACTGCCGGCTCTGCATGCGGAGCTGCTGCAGCACGCTGGCGTCGATGTGCAGCGCGGCGGCCTGCTGCTGCAGTGCCAGCATCGTCAGGTGCTCGGCTTCCACCTGCTGCAGGCGCGACTGCGTGGCCTGGGCCTGCTGCCGCAGCTCGGCCAGCTCACGCAACAGGCTGATTCGGATGTCTTCCTGCCGGACCCGGCGCAGCAGGCTGCGGGCGGCCTCGAAGTCCGCCGCCGCCGCCGCCGAGCGGGCCGACCACTGCGACACACGCTGCGTCGCATCGTCCAGCGCCAGCCGCGCGGCCCGCACGGCCTGACTGCGCGTGGCGGCCGCGGCCTCCTGCTCGTCGAAGGTCTCCAGCCGGCCACGCAGCAGCTGCACCTGCGCCTCCGACTGCTCCAGGCGCACTCGGTCCGCCGTCAGCGTGCCCTGCACGCGCTCGATGGCTTCGAGCCTGGCGAGCGCTTCCTGCTCCTGCCTGCGAAACCCGGTCCAGGGCCGCTGCGATTCATCGGCCGCATGCTCGCGGCGCAGGCCGCCCAGCAGGTCGACCTTGTGGCGGTAGGTGGCCACATCGGTGTCGACCGCCTTCAGTTCCGCCGCCAGCGACGACACCCGCTTCAGGGCTTCTGCCAAGGCACCGCGGGGCGTGCCGCCGGCGGGCGTCAGCAACTCGTTGCGCTGCGCCTCCACGGTGGCCAGCACGTCGTCGCCGCCACTGCTGGCCACTTCGCCCAGCGACGTGTTCAGGGCCTTGCGCAGATGGTCGGTGGCGAAGGCCACCGGCTCGTGGATGTCGTGGCCGGCGCCTTGCTCTATCCACAGCAGGCCGGGAATGCCCCAGTGCTGCGCCGCGCTGGCGCCCTTGCCCGCGTACTGGAAGCCCAGCAGCTCGGCCAGGTGGTCCTCGGCCAGCGCGCCGTCCAGCCGCTGCGTGCCGATCTGCAGCTCACAGCGTTTCCTGCCCAGGAAACTCTTGCTCAGGCGGTAGGTCTGGCCGGCGATGTCGAAGTCCAGCTCCACCGTCGGCGACGCGGCCGCATCGCCCCAGGGCCGCAGATCGTCGACGCTGCTGGAGCGGTGGCGCTCCAGGAAGGCCGCCCGCACGGCCGCCACGATGGTGCTCTTGCCGGCTTCGTTGGGGCCGGCGAAGAGATTGATGCCGTCGGCCAGTCCGGCGATCTCCACCGGCTTGCGGAATTGCCTGAACTGCTCCAGCCGGATGCGCCTGATCTTCACGAAGCGGCCTTTGCGCTGCCGCGGCGCTCGTCCAGGATGCCGGCCAGCATCGTCAGCGCGTCACGCGCCAGTTCGGCCGATTCGGGCGTGCCGGCGCCGTCGTCCTGGGCACGACGCAGGCTGGCGATCACCTCGCCCAGGTAACCGTCGGCCTGCAGGGCGCCGATGTCCTCGGCCGTGGGCTCGAAGCGCAACGCGTCCTGATCGACCAGCAGGGCGCGCGCCCGCCCGCGCGCCTGGCCGATGGCGTCGAGCAGGCGCCGCCGGCCCGGCAGGTCGAGGCGGCCCGACACCGTCAGCGCCAGCACGTCGCCCGCCGTCAGCGCCGCCAGCCGCTGCAGCAGGGTGTCGAGGTCGCTGGGCACCTGCAACTCCACCGCCTCGTCGTGCCAGCGGTACTGGCCCGTGGGCTGCTGCGTCACGCCGGGCAAGGCGCCGGGCGCCGACAGGCTCACGATCAGTGCGTGGCCCGACGCGTTGGCCCGGAAGCGGTCGGTCTCCGGCGTGCCGCTGTACCAGGTGCGATCGTCCACCTGCCGGCAGCCGTGCCAGTCACCCAGGGCCAGGTAGTCGAGCCCCGCCTGCTCGGCACGTGATGCGGCGATCGGGTTGCTGGAGTCGATGCCCTCGGCCAGGATGCCCATCACGCTGCCGTGCGCCAGGCCCACGCGAAAGTGCCCGGGCGGCACGGTCGCGGCGGCGAACCACTCGGTGAGGTCGTGGTGGGTGTGGCGCTGGGTCAGCGGCGCCGGCAGCACGGTCAGGCCCAGTTCGGGCAGGCACAGCGGTTCGGCGCGCAGGCAGACATGCACGTTGGAAGGCAGTGCGTTCAGGCGCGCGGCGCGTGTCCATACCGACTCCGCCAGCGCGGCGTCGTGGTTGCCGGGAATCAGCACCCAGGGCCCCTTGAACGCCGCCAGGCCCTGGAAGAGCCGGTGGATGGTCTTGTCGGCCACGCCCTGGGCGTCGAACACGTCGCCGGCCACCAGCACGGCGTCCACGCCCTGCGAGACCGCGAGCGCCGCCAGCCGCTCGACCACGGCGAAGCGCGCCTCAGCCAGCAGCGCGGCCTCGTCGGTCTCGAACTGGCCGTACTGCTTGCCGATCTGCCAGTCGGCGGTGTGCAGCAATTTGATCAAGACCGGGTTCCCTTCGCGCCCTTCGCGCTCGCTGCGCCCTCTGCGCACTGAGGGGTCAGTCTAGCGGCAGCAGGGCCCGCTTCCCTCGGTGCGGCGCAGTGCGCCATGGGCCGTCGACAGAGCCCGCCAGCGCAGGCCAGGGCAGCCGCCGTTCGCCGGGCTGTCAGCCCAGCAGCTCGACCTGACCGGCAAGAAACAGGCGGTCGCTCTGGTGGCTAGCCAGTTCGATGGCTCGGGCATAGGCGCGTCGCGCGGCGTCAGGGTCGCCCGCCTTGGCGAGCACGGCCGCATGGGCCGCATGAAAGGGCTGGAAGTCGGGCAACGACTCCCGCAGTTGATTCAGCAGGGCCAATGCAGCGGCCAGGTGACCGGTTTCGGCCAGAGCCACTGCGTGGTTGACGCGCACGACGGGGGTCGGCTCCAGGGTCAACAGCACCGTGTACAGCTGCAGGATCTGCGGCCAGTCGGGAACCGGGTCGGCCATCTGGCAAGCACTGATGGCGGCCTTGACCTGGAACGGCCCGGCCCGGCGGCGTCGCAAGGCCGCTTCGAGCAGCAGGCGGCCCTCGGCCTGCTTTCCGGCATCCCAGAGGCTGCGGTCCTGCTCGGCGGGGGGCACCGTGGCGCCCCCGGCACCGACACGGGCAGACCGCCGTGCGTCGGTCAAGAGCATCAAGGCCAGGGCCCCTTCGATCTCCGGCTCCCCGGGACACAAGCCCAGCAGCAGGCGCCCCAGGAACTGCGCCTCGCCGCACAGGTCACGGGCTTCATCCGCGGCTCCGGTGTAGCCGGTGGTGAAGATGAGATAGACCGTGGTCAGCACCGCCTGGAGCCTGTCGTCCCAGTGCTGAGGCTCGGGCACGGCGTAGGCGATGCCCGCGGCAGCGATCTTGCTCCTGGCCCGGCTGAGGCGCTGCCCCATGGTGGCCTCGGCATCCAGGAACAGCCGCGAGATCTCACCGGTCGACAGGCCGCACACGGACCGCAGCGTCAGTGCCACCCTCGACTTCATTTCGAGCGCCGGATGACAACAGGTGAAGATGAGTCGCAGGCGTTCGTCGGGAATGGTCTCCGGCTCGTCCTGCCCCAGCAGTTCCGTGAGGAGATGCATCGCCGAGTCGCGCTCGGTCGAGCGGCGCTCGCCGCGAAGCTGGTCCAGCGCCTTGCGAAAGGCGGCGCGGATCAGCCAGCCTTGCGGCGAATGTGGCAGGCCGTCGCGCCCCCAGTGCACCAGCGCCGAGATGCAGGCCTCCTGCAGGGCGTCCTCGGCGAGCTGGAACGAGTGCAGCCGATAGGTCAACGCGGCCATCAGCCGCCCCCGGTCCTGCCGCAGCACGGCTTCCAGTGCCTTGGAGACCGCGATGGCCCGGGGTGCGGCCGTGGCCATTGCTCAGAGTTGGGCCGGGTTGTAGTCCATCAGCGGCCTGACCTCGATGGTGCCGAAGGCGGCCACCGGGATCAGGGCCGCATAGCGCAGCGCAGTGTCCAGATCGGGCACGTCCAGCACGTAGTAGCCGCCCAGGTGTTCGCGGGTTTCGGCAAACGGACCGTCCATGGTCTCGACCTTGCCGCCGCGCATGCGAAGCGAGGTGGCGGTGTCGACGCCGCGAAGGCCTTCGCCGCTGCGCAGAACGCCATCGGCGCCGGCCTTTTCGTTGAAGGCGGCAAACCCCGCCATCATGGCCTGGAACTCGGGCGTGCCGTAGGTCGGCTCGGCGTCGGGGGCGTTGTAGATCAGAAGCATGTATTGCATGGTGAATTCTCCAGAGTCATCAAAGACCGAGTGACAGGACGGCGAGGCACACCATCACGGTGAGCATGGCCAGCAGGCTGGCCGTGTTGCCGACGTAGCGAAGCGGATGGCCGGCATGGCCGGCCTTGAGCCCGAAGGGGTGGATCAAACGCCCGGCCAGCAACAAGGCGCCGGCGATGTGCAGCCACAAGGCGCCTGCTCCATTGCCTTCGGCCACCACCATCAGCACCAGCACCATGGGCACCCATTCGATGAAATTGCCGTGCTGGCGGATCCTCTCGTGCAAGCCGGGGTGGCCGGCATCCCCGATCGACACCTTTAGTTCGGCACGCATCATGGAAACCCGGAACCAGAGCGCAAGGCCCAGCACGGCCAGGGGAAGCGCGTAAAGCGCGGTGGTTTGGAACGCCACAAGAACTCCTCAAAGTTGAACAAGGCAACCAAAGACGCCGCGGTCCGGTCCATTTTCGACATCAGGGCCAACTTTTTTCTCACGAACCTGGATCCGAGTGCAGGCTCGCTGCTGCCCGGCGCTGGCGATCCGAGGTGTCGGCGCGCATGTTGCAACGCCCCGCACCCGGCGGCCGGGTTCTTGACCCTGCGAATGCCGGGTGCATCCTGCCTCGGGACGCGGCTCTGCGGCGCCCCGTCGACTTCAGCGGTGCAGCCTGGCCCGCTGCCAGCGAACGACTCGCGCGCTCGACGCAGCGCCGTCGATGACCAGCGTCGGCGATAGTCCTCTTCACGTCGCTTGGCGGACCGCCAGCGCCACGACTCTCGACGGGCTGACGGTCTCGTGCGGAGCGGCCTGCCCGGTACCGCCGAACAGAGTCATCAACTCACGCTGGGCCGGGTTCCGGGCCGCTTTGCGCAAGCGGAAGGGGGTGATCGCCAGCCTGCGCATTGCCGTCGCTCGGATCGCAGCGCGGAGGGTCTGCTCCCGCAGCAGCGCTAGTCGATCGCCCACGCACTCTGCCGTTTCGATGGCCAAGCATGGTGCGAGAAAATACTCGTCAGTTCACAAAGTGACTGTATAGTACGTTTTCGCATTGTTCTGGACTTTCATCACCCAAGGACCCCCATGAACCCGTCTTTCCATCTGCGCTGCGTCACTTGCATCACGGCCGTCGTGCTGCTGGCCCCGTTATCCGTTGCTGCCCAAAACGACCCCGGTCTCTACGTCAGCGTCTACGGGGGTCCCAGCGAAATGGCTTCGACCCGCTTTTCGGAGTCCCGCGCAACGGGTCCCGCCGTGGGCGGCAAGGTCGACTTTGGCAGGGGTATCGGCTTCGGTGCTGCAGTCGGACAGCGCTTTGGCAACGGGTGGGCTGCCGAGTTGGCGTGGGACGAGCGTGGCAGCTTTCTCAAGCGCGTCGGAGGTGTCGAAGTCGATGGCGACGTCTTCTCGACGGTGGTCTTCTTGAACGGGTACTACCGATTCCCGGCCTGGGGCAAGGTGCGTCCGTTCATCGGCGCGGGTCTGGGCTACGTCATCGGGCTGGACATCGACATCGACCGGGACGGGACGGGGCGAGAGTATTCGCGCCGAGGCGGCGTGGCTGTGCAAGCCATCGCTGGAGGCGAGTACAGCCTGTCATCCCGCTGGAGTCTGACAGGCGATGTGCGCTGGAGCCGGATGGGAAGCGGCACCTTCGAGGCCACGACGCCAGGCACCACGCTGAGCGGCAAGCCGGAGTACCAACCTGCATCGCTCAACCTGGGCGTCAGCTTTCGGTTCTGAGCAGGCTGGCGCGCGGCAGAGGCGGTGCGGACCAAGGCGTCCAGGTTCACCGGCCAGGAAGACACCTGTCCGCTTCTGGTCAGGGCCGCGATCGCAACGTTGGTGTCGATGCGGGTGACGGCTGGCAGACCTGGAACCTGCGCGGGCGAGGTCTCGATGACATCGGCGCCTGGACCCGAGGCTGCGGCACCAACGCAGCCCGCCGCTGCAGGCACTCCAGCGGGCTCATCATGGGAGGCGAGGTGCCGTCGCACCACGGCGCCTTGAGCGCGAGCTCCACCCGCCCCGTGGCGTTGGTTTGCAAACCTTCGTTGGCCAGCGCTGGACGGGTGATGTAGCGGCACAATTGCTCCAGCGCCTGGCGGTCGTCGGCGCCGCAGCGCGCGGCGACTTGCAGGCTGAAGTCGTCGATGTCAGCGCACAGCGATTGCTTGAAGTCTTTCTCCTCTGACATCACGCCCTGCACCGTCCACACCTTCTATCCGGCGCGTCGACCAGCAACACGCGCAGCGCGATGGGCAGCGACAACACCCATGGCCGCACCGGCACGTGGGGGATGACGCGGTCCACTCAGCCGGCGTCGACCATGCAAGGTGGGGACATGGCCCGACGTGGGCGGCCAGCATTGCGGCCCGGCGGAGGCCGAGGGGGCGACACCGCCTGCCGAGCAATTCACGCCTTCAACACCAGGGTGTCGACGTCCGCATCGTCCATCACGGCCCCTTCGGTCAGCAGGCGATCGGCCTCGAGAGCGCCCAGCTGGGCGCGGGCCCGCTCGTGCACGGCCTGCATCTCCGGTGCCTGCTCGACGGTGGCCAGCATGCCGGCGGCCGCATAGCGCGCATGGGCGCGGCCCAGTGCCAGCATCGCGTCGCGCAGGCGCCCTTCGTCCGACAGCAGCATCACCACGTGCGGTTCGGCGTAGGGAAGGCCGTGCAGGCGCAGCAGGTGCCAGGCGCGGGGCAGCACCCGGCGCAGCTCCGTGGCCTGGCCCAGGGAGCGCAGCGAGGTGATCAAGCCCAGGATCGCGTAAGCCGCGTTGCCGTCTTCGCTGGCGCCCAGCCGCTCGTGCAGTGCCCGTGCCCGCTCCAGCGCCTCGGCGTGGCGGTCGAGGCCCTGCAGGGCGAAGACCACGTTGGTCTCCGCCGCCGTCGCCGCGCCGGGGTTGTTCATCTGGCGCGCCAGCGCGAGCTCGCGCAGCCGGTGGCGCAGCAACCCCGGCTTGTCGCCCAGCCGGTCGCACACGTTCGCCTCCACGCCGGCCAGCGTGTAGGACCGGGCCGGACCCCACTCGGGGTGGCGGGCCAGGATCGCGCGCATGGCCTCGCACCGCGCCGGCAGGTCGGGGCCGGCGTTGCCGGGCAAACGCACCAGGTTGGACAGTGCGTTGAAGATGCCCTCGTCGTCCTGCAGGCCGGTGTACAGCGACAGCGTGTGTTCGGCCATCGCCCGGGCACGGTCGTGCCCGCTGACGAGCCACTGCCGGGTGCGCTCGAACCACCAGCGGGCGTGCACCTTCGCCGGCATGTCGGCGCCACGGGCCAGGGGCTCGCAGGCTTCCAGCCATTGCATGGCCTGCAGGCGCCAGCTGCTGAAGATGGCGACATAAGCCGTGCCGCAGGCCAGCAGCACGGTGTCGGCCTGTACGGCGGCAGTCATCTGCGCCTGGCCCCAGGCCAGCGCTTCGCGCACGTTGTCGTGCTCCGCCAGCAGCGCCAGTCGATGTTCCAGGCGCACCTTGTCCGGGTCGAGGACCTGCTGCGCCATGCGGGCCAGTGCCGCCAGGCGCGCGGCCTGCGCCCGCGGTTCCTCGCCGCTGGCAAGCAGTTGGCGGCGCGCGTGCTCCCGCATGGTTTCCAGCAGCCGGTAGCGTGGGGGGTCGGCGTCGTCCACCGTCACCAGCGACCGGTCGACCAGCTGGGCCAGCGTGTCCATGAGCACCCAGCGCCCTTCGTCGGCCGCGGGCGGCTGGGGCGGGTCGGAAGGGGTGGATGCGGCCGCCGCTGCGTCGATGAGCAGGTCCAGGCTGAAACCACCGCTGAACACGCCGCACCAGCGGTACAGGCGCTGCTCGTCAGCCGAGAGCAGCCCGTGGGACCAGTCCAGCGCGGCCTGCAGCGTGCGGTGCCGTGCGGCGGCGTCGCGCCGCCCCGTGGTCAGCGTGCTGAATCGGCCATCCAGGGCCTGCGCCAGGCCTCGCAGGCCCAGCGCCGGCACGCGGGCCGCCGCCATCTCCAGCGCCAGGGGCAGCCCATCCAGCCGGCGGCAGATGCTGCGCAGCAGGGGCAGCTGTGCGGGGGTGGGCTCGAAGCGGTGGTCGGCAGCGCGGGCCCGCTGCACGAACAAGGCCATGGCGCCGCGCTGCACATCCAGCGTGTCGCTGTCCAGCGGCAGCTCGAGCGGTTCCAGCCGGTGGACGCGTTCGCCAGCCACGGCCAGCCGCACCTGGCTGGTGGCCAGCCCGCGCAGCTGCGCGTTCGCCTGCAGCAGCTCGTCGACGAAAGCCGCGGCCGCCATCACCATGTGCTCGACGTTGTCCAGCACCAGCAGCCGTCCGCCCACGGCCGCGGCGAGTTGCTGCACCGCGCCGGTGTCCGGCAGGCTCTTGCCCAGCGCCCGCGCCAGGGCCTGCAACAGCTGGGCCGCGTCGGTCAGCGGCGCCATGTCCACCCACACGGCGCCGGCGGAAGACTGCGCCGCCACGGCGCGGGCCAGCGCGGTCTTGCCCACGCCGGCTGGGCCCACCACCGTCACGAAGCGGGCCTGGGACAGGCTGTCGGCCAGCGCCGCCAGGTGATCGTCGCGGCCGATCAGGCCCGCAACGGCGGAAGGCGGTGATGTCGCAGGCCGCTGGGGCGCGGGCGGCGGCTCCGTCGGCGCCATCTCCAGCGGCGCTGTGAAGCGGTAGCCGCGGCCGGGAATGGTGGCGATGATGCCGTTGCCGAGCGCCCGGCGCAGGTTGGACACCTGCACCGTGAGGTTGGCCTCCTCGACCACCAGCCCGGCCCAGACCGAGTCGAGCAGTTCGCTCTTGTGGACCAGTTCGCCCGCCCGTGCGGCCAGCGCCAGCAGGAGGTCGAAGGCCCTCGCTCCCAGCGCGACGGGCTCGCCGTCGACCAGCAGCTGGCGCTCGAGCGGCTTCAGCTCGAAGCGCTCGGCAAACCGCACGGTGCCTGCCTCGGCGAGGCCGGTGGCGCCGTGGCGCGGCGGCGGCGACTCCGACGCCACGGCGCGCCAGGCGCGCACGGGCTGCGCCACGTTCTTCAGTGCATGCTCGCCGGCGTCCTCGAAGCGTGCCGGCGCGCCGCTGCCCAGCAGGTCGCGCAGCGCCTGAGAGACGAACACCTCGTCGGGCCTGGCCAGGGCCTGCAGTCGGGCGGCGATGTTCACGCCGTTGCCGTAGACGCTGCCGTCGTCCTTCTCGATCACGTCGCCCAGATGCACGCCGATGCGAAACGGCAGCCGCAGCCTGCCGCTCTGCAGGTCCGAACTGGGCGCCAGGCGCTGCTGCACGGTCAAGGCGCAGCGCAGCGCCGCGGTGGCGCTGTCGAAGGTCAACAGCACCGAATCGCCGGCCATGTCGACGACACGGCCGTGATGCTCGGCGCAGGCGGCGCGGAAGACCTCGCGCGCAGCATCGAGCAGCCTCACCGTTTCCCGGTCATCGATGGCCATCGACCGGGTGAAGCCTGCCGCATCCGCGGCCAGGATGGCGAGCAGGCGTGGCGCGGACAAGGTGGGTGCAGGCTGGCTCAAGACAGTGGCGCAGGACAGCAGACGGCTCGCAGGGTATCAGGATGGAAGGTCACAGGTCACAGCCTTCCGGGCTGCCGCCGGTTCAGGGCTGCGGCGAGCCGCTGCCCGGCGAGGCGGCGGCGGGCGCAGCGCCGTCGTGGAGCAGGCCATCGAGCTTGCGGGTGGGTGTCGCCCCGCGATAATCCCCGGCACCAACCGGGCGACCGCTCCGAGGCCGCCGCGACATGCGGCCAAGTCATTGATGCCAAAAGACCATCCACCGCCCAACGCGAAGGGCACCGACCTCGCCGGCCACACGCCCATGATGGCGCAGTACCTGCGCATCAAGTCCGACTTCCCCGACACGCTCGTCTTCTACCGGATGGGCGACTTCTACGAGCTGTTCTTCGACGACGCGCGCCACGCGCACCGGTTGCTGGACATCACGCTGACCTCGCGCGGCCAGAGTGGTGGCGAGCCGGTGGTGATGGCCGGCGTGCCGGTGCATTCGCTGGAGAGCTACCTGGCGCGCCTGATCCGGCTGGGCGAGGCGGTGGCCATCGCCGAGCAGGTGGGCGACGTGGCCACGGCCAAGGGGCCGGTCGAACGCAAGGTGGTGCGCGTGGTGACGCCGGGCACCGTCACCGACCCTTCGCTGATGGCCGACCGCGCCGACACCCTGCTGCTGGCCGTGCACCGCCAGCGCGCCACCTGGGGACTGGCCTGGCTGGGGCTGGCCAGCGGCCAGCTGGGGTTGAGCGAATGTGGCGACGGCGAGCTGGCGGCCTGGCTGGCGCGCCTGTCGCCCGCCGAGGTGCTGCACGACGGCAGCGAGCTGCCCGCTGCGCTGCAGGCCCAGCGCTGCGCGCGCACGGCGCGGCCGGCCTGGCAGTTCGACAGTGCGCTGGGCCAGCGCAAGCTGTGCGAACAGCTGCAGGTGGCGGGCCTGGGCGGCTTCAACGCGCAGGATCTGAAGACCGCGCATGCCGCCGCCGCGGCGCTGCTGAGCTTCGCCGAGCACACGCAGGGCCAGGCGCTGGCCCACGTGCGTACGCTGACGGTGGAGCGCGCCAGCGAACTGCTCGAGCTGCCGCCGGCCACGCACCGCAACCTGGAACTGGTGCAGACGCTGCGCGGCGAGGACAGCCCCACGCTGCTGTCGCTGCTGGACAGCTGCCGCACCGGCATGGGCAGCCGCCGGCTGCGCCACTGGCTGACGCACCCGCAGCGCGAGCGCAGCGCCGCCAGCGCTCGGCACGACGCCATCGCCGAGCTCATCGCCGAGGGCTTCGAGCCCCTGCGCGAGGCCCTGCGCGGCGTCAGCGACGTCGAACGCATCACCTCGCGCACGGCGCTGCGCCAGGTGCGCCCGCGCGAGCTGGCCGGGCTGCGCGCCACGCTGCAGGCGCTGCCGGCGCTGCGCGGCACGGTGCCGGCCGGCAGCGCGCTGCTGGCCGAGTGGCGCGCTGCACTGACGCCCGACGCCGGCATCCTCGAGACGCTGAGGGCCATCGCCGAAGAGCCCGCCGTGCTGCTGCGCGACGGCGGCGTCATCGCCGCCGGCGTGGACGCCACGCTGGACGAGCTGCGCGGCATCAGCCAGAACTGCGACGCCTACCTGCTGGACATGGAAGTGCGCGAGCGCACGCGCACCGGCATCGGCAACCTGCGCGTGCAGTTCAACAAGGTGCACGGCTTCTACATCGAGGTCACCAGCTCGGGCATCGACAAGGTGCCGGCCGACTACCAGCGCCGCCAGACGCTGAAGAACGCCGAGCGCTACATCACGCCCGAGCTGAAGGCCTTCGAGGACAAGGCACTGTCGGCGCAGGAACGCGCGCTGGCGCGCGAGAAGATGCTCTACGAGGCGCTGATCGACGCGCTGCTGCAGCATACCGCCGCGCTGGGCGCACTGGCGCGCGCGCTGGCCGGCCTGGACGCGCTGGCCGCGCTGGCCGAGCGCGCCGCCACGCTGGGCTGGTGCCGGCCCGAGTTCGTGCCCTACCCCTGCATATCGATCGAAGCCGGTCGCCACCCGGTGGTGCAAGCCCGCCTGCGCGAGACGGGGGGCGCCGAGTTCATCGCCAACCACTGCCGGCTCGACGCGAAGACACGCATGCTGATCATCACCGGGCCCAACATGGGCGGCAAGAGCACCTTCATGCGCCAGGTGGCGCTGATCGTGCTGCTGGCCGCGATGGGCTCCTTCGTGCCGGCCGCGGCCTGCCGGCTGGGGCCCATCGACGCCATCCACACGCGCATCGGCGCCGCCGACGACCTGGCCAACGCGCAAAGCACCTTCATGCTGGAGATGACCGAGGCCGCGGCCATCGTGCACGGCGCCACCGAGATGAGCCTGGTGCTGATGGACGAGATCGGTCGCGGCACCAGCACCTTCGACGGGCTGGCGCTGGCCGGCGCCATCGCCACGCAGCTGCACGACCGCAACCGCTCGTTCACGCTGTTCGCCACGCACTACTTCGAGCTCACCGAGTTCCCGGCGCGCCACGAGCGCGCGGTGAACATGCACGTCAGCGCGGTGGAGAGCGGGCGCGACATCGTCTTCCTGCACCAGATCGACCCCGGCCCGGCCAGCCGCAGCTACGGCGTTCAGGTGGCGCGTCTGGCCGGCATGCCCGCCGGACTGGTGCGCCAGGCTCGCGCCACGCTGGAGGCGCTGGAGCGCCAGGCGCAGAGCGGCTCGGCGCAGGTGGACCTGTTCGCCGTGCCGGCTGCCACACCTGCGGCCGAAGCCTCGGCGGTGGAAGCCGCACTGGCCGGGATCGACCCTGATACGCTCAGCGCCAAGGAAGCGCTCGATGCGCTCTACCGCCTCAAGGCACTCTCCAAGGATTCCCTCAAATGACCTATTGCGTGGGCATCCGCCTCGACGCTGGCCTCGTCTTCCTGTCCGACTCGCGCACCAACGCGGGCCTGGACCAGATCAGCACCTACCGCAAGATGATGATCTACGAGAAGGCCGACGACCGCTTCATGGTGATGCTGTCGGCCGGCAACCTGTCGATCAGCCAGAGCGTGCGCGAGATCCTGCAGGTCGAGAAGCTCGACAACCCCCACGGCGAGCCCATCACGATCTGGAACGCCAAGAGCATGTTCGACGCCACGCGCGTGCTGGGCTCGGCGGTGCGCCGCGTCTACGGGCAGGACGGCCCGTCGCTGAAGCAGTCGGGCATCGACTTCAACGCCAGCATGATCTTCGGCGGGCAGATCCAGGGCGAGGCGATGCGCCTGTTCCTGGTGTATTCGGCCGGCAACTTCATCGAGGCCACGCGCGAGACCTGCTTCTTCCAGGTCGGCGAAAGCAAGTACGGCAAGCCCATCCTGGACCGCGTGCTCACGCCCGCCACGCCGCTGGACGAAGCCGCCAAGTGCGCGCTGGTGTCGATGGACAGCACGCTGAAGTCCAACCTCTCGGTGGGCCTGCCGCTGGACCTGCTGGTCTACGAGGAAGGCAGCTTCCGGAGCGACCGCGTGGTCTGCATCGACGAGACCAACCCCTACTTCCGCATGATCCGCGGCACCTGGGGCCAGCGGCTGCGCGAAGTGTTCGAGAGCATCGACGACCCGCGCTGGGACGGTGGCGACGCCACCCATCCCATCATGACCGGCAGCCCGCGCTACGAGCCCATGCGCAAGATCACGCACCCGGGCGAGAAGATCGTCTGATGCCTCGCGGCAAGTCGGCGCGCGGCCGGGCCGCAGGACCCGGCGCAGACGCGCAGCGGAGCGCGCCAGAAGCCGCCGGCACCATCGTCTTCGCGCATGCCAACGGCTTCCCGGCGGGTTGCTACGAAGCGCTGTTCGAGGTCTGGCGTGCTGCCGGCCACACTGTGCTGGCCCCTGACCGGCTGGGCCATGACCCCGCTTTTCCCGTCGTCAGCAACTGGCGACCCACGCGCGACGAACTGATCCGCTTCATCGAAACCAGCGCCCCGGGCCAGGCGGTGCACCTGGTGGGGCATTCGCTGGGCGGCTACCTCAGCCTGCTGGCGGCCTGCCGGCGGCCCGATCTGGCGGCCAGCGTGGTGCTGCTCGACTCGCCGCTGGTCACCGGCTGGCGTGCGCACAGCCTGCAGATGCTGAAGCTGACCGGGCTCGTCGGTCGCGTGACGCCCGGGCGCGTGTCGAGGACACGCCGCTACCAGTGGCCGTCGGCCGACGACGCGCTGCGCCACTTCGCCGCCAAGACCGCCTTCGCGCGCTGGGAGCCGCGCGTGCTGCGCGACTACATGGCCGCGGGCACCGAGCCCGACGAAGGCGGCGGAGTGCGCCTGGCCTTCCGGCGCGACGTCGAGACGCGCTTCTACAACACGGTGCCGCACCACCTCGGCGCCGTGCTGCACCGCCACCCGCCGCAGTGCCCGGTGAGCTTCATCGGCGGCACGCAGTCGGTGGAACTGCGCCAGGTGGGCCTGGCCGGCACCAAGGTGGTGACACGCGGGCAGGTCGACTGGATCGAGGGCTCGCACCTGTACCCGATGGAAAGGCCGCAGGCCACGGCACAGGCCGTACTTCACGCGCTGGGCCGCCGCCCGGGGCGGGCCCCGCAGTCAGGGGGTCAGCTGCCCGCGGGCTGATCCGGACGGCGCAGGGCGTGTAAAACTCGGCGTCCACTTCGACAGCTCGAAGGCTGTGTCCATGCAACGCCGTGCCCTGATGCAAGCTGCCGGAAGGCTCGTGCTGCCCTCGATGCTGATCGCGCCGATCGCCCTGTCGCCGACGGCAGCGCTCGCGCAGACGCTGGATCTTGCGGGTGCGAAGTTTCCACCCGCCGTGTCGCTGGCAGGGCAGCCGCTGCAGCTCAACGGCGCCGGCATCCGCTACAGGTTCGTCGTCAAGGTGTATGCCGCCGGCCTGTACCTGACCAGCACCGCGGGCACGCCCGAGGCGGTGATGAGCGCCAGCGGCCCCAAGCGGCTGCAGGTGTCCATGCTGCGCGAGATCGACGCCAACGAGCTGGGCCGGCTCTTCACGCGCGGCATGCAGGACAACGCCACCCGCGAGGAGTTCAGCAAGCTGATCCCCGGCACCATCCGCATGTCCGACATCTTCTCGGCCCGCAAGCGGCTGCGGGCCGGCGACAGCTTCTCGGTCGACTTCGTGCCGGGCGTGGGCACCACGGTGCTGGTGAACGGCCAGCCCCAGGCCGAGCCCATCAAGGAGCCCGAGTTCTTCAACGCCCTGATGCGCATCTGGCTGGGCCCCGTGCCGGCCGATGCCGGCCTGAAGAGCGCCTTGCTCGGCCGCCCCGCGGCCGGCTCGAGCACCGCCGGGCCCCAGCAATAGCATCGTCGCCGCGGCTCAGGCCTTGTGAAGCCAGGCCCAGGCCATCAACAGCCCGAAGAAGACGGGCTGGTGGAGCATGTAGAAGCTCAGGCTCCAGCGGCCCAGCACGGCCAGGGGCCGGGCCACCTGGGGCAACGGCCCGTTCATCACGTTGCGGCGATGGTGCAACAGCCACTGGCCCAGCGCCACGCCCCACAGCATCACGCCCAGCCAGGGCAGCACGGGCACGTAGTCTTCGGTGATGGGCTTGCGCGTGACGAGGCCCGTCCAGTTCAGCCAGCGGTTGTCGAACACCGCGTCCTGCCACCATTGCGGCAGCAGCAGCGCCAGGGCGCCGAGTGCCAGCAGCAGCCCCGGCCCCCACGGCTGTGAGGCCGTGCGCGTGGCCAGCAGCCGCGTGACGATGAGCATCACCGCCAGGCCGTGCAGCACGCCGAAGCTGATCCAGCTGCGCGGGAAGATCCAGGCCGAGCCCAGGCTCACCAGCAGCGCGCATGCCGCCACCTGCGCCCAGCGCCGCCAGAAGCGCGGCCAGCTCTGGCCGGCCTGCGCCGCCACGGCCTGCGACAGCCCGGCGCAGAACAGGAACAGCGAGACGATGCAGGTGCGCTGCACGGTCCAGAAGGGGTCGGTGTAGAAGTTCTGCCGCGGCCAGAAGTGGCCGAAGTGGTTGAGGTCGAAGCAGAAATGGAAGACCGCCATCCAGACGATGGCCACGGCGCGCAGGGCGTCGAGCCGGTCGAAGCGATCGGGCCCGCCGCCCAGGGTCTTCGGGCCGCTCATTCAGTCTTCTCGTAAACGTCGGTGAAGCCCTGCCCGTCCCAGGCATAGAGCAGGTAGGCGGCGTGATGGCAGCCGCTGGCGCCCCGCGGGCGGAACAGCCCCACGCAGCGGCCGCCCTCGCGGCGCACGCTGCGGTACACCACCCCGGCCGAACCGGCGGCGCGCAGTCCGGCACCGAGCGCGCGGGCCGTGCCGTAGTGGTCGGGGTCGTGCACGGCCGCCGGCACGGCGCCGGGCGCGCAGAGGTCGTGCAGCCGCGAGTCGACCGCCACGTGGTACAGGCGCATGGGCAGGTGCATCGGCCCCTGGCGCGTGGCCGCCAGGAAGTTGGCGTGGTGATGGCGAGTCTCGGCCACCGCGGTGGCGCGCTCACGCGCCGCGTAGAAGACGCCGTAGGCGCCATCGCTGAAGCGGCTGCCCAGCACGTTCACGTGCGTGAAGGCCGCCATGATGGGCCCGCTGCCCGGGCCGAACAGCCGGTCGGCCGGCGCCACGCGCTCGATCTCGCCCAGTTCGTCGCGCACGCGCTCGTTGGTCAGGGCTTCCAGTGCGTAGAGCGCCTCGAAATCGGCCGCGTCGGCCACGCGGTCGAACAGCGAGATCGCCGGGTAGCGCGTGGGAACGATGCGGCAGGCCTGCTGCCAGCGGACGCGCCTGACCGGGGGATCGGTGGCGATCAAGACCAGCCGCCGCCGCGTACGCCGTCGAGGTAGCGCCGAACGAGATTCAGGTCGCTCACGTTGCCGGCCAGCATGCGGTCAAGCGCGCTGCGGCCGCCGAAGGGCGCGGCGCTGTTGGGCTGGCGTACCCAGGCGTCGGCGGCGGCGGCATCAGGCAGCAGGATCTGCAGGCTCTTGTAGATGCCCAGCAGGTTGGACAGGCGCTCCAGCGTGTCGCGCGGCAGCTGCGCCTTCTCGGGCTGCTTGCGCCACTGGAAGAAGGTGGAGCGTGCGGGCTGGCCGAGCAGCATGAGCTGCTGCTCCACCGTCAGGCCCCAGGCCTCGGCGATGCGCTCGAAGGCGCGCAGCCCGGCGGCAGCCAGGCGCTCGGGGCTGTTGGGCGCAGGGGACGCGGTGGCATCACGGTGCACAGCGGGCAAGGCGGTCATGCGGGACCCCGGTGGGTGGACGACGACGTACGGGTACAGAACTGGATCGAGACCGAATGATAGTCCAGAACTGGACGATTCGCTCCTGCCGAGCTCAGATCGGATCCAGCAGCGGCGGCAGCACCCGCGCCGCGGTGCCGCGCAGCAGGTGGTGCGCCTGGTGGTCGATCTCGCTGGCATCGGGGTTGACGATGACCACCAACGCCCCCGATCGCCGGGCCAGCGCGGCCAGGCCGGCGGCCGGCCAGACGGCGCCCGAGGTGCCCACCACCAGCAGCATGCTGCAGGCCTCGGCGGCCGCTTCGGCGGCCGCGAGCACGGCCGCCGGCAGCATCTCGCCGAACCACACCACGCCTGGCCGCACCCGGTTGCCGCAGCGCGCGCAAGCCGGCGGCTCGCCGGGCGCGGCCTCGTCGACGCCGCAGTCCTTGTCCTGCCGAGGCATCGTGCAGGGGCCGAGCCAGACGTCCCGCAGGATGTCGCCGTGCAGGCGCAGCGCGTCGGTGTTGCCGGCGCGCTGGTGCAGGTCGTCGACGTTCTGCGTGATGACCACCATCGCCCGCGGATGGCGCTGCGCGAATCCGGCCAGCGCAAAGTGCCCCGTGTTGGGCTGGGCCAATCGCACGCGGTGGCGCCGCTCGGCGTACCAGCGCCACACCAGCTGCGGCTGCGCGCGGAAGCCTTCGGCGCTGGCCAGCGCCGCCGGGTCGAACTTCGACCACAAGCCGCTTTGCGCGTCGCGGAAGGTGGCGATGCCGCTCTCGGCGCTCATGCCCGCGCCGGTCAGCACCGCCAGGCCACCGGGCACAGCCGCCGCGCGCCTGAGTGCCGCCAGGATGTCGGGATGCAGCGTCGTCGGGCCATCCATGATGGCGACATGCTAGCGCGGTCGCCATCTCGTTCGCGCTGCCGCCGAGGCCCGGCGCAGGCACTTCGGCCACGGGGTTTCGCTCCGACCCGATCCACCGGAGCCTCGAAGAGGCTGACGACGCCTGGCGCCGCGCCCACCTCGGCGCACCGGCCCCATGCCGGGTGTGGACATCACAGCGGGCCAGGCTGCCAGAGGCGTCAATGACTCTTGACGGAAAGAAGTGTCAATTCAGATTGATTCCTTCAGAATACGGCCCTCGGGACCGCAACGAAGGAGACGTCCATGATCCTGCTGGCCTACATTCTTTGCGCGCTGGTTGTCGGCGTCTCCATGGGCGCCTCGCTGGGGTTCATGATGAACGCACAGACCAACGGCGT